>CAZGJB010000319.1:0-3965 GCA_964526145.1 uncultured Opitutaceae bacterium
GACCCGCCGCTTCCCGAAGGGGTGTTGGCGCTTCGCCCGGTCCTGTGGGGCACCGAGGAGGAGACGCAGGAGCTGAAACGGAATCCCGAGCAGGAAGTGCAGTTCCTGCCCATGTCGGCCCTGTTCGGCGCTCCGCCTGATGCGGCGGTGAATCCCGGGCTCGATGCCAGGTGGCGGCAACAGGCCGCATTGTTCATCCGCTGGGCGCTCGACGGCGGCCCCCAGCACCCGCAGCGCGAGGCTCTGTGGCGTTTCGTCCGTCGCTGCAGCGTGGAGCCGGCGACGGAGGCGGTGTTCGTGGACTGCTTCGGTGACGGATTTGCGAAGGCGGAGAATCACCTCCGCGACTACCTGGAGGTGGCCATCCGACGCCGCGCCTACCTGAGGACCGAAGGCACCTACGATCCGCCCGTGGCGACGTTGCGCGAGGCAACCGAATCCGAGATCAGCCGGCTCAAGGGTCGTCTCGACCGCCTGGAGATCGCCTATGTCCGGGAGAATTGCCCCGAGCTGACGCCCCGCTACATCAACCAGGCCCGGCGCACGCTGCACAGGGCCTACGCCAAGGGAGAACGCGATCCGCGGCTGCTGGCCGAGCTTGGGTTGTGCGAATGCGAGGCCGGGGACGACGTCGCCGCCCGGCCCTTCCTCGAGGCTGCGGTGGCCGGCAAGGTGGTGCATCCCCGGGCGTACTACGAACTGGCCCGCATCTATTATCAGGAACTCCTGGCCCGCCCGGATGCCGCCCGGTTGACGATCGCGGAGGCGGGTCGCGTCCTGCAGCCCGTGGCGATGGCGCTGAAACAATCACCGCCCCTGGCCGAAGCCTACGGCTTGATCGCCGAAGTCTGGCTGCGCGCCGACGGCCGGCTCATCCCGGCGCAGCTCGCGGTGCTCGACGAGGGGCTGCGCCTGTTTCCGTCCCATGGGCGCCTCCTGTATTCGGCGGCGCTCCTGAACTCCCTCCATGGCGATCCGGCCAAGGCCAGGGCGCTGGTGCTCCGCGGCCTTGCCTTCACGACTGACACCGTCGAACAAGAGCGCTTCCGAAAACTGGAGGCCGCGCTCGCCGCCGAGGCCGCGGACGTAACGACCGGGTCGGCACCGGCCACGGCGCCATGAGGTTGCGCGCGACTCTCCCGGCGTTGCTCGGGCTCGCCTGGCTCGGCCTTGCCGGGTGCGGCACGCCCCCGAAAAACGCCCGTATCACCGAACGCGCGGCGACGTTCGGATCGCTCCCGGCGGAAACGCGGCAGGCGGTTGCCAAGGGAGCGATCGAGCGCGGCTACACGCTGGAAATGGTCTATATCGCGCTTGGGCGTCCGGATGAGATTGAGGCTTCGGCCGACGCACGCGAATGCCGGTGGACCTACCACCGCTTTTATTTCGGTCCGGAGGTCATGACCGGACCGCTATACTCCACGCGATCGCGGTCGAAGCCCGGCGCGGCCGTCGATCGCGTCTTCGGCATGGCGGAGCCCGGGTTCACCTCGCCCTCGTCGGCATCCATGCGGAGCGATGCGCCCAACTCCGGTCCGCCGCCGCGCGCGTCGGGTTTCTCGGCTTCGCCTGATATCCCCCCGGTCACGCTCGATGTCGTCTTCCACGATGGCCTGGTGACCGATGTTTTCACCGATCCGACCTGACCGAACTGTGCCATGTCCAACCTGAGACTGCCCCTCCTTGCCGTCGTGACTGCGCTGAACCTCGGCTGGACGTTGACCGCTCCGGCGGCGTCACCGGCGCCGACGAGCGAGCCCGTGGTGCAGCTGGAGCCGTACAATGTGCGCATGAGCTATTCGACCATCGAAGTCCGTTTCCGGTTGAGCGGTGCGAATCTGTTCAGCCCGGGGGATGACTCGGTCCAGGAAGCCCGCGTGGTGGCGGTGCGATTTGACGAGGAGGGCGACGATGCCGGGCTGAAGGTACATGACGTGCTGCTCGCGGTAAATGGCCGGAAGATCACTGGCCTGACGCTGCGGGAGATCGCCGCCGTGGTCGCCGGCGCCCGCCGTGAACCGCGGCAAATCTGGCAGGTGCGCCGCGGCCTCGCCGTGATCCACATCCTGCACAACGGGGCCTGGACGCCGGCGTTGCCAGGTCTGGATCGATGACCGAAGAGGCGTGCTCGCCGGGCGCTCCCGATCAATCCCGGCTGACGTCCAGCAGCGGCGGCGCCACCGGGGGCGGACCGTAGATGCGGGCAAGGAGCTCGCGCCAGTGCGCGTCCTCGAGTTCGCGGCGGCGCACGGCCTGGTACTCGGCATCGCCGGCCATGAAGATGAAGAGGAAGAGCAGGGCGCCGAGGTAGTGCTCGAGCCAGAAGAACATCAGGAGCATGCCCGCGAGCGAAAGGACCTTACCCACCATCGCGGCCCACCACGTGGCCCGGAGGTAATTGAGCTTCGTCGCCAGAATCGCGCGGAAGATGCGGCCGCCATCCATCGGGAAGACCGGCACGAGGTTGAAGACGCCCATGACGAAGTTCGCGATGTAGAGCTGGAACACGAGGCCCGAGAGCGAATACAGGGGGACCTCGTCGGGCAACGTCTGGACGATCGGCCAGAGGATGCCGACGAGCACGAAGTTCACCGCCGGCCCGGCGAGCGTCATCAGGAACTCGCGCTTCGGCTGGCGCGGGATTCCGTCCATCTCCGCCATGCCGCCGATCGGCATCAGGAGGATGCGCCGCACACCAATGCCGTAGTGCATCGCGACAAAGGAGTGCCCCAGTTCGTGGAGGACCACGCAGGTGAAAAACGCCACGAGCGTGACCATGTTCCAGCCCAGGCCGCCAAGGCCTCCTTCCTGCCAACCCTCGAAGCCCACGTAGGCGAGGAGCAGGAAAAAGCTGAAGTGCACCGCGAGTTGGATCCCCCGGATGCGGAACAAGTTCATTGACCACGCGAGCATGTGGCCTAACAAAGCCGGCGCAGGCGGTTTCGCCAGAGCCAATTTGCCCGGGACCGCCGCGAATCCTGCATGCCCGATAATCCGCCACGGCCGCCCACCATCCTCCTCATCGACGACGATGCCGAGGTGCGTTATTCGCTCTCCCGCGTCCTCACCTCCCGCGGTTACACCGTGACCGAGGCCGCGTCGGGCGAACTCGGCGTCGCCGCCATCCGCAAGGGCCCGGCGCCCGACCTCGTCTTCCTCGACGTCCGCATGACCGGCATGGGCGGCATCGAAGCCCTGCAGCACATCCGCTCGGCGCAGCCGAAGCAGCTCGTGGTGCTGATGACCGCCTTCGGCACCGCGCAGACCGCGATCGAGGCGATGAAGTACGGCGCCTTCGACTACATCATGAAGCCCTTCGACCCCGCGAAGGTGATCGCGCTGGTCGAGAAGGCCCTGCAGACCCATGCCGACCTCCGCGCTGTCGGCGACTACAAGCCCACGATCAATGCCGACGACTACCGCGAGGGCATCGTGGGCTCGGCGCCCGTGATGCAGGAGGTGTTCAAGATCATCGGCCAGGTCACCGCCAGCGACGTGACCGTGATGATCACCGGCGAGAGCGGCACCGGCAAGGAACTCGTCGCCCGCTCGATCTGGAAGCATTCCCACCGCGCCGCCAAGCCGTTCATCGCCGTCAACTGCGCGGCCATCCCCGACAACCTGATCGAGAGCGAGCTCTTCGGTCACGAGAAGGGTTCGTTCACCGGCGCGACCGGCCAGCGCCTCGGCAAGTTTGAGCTCTGTGATGGCGGCACGATCTTCCTCGATGAGATCGGCGACATGGCGCTCGCCACGCAGACCAAGATCCTGCGCGTCCTCCAGCAGGGCGAGATCCAGCGCGTCGGCGGCACCGAGACCATCAAGGTGGATGTCCGCATCATCGCGGCCACGAACAAGGACCTCGAGGCGATGGTGAAGGCGAAGGCCTTCCGCGAGGATCTTTATTACCGTCTCAACGTCGTCCGCATCAAGATGCCGCCGCTCCGCGAGCGCGCCGGCGACAT
>CAZGJB010000320.1:0-303 GCA_964526145.1 uncultured Opitutaceae bacterium
CGGCGCCGGCGAGGAGGACAGGGCCGTAGCCGTGGGCGGCGTAGGGGCTGACGGCGCGGTAGGCGTAGAACATTGGGTCGAAACCCATGCCCGTGCCGACACAGGTGCCCTCGACCTGGCCCGCGGCGTTGACCTGCTGGGCGACCGCGTTCCAGCCGAGCGAGACGACCGGACCGTACGCGAGGGCGTCGAGCCAGCCGCGGTTGATGCCGCGCGCGAGGGCGTAGGTGAACATCGCGGTGCACGAGGTCTCGCCGTAGGTCTCGGGGCAGACGTCCGAACCGCCCATCAGCACGAGGCCGT
>CAZGJB010000320.1:313-3957 GCA_964526145.1 uncultured Opitutaceae bacterium
CGCAACTGGTGCCAGCGTCCGTCGAGGCCCTGCACGGCGGCAAGGCCGGCGGCGTGGGCGCGGTAGAGCTCGAGGACAGCGGCCCGCCGCGGATGGTCCTCGGGCATGACGCTGAGCAACTCGACCATGGCCACGATCGCCCAGCCATTGGCCCGGCCCCAGTGAAACGCGGGATGCGACGCCATGCCTTCGACCCAGCCGTGCAGGAAGAGCCGCTTTTCGGGCACGAACATGCGGCGGGCAAATTGCAGCACCTGCGCGGCGGCATCGTCGAAGGTGCGCGTCTCGCCGGTGAGCGCGCCCATCTGCGCAAGCGCCGGCACGCTCATGTAGAGGTCGTCGAGCCAGAGCGTGTTCGCGAGGGGCCGGTTGCGGGCCAGTGTGCCGTCGGAGAGACGCATCTGGCCGCGGCTGATCCACTCGATCCATCCGTCAATCGACGGCCGCAGCAGGTCCGGCTGCACGCCGGCGCGCGCGGCCTTGAGGAAGGCGGCCGCCATCGAACCCGAATCGTCGAGCGAATGCGGGCGAATCACGGAGCGCAGGTTGTTGAAACGCGGCGGGCCAGAGGGCGTCCCGGGCGGCGGGAAGCTGAAGTCCGGCAGCGTCGGCTGCGCGCGGATGTGCTGCGCCAGGGTGGCGATCGTCGTGATGCGCCGGGCCGCGTAGTCGCGGTAGCGGAGGTCGCCCGTGATGTCGGCCGCGAGCAGCATGCCCGCATAGGTCACGCCCCACTCGTAGCTCAGCGTCGAGAACTGCCCCGCGCGCAGGGCGACCCGCCCCGGCAGCGCCTCGAGGCTGGCGACGGCCTCGCCGCTATCGGGATTGATGATGAGGATCGGGCTCGCGGTCTCGGCGTACGCGAGCACGCGATCGAGGACGGCCTTGATGTCCGCCGTGCTCGCCGGCGGGTACGGCACCGGGTACGCCGGCGGGATGCGCCCGGAATTGATGAGCAGCGGATCGGGCGTCGCCGGCGGAGTCTGGGCGGAGAGGACGACGGCGCCGAAGAACAGGGCGGCGGAGAGGATGCGGGGGGACATGGAAAAGGGGGTGCCGTTGGTCACGGGCGCGGCGCCGCCGGCGGCGGAGGCGGCTCGTCATCCTCGATCACCCGCAGGGGTCCGAGTTCGACGGTGCCGCGGTGGACGGAGCGGCGGAGGGCGACGGTATCGTCCATCTCGCGGCCGAACCACTCCGCGGCGGTGAGGATCAGCGGCGGCAGCGATTCCTTCATCGCGACGCCGATGGCGTTGACCGTCATGGTCGTGCGCCAGGCGAGCTTCGGGGCCTGGGCGAGGACGGAGGCGTGGTCGTAGGCGGAGATGACGACGAAGTAGAGATCCGTGTCGGCCTGCTGGAAAAGGTAGCCCTTCTTCAGCGAGCGGTCGCCCGGCAGGTAGCCCCATTCAAACTGGCGGAGGATTTCCTGCGCGTAGGCCGGGCCGCCGACGAGGGTGGCGCGTTCGAGGAGGTGCTGGCGGTGCATCTCGGGAAACATCCGCTGCATGTCCAGATCAAGGCGATAGTGCGAACCCCAGTAATAGATCAGGACCAGGCCCGGCGCCTGGCCATCCGGCGCGGGGACGTAGCCGCGCTCGTTGAGGGCGCGCACCATGATTTTTTCGACCTCAGCCGGCAACGGCGGCCGCTGGCGGCCGACCGCATCGCCCAGCGGCATGAAGCCGTGGTCGCTCGCGACGTAGGTCACCGGGGCCGCCGGCTCCGCCACCGGCAGCGTGCGGCCAAAGTCGGTCATCACGGTGTACACGGTCATCTCCAGCTGCGGGTTCCGCTGGAACGGCTTGGGGATGAGGTTGAAGTTGAACGCCGGGGCCGAGGCCTCGCGGATGGCCGGGGTGTTGTCGGCATTCTGCCCGGCGGCAGCCGGCAGCAGCAGCGTGAGAAGAAAAATCGGAAGGCGCAGGTTCATGACAGGTGTGGGCTGATCACTTGCGTTCCGCCGGCCCGGGTGGCGGCTCGTCCAGCGCGAAGCTCGGATGCGGCGGCTGGTTGTACGCGGTATTCTGCCAGGCGATCGCGCAGCGGTACTGGCGGTCGTGCATGAGCGTGACGAGCCGGTGCGGCGTCGGGATCGTGGTCGTGTAGATGCGCAGCTCGGTGTTGTCGCGGCTGCGCCAGACGACTTCCTCGCGCCAGTCGCCCCAGAGGTCGGCGCTGACGGCCGGCGTTGCCTTCGTGCTGTTGTTCGACGTGCTGCCGTGGGCGACGAGCAGCGGCTCGATGGTCTCGGTCTCCCAGTTCCATTTGAGAATGCGGTTCTGGTCGAGCAGCTCGCGCAGGAAGTCGCCGTCCCACCAGACGCCGAAGTTGCACGGGAAGCCGCGCGGCCGCTTCGCGAGGATGACCTCGCCTTTCGCGCTGTAGAGTCCGTCCACGGACGCGCCCGCCGCCCAGAGCTCGGCACCGGGATAACGCGGATCGATGTTCATCGCGTTGCCGCGGCCGGGACCTTCGCCCTTGTCGCCGCCCTCGGTGGCGGCCCGGACGGATGGCAGCAAAAACAGCGGCCGACCCGTGGCGGCGTCACGCAGGCTGAGACCCTGCTGGTCGAAGCGCTCCTGGATCGTCACGACCTCGAGGCCGGGGTTGTCGGGCGTGAAATCGCCCACATGCATCGCGTCGCCGTGGCCCCAGCCGGTGGAGTAAAGCCCCTTGCCGTTGTCGTCGATGACGGCGGCGCCGTAGACGATCTCATCGCGGCCGTCGCCATCGACATCGGCCACGCTCAACTGGTGGTTGCCCTGGCCGCGGTACTTGTCGTTGCCGGGCGTGCCATCGTCGGAGTCGAAGACCCAGCGCGAGGTGAGCTTCCCGTCGCGCCAGTCCCACGCGGCGATGACGGCCCGCGTGTAGTAGCCGCGGGCGAAAATGAGCGAGGGCAGGTGACCGTCGAGATACGCGACACCGGCGAGATAGCGGTCGGAGCGGTTGCCGTAGCCGTCGCCCCAGACGGCTTTGAGCTGGTCGGCGGTGGGATTCTCGGTCTCGGGATGGCGGCCCGGGATGTATTTCGTCGTCGCGAGCGCGGCGCCGGTGCGACCGTCGAACACGGTGAGGTACTCGGGTCCGCGCAGGATGTGACCCTCGAGCGCGGCGACGCGGCCGGCCGGGGTCATGATGCTGCCGGTGCGGTCGCCCGAGGGCACGGTGGGTCCGGCGGGTGCGCGCCAGTCGGCCGCGGGGTCGCCAATGACCTGTCCCTTGCCGTCCACGGTGCCGTCGGCGGTCTTGCAGGCGACTTCAGCGCGGCCGTCGCCGTCGAGGTCGATGACCATGAACTGGGTGTAGTGCGCGCCCTCGCGGATGTTTTTACCGAGGTTGACGGTCCACAGCAACGTGCCGTCGAGGCGGTAGGCTTGCAGGAGGGTCTCGCCGGTGAGGCCGGACTGGGAGTTGTCGCGCGGACGGTGCTCCTGCTTGAGGACGATCTCGTAGTCGCCATCGCCGTCGAGGTCGCCGAGCGAGGCGTCGCCGGGCGTGTAGCCGGCGGGCGTCTGCAGCGGCACGCGGTGATAGGGGAGGGGAGGAGCGCCGGCCGGCAGGGTGAAGGCGGCGCTGGGTTCGCCCTCGGCGTCGGCCGCGACCGTTCGGACAAAGTACTTCGTCTCGCGTTCGAGGCG
>CAZGJB010000321.1:0-3951 GCA_964526145.1 uncultured Opitutaceae bacterium
CCACCCCCGAGGGGGTCCGTCCCGCAGCCGAGCCGGTCTGGGAAACGCAGTTGCCCGATTTCTCCCCGGGATCCTACGACGCCAAGGTCGAGGAACTCCTGGCCCAGTTCGAGACCGCCACCGGCCGGAAGCTGGTCCCGGGCGAGAAGAAGAAGGTCGGGCTCAAGATCTACGCCGACTCGGGTCCGGGCATGGCGACCCCGTTGCCGCTCGTCCGGGCGGTCATCCGCTCGCTCGAGCGCCGCGGCTTCGCGACCGAAAACATCTTCCTCGTCGGCCTCAACCAGCTCCGCCTCCGCATGACGGGCTACCTCCCGTCGCTCGTCACGGGCCAGTCGCCGTTCCCGGGGCACCCGATCTTCGTGCTCGAGTCGGGCAAGTTCTACGACCCGGTCTGGTTCTATGACAGCCCGCTGCCGCAGCGCTTCGACCCCATCTTCATCGAGTCGCAGACGCGCGACGTGCCGAACACCTCGACGAAGGACGAGGACCGCAAGAGCTTCCTCGCGACCCCGCTCTTCCTCGACGCCGACTTCTGGATCAACCTGCCCGTCTACACCGACCATCCCATGCTGGGGGTCAACGGCGCGCTCGTGAACGCCACCCTCTGGAACGCGTCGAACACCGCCCGCTTCTTCCGCAGTCCGGCCAACGCCCCGGCCGCCGTCGCCGAGATGAGCGCCATCCCCGAGCTGCGTGAGACCTGGGCCTGCACCATCGTCAGCCTGCAGCATTACCAGTACATCGGCGGGCCCTTCTTCAATTCCCTCTACTCGGCGTCCGAGCCGCTCATCTGGCTGAGCCGCGACCCGGTGCTGCTGGACACCCTGATGCTCGAGCGCATCAATCGGCTCCGGAAGCTCACCGGCTTCAACCCCGTGCCCGAGGATATCCGCACGCTCGAGTTTGCCGAGCTGCTGGGCGTCGGTTCCATGAACACCGACGCCGCCCGGATCAAGCGGCTGGACCAATAAAACCGCTTGCCGCCCGGCGGGGCTTTCGCGCAGGTTTGGGGCGATGGCATCCGACTACCTTCCGTTCCTGATCCAGGCTGTCCTGGCCGCCCTCATCACCGGCGGCGTCATCGGCGCGAGTCATTTCTTCGGCCAGCGCATGGCCAAGAACCGCATCAAGGACACGGCGTACGAGTGCGGGCTCGCCTCGGAGGGCGTCGGCCGCACGCGCTTCTCGGTGAAGTTCTACGTCACCGCGATGCTCTTCATCATCTTCGACATCGAGGTCGTGTTCCTCATTCCGTGGGCCTTCATCTACCGCGAGTTCCTCGCCCAGAACCTCCCGATCCTCGGCCCGATCCTGTTCTTCATCGGCCTGCTGGTCCTCGGCCTCGTGTACGAGGTTCGCAAGGGCGCCCTCGAATGGGAAAAGTGACCGGCCGCTGATCCCGCGACGCCGGCCCCGCGACTGACCCCATTGCCATGCGTCTCGACAAGATCATCGCCCGCAGCCGCATCGTCGACCTGCACAGTCTCTCCCTGCAGGGGGCGCTGCAGGAGCTGTTGGAGGTCTGCGTCCAGAACTTCCCGGACCTCAAGCCCGACTCCCTGCTGAAGGGCCTCCTCGCGCGCGAGAGCACGATGACCACGTACCTCGGCCTCGGGGTGGCGCTGCCGCACGTGCGCGTGAAGATGAACCGCCGGTTCGTCCTCGCCATCGGCCGCAGCCGCGCCGGCATCCGCCACGACGGCGCGAAGGACGACGAGAAGGTGCGCCTCATCTTCATGCTCATCGCCGGGCAGCAGGCGCGCGATTACCTGCAGGTGCTCGCGTCGATCGCGCGGCAGGTGCGCGAGCCCGACCTGGTCGAGAACTTCGTCGGCGCGCCCGACCTCGACGCCCTCTACGAGCGCCTCCTCGGCGGCTTCGGCGGCATCCGGCCCGTCCACGCGCAGCAGAACCGGATCAACAAGATCATGTTCAACGAGGCCCAGCGCGTCGCCAAGGGCGCGGACTGCGGCGCGATCATGGTCTTCGGCGACACCTTTGTCGGCGGCATCCAGGCCGGCGCGCTCCAGGCGAAGATCAAGACCATCCTCGTCACCCGCAACCCGATCGAGCCGAGCGAGGACCAGAAGGACTTCGCCGAGACCATCCAGGTGCGATCCTTTTCCGCGCAGCGCATGGCGCAGCTCCGCAGCGCCATCCTCGTGGCGCTGACCCGCGGCATCGTCGCCTACAACGACCGGGTGTGCTGCATCGGCGGGGTGACGGGCAGCAACCAGTTCGACACGCTCGCGGTCGTCGACATCGAGCGCGAGTTCCAGTCGGTGCTCACCGGCCAGAGCCAGCTGCTCCCGGAAGACGTCAAGGCGGAGGTGCTCGAGCGCGTGATTGCCGTCGCCACCGAACTCGCCGTCGAGGGCCGCGAGGGCAAGCCGGTTGGCTGCCTCTTTGTCGTCGGCGACTCGGGCACGGTGGAGCAGCTCAGCAAGCCGCTCGTGCTCAATCCGTTCTACGGCTACAAGGAGGAGGACCGCAACATCCTCAACCCGTTCATGGACGAGACCGTGAAGGAGTTTTCGTCGATTGACGGCGCGTTCGTGATCCGGGGCGACGGCGTGGTGATCTCGGCCGGCAGCCTGATCCAGGCGATCGACACCAACAACGTCCTGCCCAGCGGTTTGGGCACGCGTCACGCCGCGGCGTCGGCCATCAGCCTGGCCGCCCAGTGCATCGCCATCGTGGTCTCGTCGAGCACGAGCCAGGTCACGCTCTTCCGCCGCGGGGTGATGCTGCCGCTGACGGAAAAGCGGCGTTAAGCACATAAATAACTTTGGGGTTGCCCTCTCCCGACCCGGGCCTTTGCTCTGACCCTTCAACCTTTCAAAACTATGCAAGAAGTCGTCACCCTGGAATGCACCGAAGCCAAAAAAGAGGGCAAACCCGCCTCGCGCTACCTCACCAAGCGCAACAAGAAGACCGTCACGGAGCGCATCGAGAAGAAGAAGTACAACCCCTTCCTCCGCCGCCACACGCTGCATAAGGAGATCAAGTAACTTTTCCGTCCTTTTCGGACAGTCACAAAGCCGGGCAAATCGCCCGGCTTTTTCGTTTTCTCCGCCCGGAAGCGCCTACTTCCGTTCCTGCAGGACGGGGCTGCTGGTGACGCTGACGCCTTGCTGGTGCTGCCGACGGGCGGCACGCCAGCCTTCGCGGTGCTTGCGGATCCAGTCGAGCAGGGCGCGTTCGAAGCCGATGTCGTAGCCCAAGCGCTCCGATTCCAACCACTTGTGCTTCAGGATCTCTTCCCGTTCGGCCAGGAATTCCTGATAGAGACTGGATTGCTTGACGAATTCTCGGGAAGTCGCGGGCTCGTGAACGGAGGGACTCATGCGTTGATCACCTGGGTGGATCATCAGAGCGACCCGCGGCGCCTGTCAATGCCTGCAATGTCGCCATATCGTCACACGGCCGGCACCCGCGGCTGCGCGAGGCGGAGGAGCAGCGTGGCCGCAAGATCGCGGAAGATCCCGGCGACCGGGCTTTGCGGGGCGCTGACGACCACCGGGCGACCGGAATCGCCGCCCTCGCGGATGGCGGACTCCAGGGGTACCTGCCCGAGGAGAAGGGTGCCGAGTTTCTCGGCGATCGCCGCGCCGCCGCCGCTGCCGAACAGCTCGTGCTTGTTGCCGGCGGGGTCGAGGAAGTAGCTCATGTTCTCGGCGACGCCGAGAAGGGGCACATTGACCTTCTGGAACATCAGGCCGCCCTTGCGCGCCACGTTGGTCGCGGCCGGCTGGGGCGTGGTAACGAGCACGGCGCCGTCGAGCGGGAGCGTCTGCACGAGCGAGAGCTGCGCGTCGCCGGTGCCAGGCGGCAGGTCGACGAGGAGGACGTCGAGCTCGCCCCACTTCACGTTCTGCACGAACTGCTGCACGGTCTTCATGATCATCGGGCCGCGCCAGACGACGGGGGTGTTGTCGTCCACGAGGA
>CAZGJB010000322.1:0-3934 GCA_964526145.1 uncultured Opitutaceae bacterium
GGCGACGACTCCGTCTACGACGCCGCCACGTGGACCAAGACCACGGTCGATCCCTCCCGCGTCGCCACCGACTTCTCCGCGAGCTTTGATGCGGTCGCGATCCCGACCTACGACTACGACCTGACCGACGTGGATGACGATCTAGACCTGCCCCGCAGCGGTGATACGGCCCGCGCCGACGGCAAATATTACTACCGCGCCAGCAGCGTGGCCCTCGTCGGCGAGATGCTGCGCGCCACGGGCAACAAGAAGGTCGTGCTGGTCGTCGACGGCAATGTCAGCGTCGGCGGCGGCAGCGGCACGATCCGCGTCGATACCGGTTCGGAGCTGGCGATGTACGTCGGCGGCAACGTCAACATCGCCGGTCAGGGCGCCGCGAACGGCACGCCCTCCAACCCCTCGAGCGGTCCCACCGAGGCGCAATGCCAGCCGCCGGCCTTTTTCCAGATCTACGGCACCAGCACCTCCACCCAGACCTTTGACGTCACCGGCAACGGCGCGTTAAGCGGCGTCGTCTACGCGCCGAACGCCGAATTCATCTTCCGCGGCAACGCCACGATCCTGGGCTCGGTGGTCGCCGACAGCATCACGGCGACCGGCAACGCGGTCTTTCACTACGACGAGTCGCTGGGCGATTTCGGCGGCGACAATCCGTACCGCATATCGCTTTGGAAGGAAGTCACCACGGCCGCGGATCGGAGTGCGATTACCGTCCTGAGTTGGTGACGATGCGAACAGCTAAAGCTCAGCCGTGAATTCCAGCCCCCTTCCCATGCCGCGTACGAACGAACGCGGCTCCGTGCTCATTGTCGCAATGATCCTATGCGCGATCATCAGCGTGTCGCTTTCCAGTTACCTGCAGCTGAGTCGGGGTACGCTGACTAACTCCAACGCGGGCCTCTACAACAACGCGGCCCTGAATCTAGCCGAGAACGGCCTCGAGGAGGCGGTCTACGCCATCAACAAGACCGTGGCGGACAGCAGCTACAGTTGGAGTAGCAACGGCTGGGACACCGCCAGTCCCGTCCCGGCTGGCGACGCGCGGCGGCGCCTGCCTGCCTCCGGCTATTATACCTTCGACCAAGGGGTCCGGGGCTATGTCCGCGTCTACGTCCTCGGCTACAACGGCGCCTCGCCGCGGGCGATGGCACGCTCCACGATCCTGATCCCGAACAGCCGCACGATCGAGAAATGGGTGGAAGTCCGCCTGCGCCGTTCCTCACGATTCTCGAACGGACTCGTCGCCAAGGAATCCCTCAGTTTCAGCGGCAGCAATGCCTCGGTGGACAGCTGGCACTCCAAGAAAAACGATGACGGCACGGCGCGCACGACCCCAGTGCCGTACAGCGACGCGGTCAAGGACGACAAGGGGTCGATCGGCTCCATCTCAGTCGGCGTCAATGCCGTCCTGGTCCAGAACGCCAAGATCTGGGGCTACGCATCCACGGGCGGCTCGCAGCCCTCCGTGGGGAGCAACGGCCTCATCGGACCCTTCGGCACCGACACCGGCGACGTGGATGCGTCCCGCGTCTCGACCGATTTTGCGGCCAATTTCGACAACATCTCCAACCCGACCAACGGCGGTGACAGCATCGGCGACATCACGGGCAATCTTTCGCTCCCGCGAGCAAGCGACACAGCCGCCTCCGATTCGAAATACTACTACACCGTCGGTCAGATCAATTATAACAACAAGGTCCTCTCGATCAAAAAGAAGACGACGACCTCACCGGTCGTCCACGTGGTGATCACCCTCACCAACGTCACCTCGAGCATCAACATCGGCGGCGGCAGCGGCGCCCTGAACATCGAGAGCGGATCGAAGCTGGAGGTGTACGCCCCGGGTGACGTGAAGATCGCCGGCAACGGCGTGATGAACGGCGGTAGCACCAGCGCCACGGCCAATCTGCCCGAGGCCTTCCAGCTCTACGGCACCAAGACCTCCGGGACCCAGGACATCCAGATCGCCGGCAACGGCGTGCTCAGCGGCGTCGTCTACGCCCCGTTCGGCTCGGTGAAGATCAACGGCAACGGCGACGTCTGCGGCTCTGTCGTCGCCAACGACATCACTGTCGTCGGCAACGCCACATTCCACTACGACGAGTCCCTGAGCGAGATGGACGGCAACAGCCCGTACCGCGTGTCGTCCTGGCGCGAAATATCCTCTGCGACCGACCGCAACGCCATCACGGTGCTGAGCTGGTAAAATGGGCTAGTTTTGGGGCCGATAAGCCGGATTATGTTCCTCCCGCTCGCGCGGGATTCGGTCGTCATTTCTCTCAACGCCCACCTTGCGGCGGACCTGCCCTCCGTAGCTCCGCTTTCGCGGAGCGAAGGAGGATGCGGCATACCCGTGGCTATGGGACGGGCCGCCCAGCCACCTATTTTGCCTTGCACCGGACGGGGTTTTTCGTGCCGCCGACGTCGCCGTCGGCGCGGTGGGCTCTTACCCCACCTTTTCACCCTTACCTTGAGCGACCCGCCTTGCGGCGAATCGAACCGGGCGGTTTGTTCTCTGTGACACTGTCCGTCACCCGGCCTTGACGCCGGGTGCCCGCACTTGCCGTGAGGCTCGTGCGGCATCCTGCCCTGTGGTGTCCGGACTTTCCTCTCCGAACTTCTAAAACGGGCGCGGCGTTACCCGCGCCTTGGGATCAAAGAACTCGGAGCGACGACCAGGCCCCAAAACTAGGATTCCCAATAAACCAAGCGCCCGCACTGGTCGCAAGCCGCGAGTTTTCCGTCGGTGGACTTGCCGCGCGCGGCCGATTCCACCTCGGACGAAACCTTCAGGTGGCAGCCGCCACATTTGCCGCCGTGGATCGGCACGCACACCGGCAGCGCCCGGGAGGCCAGCCGGTCGTAAACCCGCAGGACGGGCTCGTCGAGCGCCCCGCGGGCCGTCTGGAAGGTCGCCGCCGCACCCTCCAGCTCGGCCTTCAAGGCCGCCGCCCGCTCATTGAGGACGGCGATGCGCGACTGGTGACCGGCGATGTTCTGCTTCAGGACGGCCTCGGCCGCGGCAAATTTCTTCTTCGCCTCGTCGATCGCGTACATCACCTCCAGTTCGCGGCCCTCCAGCTCGCTGATGGCCGTTTCGGTGTGCTCGATCTCGTGCCCGAGGGCCTGGTACTCGTCGTTTTTGCGGACCTGCGACTGCTGGGTCTTGTACTTGCCGAGCTTGTCCTCGGCGGAGCCGATCTCGGTCTCCAGCAGCTTCTTCTTGGTTTCCAGCTCTTTAACCTCGGTTCGAGCGGCCTCGATGGCGGCCTTCTCGGCGGCGATCTTCTGTTCCACCAAGGTGATTTCGCCCGGGACGGCCTTGATCTGGGCCTCCAAACCCCGCCGGTGGGCATCGCGATCCTGCAAAATCAGCACCTTTTCGAGGACGGGTGTGAGCATGGGGGGAGGACCTTGCCGGTATCCCCCCAGCGGTCAATTTAAACCCTCGGTTTAAAGCCAAAAGAACGGCTCAAAAAAGGCGGTTTTTTCGCAAAAAAACCCTCGCGTGCGTCGGCGTTTTTCCAAAGAATTTTCCTTTCCGAATTTCACCACCAAATCTTCCCGAATGTCCGACCAAAACGACTCCGAAAAACCTGCGCAAAACCCCGTCAATCCGCACGTTTACAACGCCGATCAGCTCGGTCAGCTCAAGGGCCTCGAGGCCGTCCGCAAGAAGCCCGGCATGTACATTGGCGGCACCGACGAGCGGGCCCTGCACCACTGCGTCTCCGAGGTCCTCGACAATTCGGTCGACGAACACCTCGCGGGGCACTGCAAACGCATCGAAGTCACCATCCACGTCGACGGCTCGATCAGCATCCGCGATGACGGCCGCGGCATCCCGGTCGACCTCAACAAGGAGAGCGGCCTCCCCGGCGTCGAACTCGTCCTGACCACCCTCCACTCGGCGGCAAATACGGCCAGGGCGGCT
>CAZGJB010000323.1:0-3929 GCA_964526145.1 uncultured Opitutaceae bacterium
CAACGCCGTGCTGTCGAAGAAGGCCGCCTTCCGCTTCGTCGGCGCCTGGCAGGACCTGCAGGGCGAGCGCCGCTTCGAGTACCACAAGAACTTCAACCTCACGCCCTCGCTGACGTTGAAACCGCTCGACAGCGGCAAGCTCACGATCACGGCTGAATTCGAGTACCTGAAGGAGCGTTACAACGCCAACGACTACGACTGGATCTACAGCGACTTCGCGGGCTGGAAGAACGCCGCCACCACGGGTGCCTACGGTTCCTCCACCGCCACGCTCACCAGCACGATCACGGCCAATGCCGGCAACGGCCTCGCCAGCAATGTGCTGCAGACCACGACGACCCCGACCCTCGCCTACGCGACGTACATCAACAACAAGCGCACCTCGACCGGTGACCTCTGGCTCCCCGCCTACACCAGCGTCGAGCGCGGCGCGTACTACACCGACGCCGCCGGCAACCGGGTGAAGGACGAGGCCTTCAACTACACCAGCCGCGGCGCGTACATGGACAACGAGGACGAGGTGTTCACGGTCACGGCGGACATGTCCCCGTTCGAATGGCTCGACGCCCGCTACGTCTACACGAACGACCGCGCCGTCAACAACTCGGTCGGCCAGGGCGGCGCCCTCACGACGCCCTATGCCGACGGCATCCACTGGAACGTCGGCCTCGGCGCCCGCTCCGGCTACTGGCGCTACACCCAGGTCCACAACCTCGACCTGGTCTTCAAGTTCAACGTGCTCGGCATCGAGAGCAAGGTGCTGACCGGTTACCAGCGCTCCACCTGGACGCAGCAGTACCTGTCCAGCGCGGCGCAGACCGACCTCAACCTCGCCTTCCTGCCCGGCGCCCGCAACACGGAGTCCAACCCGGACTACCGCGGCACCAACGTCGCGAAGTATGACTTCGGCGCCGTCCCCGTGAACCAGGTCATCCGCGACCGCAACGGCGCCATCAAGCCCGTCCGCCAGATCTACAACAACTGGGATCCCGGATACGAGCTGTCGCCCGACATCAACGTGTGGTTCCAGGACGACCGCAACGCGCTCGACGGCTACAAGCCGACCCTCGAGGGCATGTACGTGAACTACCAGGGTTCGATGCTCGACAACCGCCTCACCGTCCTGGGCGGCTACCGCGAGGAGAAGAAGTGGGAGCGCATGCAGGCCCAGGTGAACAACTTTCCCTGGTACACCTACTTCGAGGACATGTACCTCGATCCGGTCGCCTACCCCGAGAACGTCTGGGGCCACTCGGTCAACTATCAGAAGACGGTCCCGTACGACCAGAGCGGCGACTCGTGGATGGCCGGCGCCTCGTACGCCATCACCAAGAACCTGAGCGTGTACGCCTCGGTGTCGAAGATCTTCAAGTTCAACTCCGGCAACGTCGGCGGCGTGTTCGTCGGCGACGAGCAGCTCATCGCCCAGGGCATCATCGACGAGTACGCCGCGCGCGGGATGGCCGGCCAGTGGGTTTACCGCGGCCAGAACATCACGTCCGTCGACCAGTTCGTCGACATCGTCGAGGGCCTCGGCTACTACCAGATGGTGCCGAACGAGGAGGGCAAGAACTACGAGATCGGCGTGAAATACACGTCGGACGACAGCAAGCTCGTGGGCACGTTCTCGATCTTCAGCGCCGACCGCGTCAACCGCCGCGAGGACGACACCGTCGCGCAGGCCAACGCCAACGAGCCGCTGAACTACAACACGGACCCGATCTGGATCGCCGGCGCCGCCCGCTCGGGCCTGGTCAGCGCCACGGCCGCCAACACCGGGCGCGTGTTCCGCGTCCGCTCCTACGGCAACAAGGTCAAGATCGAGGGTGCGGAGGCCGAGGTCATCTGGACCCCGATCCGCAACTTCCAGGCCGTCGTCAACGGCTCGTGGATGCCCACGGCCGAGACGGTCGAGGATACGCGCCCGATCTACTCGAAGCCCGGATCCGACTACTACAACAACGTGCTCACCGCCGCCCAGCAGCGCGACGCGTTCATCCTCTGGAATGCCCGCGTGGAGAACGTGCCCGAGTACCGCCTCAATGTGTTCGGCAAGTACACGTTCACCGACGGCCCGGCCCGCGGCCTCGCGCTCGGCGCCGGCATGCGCTACTCGTCCGAGACGGTGGTCAGCCGCTCGGTCGACTGGAATCCGCTCAACGGCGGCTACCAGGCCGGCGACTACATCGTGTTCGACGTGACCGCGACGTATCCGTGGGAATTCCTGGGCTACAAGCTCCGCACCTCCTTCGGCATCTACAACGTGACCGACGAGGAGTACTCCGAGGGCTCCTTCGCCCTCTCCCCGGCGCGCAACTGGCTGCTGAGCACCACGCTCAGCTTCTAGGCCAGGCGGAACTGAAAAGCCGATTCGCACTCAAGGGCGGCATCCCGGACGGATGCCGCCCTTTTCATTTCTCCGCGGGCACGAACGAATAATGCGGAACGTTAATGCCCTCTTCGCCGCAACGGCCGGCGCATCGCCCGAGGATCGAGTGAGGGGTATAACCTACTTAAATTTAGGTATCAAAGCGTTGATGGTTTGGCGGGATACGGAAGCGTTCAGAAACGATCTGGAACATTAAACCAGACTCATTAGCATCAATTATGTAACTCCTTCCGCATGAATCCCCGCGCTCGGGTCGCTGACTTCAACCGGGTTTCGCCGTCCTCGGCGACGGTGGCACACGTTGTCATCGCCGAGCAGAATCGCCTCCATGCGGATGCCCTGCGCCTGGCATGCCTCGAGTGTTTTGCCGACGCCACGGTGCATCTCCAGGTCCATGGCACCCAGGCGCTCCGGGCCCTGGCGCACGAGCCGGCCGACCTGCTGGTGATGGGCCTGAGCTTCGACGACATCGACGGCGTGGCCCTGCTGGAGGAGGTGAACCGCGGTCGCCTGGCGCAGCGCACGCTGATCGTGTCCTCGCAGTGGGAGGAGCATATTCTCCTCTCGCTGCGCACCGCCCGCTTCGACGGCGCGGTCGACACCGCCACCGAATCTTTCGGCACCATCCGGCAGGTCATGGCGCTCGTGGTCGCGGGCGAAGGCTACATCAGCGCCAGCCTGCGGAAATATCTCATCGACGAGCTCCCGGCAGAATCGGGCGTGCACGAACTCACGGCGATGGAGCTGCGGGTCATCCGCGTGATCGGGGAAGGCCTCGACAACCAGGAGGCGGCGGAACGCCTCGGCATCAGCATGACCACGGTGCAGACGCACCGGCGCAACATCATGCGCAAGCTGCACGTGGCCACGAGCGCCAAGCTCGTCCACGAGGCCGTGCGGCTGGGCCTGGTCCGCATCAGCCCGGCGGGTCCGTCGCTCGCGGGCGCGTAGACCGGGCGGCGGGAATATTCAGGCCGGTCGTCAAACTTGAGTAGGCCTGCGTCGTATGTTTCGGCGCGGTATGGCCCTAGAATGACCCGGTTATTTTGCATCGGATACTTTCTCTGCGCTTTGCCTGCTGCTGCTTTCTGAACGAATCCGGCCGGTTTCTGATTTCACCGGCCGGGTGCCACCGGGGGGTGGTTTGTTCCGGGACCGCGGTGGGCGGAGCGCAGAGACCACCCCCCGGCACCCCCCAGTTTTAGTCCGGCTGTACCAGCCAGGCTGAATGATAAAACCCAAAAAACCATGAACCAAGAAACCAGCTACCCAGCATCGGTGACCAAACGCTATTTGGCCGCCTGTTTGGCCGCTCTGATTGGTGTCACTGTCTCCCCGTTATGGGCGCAGACGGTCACCGTCACTGAGGTTGACGACGAAGAGGTGACGAAGCTCACCCCCTTCGAAGTCGCATCGGACAAGGACTACGGCTACCTGAAGACCAACGCCGCCACGGCCACCCGTATCGGCATGGAAATCCAAAAGGTGCCGATCAACATCTCGGTTATCTCCCGCGAGTTCCTCGATGACACCAACGCCA
>CAZGJB010000324.1:0-3871 GCA_964526145.1 uncultured Opitutaceae bacterium
GACGATGATGAGCACGCTCTGCAGGCCCTCGTTGACGGCGGCGGCGGCCATGCCGCCGAGGACGATGTAGGTGCCGACGACGACGGAGAAGACGACGTAGAAGAGCACGTCGTCGAGCACCGTGATGTAGCTGTGCAGCTCGCCGCGCGCATTGCTGTCGCGGAGCTTGTCGAGACTGGGCTGCTGCGCGGCGGGCAGCGTGCCGGCGGCGGCCTGCTTTTCCAGGAGCTTGAGCTCATGGTAGCCCTCGACGGATGCGCGGTCGGCGGCGGTCCAATCGACCTGCGGTTTCACCACGAGGGACGAGGCGATCTTGTAGGCGGTGACATTGCCGAACCCGAGGAACACGCAGGCCACGAGGATCTGGAACATCGCGTAGAAGAGGCTGAGCCCCTTGCTGGCGTAACGGTCCTCGAAAAGGTCGGAGACGGTCGTGAGGCGCACGCGGCGGAACCACACGGTCATGAACCAGAAGTAGGGATTCATGAACACGGTCTGGAACGAGAGCCAGCAGCCGGGCGCGCCCTGCTGGTAGACGAAGCTCGCGGTGCTGACGGCGCCCTGCGGCTCGGTCGCGTTGCCGAAGTTGAGGAAGAACTGGTACAGCTTGCCGAGCTTGCGGCCCGCGAGGAAGAAGCCCTCCTCGCTCTTGACGCCCCCGGAGGCGCGCCGGCCGATCCAGATCACCGCCAGCAGGTACGCGAGCACGACAAGGATATCGAGGAGATGCAGGCTGCCGAAACGCATGGCGATTGGGGTGGGGTTGACGCAGGCCAGCGTTGGCCGACCGGGTAACGCGGCAACCGAGGCCGCGCCGGACAGTCCGTGGTGGGTTGCCCCGGCATTGCCACCCGCCACCCACTCGCCGAGTATTCCGGCCGCCGCCCATGCACCCCGCGCCCGCCCTGCCCTGGTACCGCTCGCCGGCCTTCGCCGCGTTCGTATTGGTCGCGGCCGGAGCGCTGGCGTACCTCAACAGCTTCGCGGGGCCCTTCGTGTTCGACGACGAGCCGTCGATCCTCCTCAACCCCACGATCCGCAGCTTCGCCACGGCGCTGGGGCCGCCGGCGGAGGGCGGCCTGACCATCAGCGGCCGGCCGGTGCTCAACTTCACGCTCGCGCTGAACTACGCGCTGGGCGACGAGGCCGTGGGCGGCTACCACGCGCTCAACCTGCTGATCCATCTCGCGGGTGGCCTGACGCTGTACGGACTCATCCGCCGCACGCTGCTGCGTCCGGTCCTCGCCCCGCGCTTCGGCCGCGATGCCGACCTCATCGCCCTCACCGCGGCCGCGCTCTGGTTGCTCCATCCGTTGCAGACGGCGGCGGTGACCTACGTGGTCCAGCGCGCGGAGTCGTTGTGCGCACTGTTTTACCTGCTGACACTCTATGCCTGCGCCCGCCGATCCGAACCCGGGGCCGGCCGGCGGTGGTCGGTAATCGCGGTGACGGCCTGCCTGCTCGGCATGGGGACCAAGGAAGTCATGGTCACCGCGCCCGTGCTGGCGCTGCTCTACGATCGCACCTTCGTGGCGGGAAGCCTG
Organism: uncultured Opitutaceae bacterium; assembly: GCA_964526145.1. Taxonomy (GTDB): domain Bacteria; phylum Verrucomicrobiota; class Verrucomicrobiia; order Opitutales; family Opitutaceae; genus UBA2377. The sequence continues at coordinate 1,545 of CAZGJB010000324.1, forward strand.
GCCGCGGCCTGGCGGGCGCGACGCGGGCTCTACCTCGCGCTGGCCAGCACCTGGATTCTGCTGCTGGCGCTGGTGCTGGCCACGAGCGGACGCGGTGAGACGGCCGGCTTCGGCACCGCGATCACGCCCTTGGCCTACGGCCTCACGCAACTCAAGGCCGTGGCGCACTACCTGCGGCTCTTCGTGTGGCCGGCGCCGCTGGTGCTCGATTACGGCACGGCAGTGGTGGCGAGCTGGACCGAGGTGATCCTGCCGGCGCTCGTGGTGATTCCCCTCGTCGTGGCCAGCGCGTGGCACGGTCTGCGCGGCCATCCGGTCGGCTTCTGCGGACTCGCCTTCTTTCTCGTGCTGGCGCCGAGTTCGAGCGTCGTGCCCGTGGCCACGCAGACGATGGCCGAGCACCGGGTTTACCTTCCGCTGGCCGCGATCGCCGTGTTGACGACTGCGGCGGCTTGGCGGTGGTTGGGCCGGCGCGGGTTGGTCGCGCTCGCGGTGATCGCAGGCGCACTCGGGCTCCTGACCGTCGAGCGCAACCGCGACTACGCCACTGCCATCGGCCTTTACGAGGACACGCTGGCCAAGGTCCCCGGCAACGCCCGTGCCCGCGCGCTGCTGGCGGAATACTACGTTCGCGCCGGCCGCATCAGCGACGCGCGGCGCGCGCTCGAGCAGGCGATCGCCGCGCAACCCCGGGTACCCGAGATGCACAACAACCTTGGCAACCTCTGCCTGCGCCAGGGTGACCCTGAGGCGGCGATCGGGCATTTCGAGACGGCCCTCGCCCTCAAGCCCGACGATCCCGAGTTCACCAACAACCTCGGCAACGCGCTGGTCCGCGCCCGCCGCCTCGACGACGGCATCGCGTATCTCGAAGCCGCGGTGCGCCTCGCGCCGATGATGCCGGAGCCCACCTGCAATCTCGCAAGCGCCTACGCCCAAGCCGGGCGCACCGAAGAAGCGCTCCGCCTCCTGCGCCGCCTCATCGAACATCACCCGGCCGATGCCTTCGTGCACAGCCTGCTCGGTCACGTGTTGCAGTTCGCCGGCCACCGGACCGAGGGCATCGAGCATCTGCGGGAAGCAGTGCGACTGGCGCCGGGCAAGGCCGACTACCACAACCAGCTCGGCAGCGCCCTGGGCCGCGCCGGCCAGATCCGCGAGGCGCTGGCCGAATTCGAGGCCGCGCTCCGCATCGATCCCAACCACCCGAGCGCCGCCAAAAACGCCGCGCTGGCCCGCCGCCGGTTGGGCGGTGACTGACTCGGACTCAATCCGGGTTAACCGCAAAGAACGCAGAGAACGCAAAGAAACGAACTTCTTTTAACCACTAATGCTCACTGATGGTATGGGAATCATCGGAATCAGGAATTCTGGAAATTCCGTTTTCATCAGTGTGCATGAGTGGTTCTTGGTTTGTGGGTCTGTATCTTTGCGCTCTCTGCGTTCTTTGCGGTTAACTTCGTTTCGCCATCACTGCCTCAACGCCGGAGCGCTTGCCGGGCCAGTTCGAGGTTTTTGCGGAGGCGGGTGTCGTTGGGGCGCTGGCGGAGGGCGGCCTCGTAGTGGGTGACGGCTTCCGCGGCGCGGCCCTGGAGGAGGCGGACGTTGCCGAGGTTGGCGTGGGCGTCGGCATCGGCGGGCGCGACGGCCACGATGGCCACGAAATGCTCCGCCGCCTCGTCGAGGCGGCCGGCGCGCGCGAGCAGCAGCGCCAGCCGACGCTGCGCGGCGACGAGCGCGGGCTCGAGCCGCACCGCGAGGCGCAACTGCTGCTCCGCCTCCGTCGCGCGTCCGAGTTCCTGCAAGGCGGCAGCAAGATTGTAGTGCGCATCCGCCGCCGGCTGGAGCTCGAGCGATCGGGTGTACGGCACCAGGGCGTCAGCGGCGCGACCCGCGCGCACGAGGGCGTTGCCGAGGGCGAGCTGGGCGTCGGCGTGGGTCGGCGCGAGGCGAACCGCGGTCTCGAGTCGGGCAACGGCCTCGGTGGCGCGTCCATCCTCGAGCAGGACTGCGCCCCAGTGATAGTGAGCCAGCGCGTAATCGGGCTGCAGGGTGGCGGCACGCTCGAACTGACGGATCGCCTCCTTGCGCTGGCCGAGCCGCTGCAGTTCCACGCCGAGGTTGAGCCGGGCGCGGGCGCTCGTGGGCCAGTGGTTGACCGTGTCGCTCCAGATCGAGAACGCGGTGCGGTAATCCTGGTTGCGCGCGACGGTCAGGGCGAGGCACGCTGCGCCGGCGGCCAGCGCAAGCAGCCAGGTGCGCGAGCCCAGATAACGCCACGCCAACACCACCGCCGGCACGGTGATCGCCGCGAGCGGCAGGTACAG
>CAZGJB010000325.1:0-3860 GCA_964526145.1 uncultured Opitutaceae bacterium
TGGAAGCCGAGGACGCCGCAGTAAAAGCCGAGGGCGCGATCGAGGTCGGCGACCTTCAGGTGGACGTGGCCGATCCGGGCGCCGGCAGCGATGGGTGCGGAAATGGGCATGGGCCGAAGGTGTACAGCCGCAGCGGAAATGCAAAAATCGATTGGCGGCTGAATTCACGGAAAATCCGCATTGGCAGGCTGCGATCAGGCGACATCTTCGCCGCCATGAATCGCACGGACCGGCTGGTGGCCATGGTGATGCACCTGCAGGGGCGGCGCGTGGTGCGCGCGGCCGAGCTGGCGGCGCATTTCGAGGTCACGGAGCGCACGGTGTATCGCGACATCGCGGCGCTGAGCGAGGCGGGCGTGCCGATCTGCGGCGAGGCCGGGGTGGGCTACAGCCTGATGAAGGGCTACCAATTGCCGCCCGTGATGTTCACGGCGGAGGAGGCGTCGGCACTGTTTGTCGGCGGCGAGTTGGTGAAGGAATTCACCGATGCGTCGCTGCACGGCCCGATGGCGTCGGCGTTGGAAAAGCTCCGCGCCGTCCTCCCGCGCGACCGGCAGGACCAAGTGGCGCGGTTGCTCGGCAACACCCTCGTCGTGGGTCGGCCGCGGCACGCCGCGCCCGAGGCCGCCGGGCAGCAGTGGCTGTTCACGGTGCAGCAGGGCGTCGTGCTGCAGCGCGTGCTGCGCATGGGCTATCACGGCCGCGAGCGCGCCCAGGACACGCAGCGCGATGTCGAGCCGCTGGGCGTCGTTTTCTACGGCGGGGCGTGGTACCTGGTCGCGTGGTGCCGGCTGCGCGGGGATTACCGGCATTTCCGCATCGACCGGATCCGCCGGCTGGAACTGCTCCCGGTGAAGTTCGCGCTGCGCCCTGGTTTCTCGCTGGCCGAGCACATGCGGGAATCCGAGACCCGCGGACAGACCCTCGAGGTCCGAATCTGGCTCGACCCCCGGACCCAGGAGCGGGCGCGCCTGGAGAGTTCGGCCACGCTCATTGCCGGGCGCGAACGCGACGGTGGGACGGAATTCACCCTCTACACGTACTCGCTCGACTGGATGGCGCATTGGCTCCTGTCGTTCGGCCCGGGCGCGGAGGCGCTTGCGCCGGCCAAATTGCGGCAGAAGGTGCGGGCTTTGGCCGAAGCCGTTGCCGCGCGGCATTGAGGGCGCAGCGCGGAAATTCCACGCAACCGTAACGCTCCTGACATAATGCTGTCAGGGATGTCCGTTAAGATGGCGCAATCACACCTCCTATCGCCATGCACCCCCAGGAATTCCCGATCTATCCGTCGCCGTTTGTCACCGGGCTGGTCACCGCCCGTCTGTTCGAGTCGTGGGACTTCTACACCGAGCGCCTTGGGTTCCGCACCGTCGCCGAGGGCCAGGGCTGCGTGCGCCTGCTGCATCCCTGCGGCGCGCAGCTCGTGCTGATCTGCGAGGAGAGCGGCATGACGCCGGCCGGGCTTGTGAGCGCGGTCGAGGGTCGCGGCTTCTGGCTCGCGCTCGAGGTGGCCGACGCGGCGGCGGAGCGGTCCGATTTGGAGACGGCCGGTCTCGGCATCGAGGACATGCCGGCGGCGCCGTGCTGGCCCGAGGGGAGCTTCGCGGTGACCGATCCCAACGGGGTCACAATCATCGTCATGCCGCGCGCGGGGGCGGTGCGGGAAATCTTCCCGCACGCCATCGCTGCGGTCGCCTGAGGTAGCTTGGCGCGACTTACCGGATGCGCACTTCCTTGCCGGTCTTCGCCGAGAGGTAGATCGCGTCGAGGATCTTCTGGACGGCGAGGGATTCGGTCATCGGCACGTGAGGCTTGGCCTTGCCGAGCAGGCAGTCGATGAAGTGCACCATGCGGTTGGGCGTTACGAGGTCGGTGCGCGGCGTCACCAACTCGGTGATGTAGCCTTGCTTGCCGGGACGGCAGAGCTTGAGCGGGGGCAAGATCAGGCCGGCCTCGGTGCCGAAGAGCTGGGTGCCGTTGTAGTCGGGCTCGGGCTGGTGGGCAGCCCACGAGGCCTCGAGGAGGACGGTGCGACCGCTCTTCAATTTGATGAGGGCAAGGGAGAGGTCGTCGACGTCGAACGGCGCGCGCGGGTCGATCTCGCTCTTGCCCCAGCCGCCGTTGCCTTGGCCGAGTCGGCCGAGTTGCGAATAGGTCTGGCCGCTGACGGCGGCGGCGTCGAACTCGCCCATGAGGTAAAGACAGCGGTCGAGGGCATGCACGCCGATATCGTAGGTGCAGCCGCCGCCGGCGAGGCGCTTCTGGGTGAACCACGAACCGATGCGCGGGATGCCGGCACGGCGCGTCCAGGCGGTCTTGGCGTGGTAGACGTCGCCGAGCACGCCAGCGGTCACAAGCTGCTTGGCCGTCTGCACGTCAGGAGTGAAACGGATGTTCTGGCCGACCATGAGGAGGCGTTTGCCCTGCCTGGCCGTCGCCACGAGTTGGGCGGCGTCGCGGGCGTTGGTCGCCATGGGCTTGTCGAGCATCACGTGCTTGCCGGCGCGGAGCGCGGCGAGGGCGACCTTGGCGTGCAGGTAGTTGGGCAGCGCGATCGAGACGACGTCGATGTCGGCGCGGCGCAGCAGCTTGCGGTAATCGGTGACGAGTTCCGGGATGCGGAACCGGTCAGCGGCCTCGCGCCCGCGCGCGGGCGAAGTTTCCGCCAGCGCCACGACCTTGGCGGCCGGGTGCTGCTGGAACGAGTTGATGTGATCGAGGCCGATGGCCCCGGCGCCGATGACGGCGACGTTGAAGGTGTCTTTCTTGGGCATGACGGGTGATCTCCCTTAGGCGCGGCCCCAGGTGCGGAGCTGTTGGAAGGAGCGGCGGCAGGACTCGAGCGGGTCGAAATTGTACTGCTCGACCTCGACGACGTACCACTCGACGGCGCCGATGCTCTCGGCGGCGGCGAACACCTGGGTGAAGTCGACCGGCCCGCCGCCGATCTCCTTCTCATCCTTGAGGTGCAGGGTGCGGATGCGGCGGCCCTGCTCGCGGATGAAGGCGGCGGGATCCTTGCCGCCGACCTGCACCCAGTAGACGTCCGCCTGGCAGGCGAGGTCGCGGGGCGCGGCGGCGTCGAGCATCCAGTCGAAGACGCGTCGGCCGTCGACCACCGCGAGCTCGGCGGAGTGGTTGTGGAAGGCGAATTGGATGCCGTGGGCGCGGAACGTCGCGCCGATCGCGCCGAGCTCCTCGCCGATGCGGGTGCAGGCGGCGCCGCTGTGGTAGTGGTCGCGCGGCCAGCCGGGGCAGGTGACGTGCTTGGCGCCGAGCAGCAGGGCGTCGGAGACGCAGCGGTTGAGGTTGGCGCGCAGGGCGTCGATGCCCACATGCATCCCGGCACAGGTGAGGTGGTTGGCCTTCAGCGCGGCGGCGACGCCATTCACGTCAAGATTGCCGTAACCAGCGGTCTCGACGCCGGTGTAGCCGATCTTGGCGACTTCGGCCACGGTTCCGGCGAAGTCGGTCTTCGTGCGGTCGCGCAGGGAATACAGTTGGAGGGCGACGGGGATGGAGGGCATAGGAGGCGGCGCCGCGCCAAACAGCATGGCGCAAACGCCAAGTCTGACCGTAGCGAGGCGGTTGGCCGGGGTGCAACCGCCTTTGTGGTCGTGAGGAATGCGGTATGAGCACCAACGGTGCGCCCCATTACAGCCTGGGGTGCAACCCCAGGACACGGGATCGAATGAAGGTGAGGGCTGAAGGCCCGATCGATGGGGCGGGCTTACAGCCCTCGAAATAGGTCGGGCAAAATACCTGGGGCTTTGCCCCAGGCTGTTATGGGATGCGCCGTTGGCGCTGCAATCGGGTGCGCTGAAGGCGCCTCGTTCATTCACCGACGCTTGCGCTTCGTC
>CAZGJB010000326.1:0-3847 GCA_964526145.1 uncultured Opitutaceae bacterium
CATCAAAAAAGGTTTCTTCGTCGATTACCACCTGCTCGAAAAAATCGAGAAGGCGGCCAAGTCCGGCGCCAAGAAGCCCATCCAGACCTGGTCCCGCCGCTCGACCATCACGCCCGACTTCATCGGCCACACGTTCAGCGTGCACAACGGCAAGGCGTTCATCGCTGTGTACGTCACCGAGAACATGGTCGGCCACAAGCTGGGTGAGTTCGCCCCGACCCGCATCTTCAAGTCGCACGGCGCCCACACCGCCAAGGCCATCTAACCTTAACCTACGTCCCATCACCAAAAGGGCAGGGGACCTCGCGGTCCTGCTGTCGCCTCCGAAGGAATCATCATCATGGAAGTCCAAGCCCTCACCCGCTACGCGCGCATGTCGCCCAAAAAGGTGCGCGAAGTGGCCCGCACGATCCAAGGCCGCAAGGCCGCGGAAGCCGTCGATTACCTGACGCTCATCCCGCGCAAGTCCGCGCGCCTCATCGTCAAGACCCTCAAGAGCGCGATCGCCAACGCCGAGAACAACCAGAACCTCTCGGCCGACAGCCTCACCGTGAAGAGCGCGATCGTGGAGAACGGTCCGGTCCTCAAGCGCTTCAAAGCCGGTGCCCGCGGTTCCGCGATGCCCCGCCGCAAGAAGATGTCGCACATCCGCATCGTCCTCACCGACGGCAACTCAAACTGATTTCCCCATGGGCCAAAAGACCAATCCGACCGGCTTCCGCCTCGCCATCCGCCGCAACTGGCAATCCCGCTGGTACGCGGGCAAGAAGGAATTTCCCAAGCTCCTCCTCGAGGATCAGATCATCCGCGAGAAGCTCATGGAGAAGCTCAAGCAGGCCTCCGTGCCTCGCATCTTCATCGAGCGCGCTTCCAACCGCGTGCGCGTGAAGATCTACACCGCCCGCCCCGGCATCGTCATCGGGCGCAAGGGCCAGGAGATCGAGAAGATCAAGGAGGAGCTCGCCAAGCTGACCGGCAAGGAGATCCTCCTCGACATCCAGGAGGTCAAGAAGCCCGAGATCGAGGCCGCGCTCGTCGCCGAGAACGTCGCCCTCCAGCTCGAGCGCCGCATCGCCTTCCGCCGCGCCATGAAGAAGGCCGTCGAGATGGCCATGGCCCTGGGCGCCGAGGGCATCCGTATCCAGTGCTCGGGCCGCCTCGGCGGTTCCGACATCGCCCGCCGCGAGTGGCAGCGTAAGGGCCGCGTCCCGCTGCACACCCTGCGCGAGAACATCGACTACGGCTTCGCCGAGGCCCTCACCGTGTACGGCAAGATCGGCGTCAAGTGCTGGATCTGCAAAAAGGAGTCCGACAACAACTGATTCAATGAACGATTTACGAGGGACGCCGGACGCAGGTCCGGTCGCCCGCTCGATGGAAATCGTAATTCGTAAATCCTAAATCGTAATTCCCATGGCTCTCGCTCCCGCCCGTACCAAATTCCGCAAATCCCAGAAGGGTTCCCGCGCCGGCAACGCCAAGCGCGGCAACACGCTCGCCTTCGGTGAATTCGGCCTGCAGTCGCTCTCCCGCGGCCCCATGACCGGCCAGCAGATCGAGGCTGCCCGCGTCACCATCTCGCGCCACCTCAAGCGCAAAGGCAAACTCTGGATCCGCGTCTTCCCGCACAAGCCCGTCACCAAGAAGCCCGCCGAGACCCGCATGGGCCAGGGCAAGGGCCCGGTCGAGTTCTACGTCGCCGTCGTCAAGCCCGGAGCCGTCCTGTTCGAGCTCGCCGGCGTGCCCGTCACCGTCGCCAAGGAGGCCTTCCGCCTCGCCGACGCCAAACTGCCCTTCCGCTGCCGTTTCATCGTGCGCGAAGGCACCCAGGCCTAAACCGCCAAACCAACCGCCGTCCCGTCATGACTTCCAAAGAAATCCGCGAACTCTCCTCCGGCGAGATCAGCACCAAGCTCCGCGAGATCCGCGGCCAGCTCGGCCAGCTGCGCCTCCGCAAGCACACCGGCCAGGTGGAGAAGACCCATGAGCTGCGCAGCCTCCGCAAGGACGTCGCCCGCCTCGAGACCATTCTGAAACAGAAGAAAAGCCAAGCCGCCTGAGGCGCCCTAAGCCATGTCCACCCACGTCCGCCACAACCGCCGCAAGACCCTCATCGGTTTCGTCACCAGCCGCTCGGGCGACAAGTCCGTCAAGGTGACCATCCCGTACAAGTCACCGCACCCGCTTTACCACAAGGTGGTCAACCGCCAGACCGTCGTGCACGCGCATGACGAGAAGAACGAGACCAACCTCGGCGACAAGGTCGAGCTCATGGAGACGCGTCCGCTCAGCCGCCTGAAGCGCTGGCGCATCATCGCCGTCATCGAGCGCGCCGTCGCCATCGCCCCCGAGGCTGTCACCGAGAAGGACGTCGCTGAGACCGTCCCGACCAAGACCGTCAAGGAACCCGCCAAGGCCTGAGCGCCGCGGCCCACCAACCCTAATCAACCACTCCCAGGAGGCCTGCCATGATTCAACTGCGCTCTATCCTCGAGGTTGCCGACAACACCGGCGCCCGCAAGGCCGCCATGATCAGCCGCAAGGGTCAGAATACTGACACTGCCGGCGTCGGCGACATCATCACCGTTCACATCAAAGACAGCGTCACCGACGCCACCGTGAAGAAGGGCGAGGTCGCCAAGGCCGTCGTCGTCCGCACGAAGGTGCCGGTCCGCCGTGCCGATGGCAGCTACCTGCGCTTCGACAGCAACGCCTGCGTCATCATCGATGCGACGAACAACCCGAAGGGCACCCGCATCTTCGGCCCCGTCGCCCGCGAACTGCGCGCGAAGAACTTCATGAAGATCATCTCGCTCGCCCCGGAGGTTCTCTAACATGGCCCAGAAATTCCACGTCAAACGCGGCGACCAGGTGGTCGTCATCGCCGGCTCCCACAAGGGCAAGACCGGCAAGGTCCTCGAGATCATCGCCAAGAGCCGGCGCGCCCGCGTCGAGGGCGTCGCCATGATCAAGCGGCATCTCAAGAAGTCCCAGGAGCATCCGCAGGGCACCATCGCCGAGCGCGAGGGTTCCGTGCACCTCTCCAACCTCATGCTCCAGGCGACCTTCGACGCCAGCAAGCGGAAGAAGGCCGCTCCGGCCGCAGCCGCCACCTGAGGTCAAGCCACTGCGCGCTTGCCAACGTCCCTCCGGACCTGCGTTATTCGCCGCTTTTCCACTTAAATCTCACTTCCTTGCCGCCGGGTCGGAAATCCGGTGGCCCTCACAATGAGCTACGTTCCCACACTTAAAAAACTCTACGTCGAGCAGGTTGCCCCTGAACTCGTGAAAAGCCGCGGTTACAAAAACAAGCACCAGGTGCCGAAGATCACCAAGATCGTCGTGAACACCGGTATCGACGCCGAGGCTGACAAGAACCAGATCGCCGACGTGCAGCGCGACCTCGCGCAGATCACCGGTCAGAAGCCCGTGCTCACCAAGTCCAAGAAGGCCATCTCGAACTTCAAGCTTCGCCAAGGCCAGATCGTCGGCTGCTGCGTCACGCTGCGCAGCAACAGTATGTGGGAGTTCCTCTATCGCCTGCTGGCGGTGGCGCTGCCCTCCATCCGCGACTTCCGCGGTGTGTCGCCGAAGCTCGACGGCCAGGGTAACTACAACCTCGGCATCACCGACCACTCGATCTTCCCCGAGATCAACCTCGAGGCCATCAAGAAGCACATGGGCCTCGACATCACCATCGTCACGACGGCTGAGTCCGACGACGAGGGCCGCGAGCTGCTCCGCCTCCTCGGCATGCCGTTCCGCCGCTCCGAAACCAAGTCCACGACCACCACCGCCGCCTGATTTTCTCCCCGCCATGCCGAAAACATCCGCCATCGAACGCAAC
>CAZGJB010000327.1:0-3832 GCA_964526145.1 uncultured Opitutaceae bacterium
CCGAGATCTACCACCGCCCGCGCACGCCCTTCGCCGCCGACTTCATCGGCCAGGCCAACCTCCTCAGCGGCGCCGTCGTCGCCCGCCAAGGCCTGACGGCGCACGTCCGCCTCGACGGCGGTCTCGAGCTCACGGTCTCGGCGCTCGAGCTCCCGGCCGATGCGACCAAAGCCCTCGTCTCGATCCGCCCGGAGAAGATCCATATCTCCCGCTCGCGGCCCCAGACCGAGAACGTCTTCGAGGCCCGCATCGAGGAGGAGATCTTCCAGGGCGCGACCGACCAGCTCCGCCTCGTCACCGACCAGGGCACGCGCCTCCAGGCCCTCGTGGCCAACGAGAGCGCCATGAACGAGGCCTTCCACGAGGGCGACCGCGTCTTCTGCGGCCTGCATTTCGACGATCTGGTGATTGTGCACGCGGAGTGACCGCGGCTCCGCGTGAGACCGGATTGACGGCTCCATCCGGACGGTGTCACCCTGCGGTGTGATCGCCTCGGTCGCATTCCGGAACTACAAGGCGTTGCGTGGAGCGCGACTGGCGCTGCAGCCGTTCAACCTGCTCATCGGTCCCAACGGCAGCGGCAAGACAAGCCTGATCCAGGCGGTGCTGCGGTTGCGCGACCTCGCCGTGGCGAAGCCGGGATCCACCCGGAGCCGGCACCGGGCATCGCCCGCCGGGTCGCCCGAGTTGGTCTTCAAATTTGGCCGGCCATACTCCCGCCTCCGGGTGCGGCTCCGCTGCGTGGGCGAGGAGACCTGCGACATCCTGGAGATCACGCCGACGCGGGCGCACGGCTGGGCGGCGCTGCGGCGCGAGCTCACCGCCATCCGCGGCTACCATTTCGATCATCATGCGATGTTCCAGCCCGGCGCCCGGACCGATGGCGCCGAACTCGACGCCAACGGCGGCAACCTCGCGGCCGTGCTGTACCGCCTGCGCGAGGAGGCACCGGCGGCGTTCGCCCGCCTGCAGGCCGAACTGGTGCGCATCATCCCCGAGTTCGGCCGCATCGAATTCGATGCAACAAGCCGCACGAGCATCGAGTTCTCGCTGCGACTGGCCGACGATTCGGAACTCGTCCGCGCGGAGAATCTTTCGCAGGGCACGCTTTACCTGCTCGGCATGCTCAGTCTGGTGTTCGATCCGACGCCGCCGCCCGTGATCTGCCTGGAGGAGATCGACCGCGGGATCCATCCGCGCCTGCTGCGCGAGGTGCGCGATCACCTGTACCGCCTGAGCTACCCGGCTTCGTTCGGGGAGAAGCGCCCGGCCGTGCAGGTGATCGCCACGACGCACTCGCCGTACCTGCTCGACCTTTTCCGCGACCATCCCGAGGAGATCGTCATCACCCACAAGCACGGCAACCAGGCCGGCTTCGAGCGCCTGGCCGACCGGCCGGACCTGCCCGAACTCCTCCGCGAGGGCTCGCTCGGCGACATGTGGTTCAGCGGCATTCTGGGCGGGGTGCCGGACGAACCATGAAGGTCGCGCTCCTCAGCGAATCCCCGGCCGACGAGGCCGCCGTCCGCGTGCTGGTGGAGTCCGTCCTCGGGCACCCCATCACCCAGGTGCACCCGGGTCTCCGCGCGCGCGGCTGGCCCAACGTCGCGCAGGTGCTGCCGCCGGTGTTGCGCCACCTGCATTTCAACACGGATGCGGCCGGGCTGGTGGTGGTGGTCGATACGGACGACAGCGTGGTGCACACGGCCGCACACGAGGCCCCCGGCTACTTCCATCCGCAATGCCGGCTCTGCCAATTGCGCGCGGCCTATCGCCAGACCGTGAAGCGGCTGCCGCCGGCCCGCGGGCGGAAACGCGTCCTGCGCTGCATCGGCGTGGCCGTGCCAGCCATCGAGGCCTGGTATCTCTGCGGTCGCGACGACCAGGTCAGCGAGTCTGCCTGGCTCCGTGGGCAGGAACGGGGGCGGGTGCCCTACACGCGGGCCGAGCTCAAGGTCCGCGTCTATGGCACCGACCGCCCCTCGTTGCCGCTCACGATCGATTGTGCGCTGCGCGAGGTGCAGCGCCACCGCCGCGATCCACGACGATTGGAGGCAGATTTCCCCAACGGCTTCGGCGCGCTGGCCCGCGACTTGCGCAGCTGGGGCGAGCCCCCTTCGAACGTAACCTGACGCCTCGCGTCCAACCTCCTATCCGCCCATGCCGCACGACTACGATCTGGAACAACTGCAGCGCAAACTCGGGCGGCTCGAGCAGGAGTTGGCGGACGCCCGCCGCCAGTTGGAACGGCTGGCGACGGCGGGCTCCGCGACGCCGTCTCCATCGGCGGCCCCGGTTGAACCGGAACCGATTGCGACCGTATCCGCCGCTCCGGCGCCCCTCGAGGAACCGCCCTTGCTGCCGCCGCTGTTGGCGGCGGTGCCTCCGGCTCCGGCATTCACTCCCGTCAAGCCGGCGGCGTCCGCGGCCCCCGGCGGTTTGCGGGTCTGGCTGGAAGGATTTGGTCTCTGGCCGCCGAGCGGGGACGCCAACACCGAGGCCCGGTTGGGCGCCTGGTGGGCCACGCGGCTGGGCGCATTGCTGGCCGTCATCGGTGTCGTGTTCTTCGGCATCTATGTTTCCCGCAACACGCCGCCGGTGGTGAAGCTGATCGAACTCGTGGTGGTGGCGTTGGCGGTTTTCGGTTCGGGCCTGCGCCTCGGTCTCCGGTGGCCGCGCTTCGGCCCGGTCGTGGCCGGTGCCGGGCTCGCGCTGCTCTATTTCGCGGCCTTTGCCGCCTACGCGGTGCCCGCGGTGAAAGTCATCGGTGATCCGCTGACGGCGGCGATCGCGCAGTTCGCGGTCGTGGCCCTGATCCTGGGCTTTGCCGGCTGGCGGCGGTCCGAAACCACGGCCGGCATGGCCGTGGGCCTGGGCTTTGTGACGGCGTTCTTCTCCGGCTACAGCGGGCTGGAGGATTTTTCGCTCTCGTCGGCGATCGTTCTCGCGGCCGGTTCGGCCGGACTGCGCTTCGCGACGGGCTGGCGCAGCCCGATGCTCATCGCCCTGCCCTTGGCCTATGCGGTGTACGTGGTGCAGGGCTACACGGTCTGGGTGGCCATGCGGCCCGGACCCGAGGCCGCGGTGATCTGGCAGCCCTTGTTGATCCTGCTGACGATCTTCCTGCTGCCGGATGCCCAGGCCGCCGTGCGCGGCGTGGAGCTGAAGCACGACGACCGGGTCCTGCAGAATCTCAACACCAGCGCCGCCATCGGCGCCGCGCTGCTGGTCGCGCCGCGCATCCTGCATGCGCACGAACTGGCGGTGCTCTGGTTCTGGGGCGGGGGCGTGATGCTCGTCATGGCGGTCTTCTGGTGGCTGTTGCGGCAGCCGGGTTCCCTGGTGCCGGTGGTGGCCTGCAAGGCGTCCGGCCTGATCGCGCTGGGCGTGATCACGGAGTACAACGGACACCTCCGCTGGCTGGCGTTGCTGATGCAGGCATTCGTGCTGCTAACGGCGGCGCGGGTGACCGAGGTGCGCGGTCTGCGCACGATGACGCGGGTCGTCTGGGCGCTCTCGCTGCTGTTGCTGTTCCGCTCGCTGATGGGCGGCGGGGCCCTGACCGAAGCGCCCTTGCTGGTGTATCTCACCTTCGCGGCGGCGCTGCTCGGTTACGACCAACGCTGGCTCGGTGCGCCGCGGGGGTTCAGCCTCGTGGCGGGTGCGTTCCTCGGCGTGGCGGCCGGTTATGCGGTGCGGGCCAACCTGCCCGCCGGCTGGCTGCCGGCGATCTTCATGGGCGTTGCGCTCCTGTTCGGGGCGGCCGGCGCCATCAGCCGCGGCTGGCGCGGACCGGCGAGCGCGGGCCACTCTGGATTGTCACGCACGACCA
>CAZGJB010000328.1:0-2067 GCA_964526145.1 uncultured Opitutaceae bacterium
ACGGGCGGTGCGTAAAGCCCGCCTTCGCCAAGGCTTCGGCGGGCAATTTTCTTTCCGATTCGGAAAGAAAATTGGTGGAGCAGATCGGGATCAAACCGACGACCTCGTCGTTGCGAACGACGCGCTCTATCAACTGAGCTACTGCCCCGAAAGGAACGGTGGTTTTGGGCAATCGGATTGCGCGAGTAAACACCAATTTTCGGCCTCTGGGTCGGACGCTTCGGTTAATTTCCGGTTACGGCCGGGTTTGGCGTCATATTTGCTTTAACCGCAGCCGCCGCCGGGCCAATTTGTAATCCGGCACATTGTCCGTTAATCACACATATCGCCATGACCAAGAAAACCAAGTCCACGAAGGCGCTCACCCCGGCGACGAAATCCACCAAACCGGCTGCCAAGCCCGCTAAGAAGCCGGCCGCCAAACCCGCGGTGAAGAAGACGGAGCCCAAGGCCATCGTCACCACCATCTCGGCCCAGATCGATGTCGGATTCGGCAATGCCCTGTTCATCCGCGGTGAAGGCCCCGGCCTGAGCTGGGAAAAAGGCGTGCCCATGAACTGCGTCGCCAGCAATCACTGGACGCTCGCGGTGGCCGAGTCGGCCCGCCCGGTCGTGTTCAAGTTCCTCCTGAACGACGAAACCTGGTGCGCCGGCGATGACCTGATCGTCGAGCCGGGCTCCGCCGTCGCCTATACGCCGGAGTTCTGAGCGGAAGCGCCGTCGGCGCTGGTACCTGCCGGTCCGAACTCCCTGTCGGGGTTCAATTCCATCAACCGGGCCTGGATCCGGGCGGTCGCGGCGTCGCGGTCGGCCAGATCCTCGGCCGGGATGAGCTCGCACCGCATCCGCACACGGGAGAACGGCTTGGGTAGGTAGAACTTGTCCCAGCTCTTCCGCAGGCGCCAGGCCGACGCGAAGTCGGCACCGATCAGCAAGATCGGCGTCTTGGTCCGGCGGGTGACGATCAGGGCGCCCGGTTTGACCTCGTAGATCGGCCCCTTGGGTCCGTCGGGAGTGATGCCCACATCCTTGCCGTCGCGCAGCACCTCGACGAGGGCCGTGGCGGCCTCGCGGCCGAGCTTGTTGCTCGAGCCACGCACGGTCTTCAGGCCGATCAGGGAGAAAAACGCGTCGAGCCAGGCGCCGTCCTTGCTCGCGCTGACGAGCGCGTACATCGGCCGGCCCTTGCGGTAGCGGCGGTAGATGAGCGCGGCGAGGAACAGGCGGTTGTGCCAGAGGACCATGGCGACGGGTTGGTCGCACTTGGTGAAATTGGCCACGTCCTGCTCGGTCTCGTCGAGCCGCAGGCTCGCGATCCACGTGCGCACGAGCATCGCGAACGGCCACATCACGAGCCGGCGCCAGCCGGAGATGTGCTGCACTTGGGATTGGGCTTCGGGACTGGACGGAGTCGGGTTCAGCACGGCGTTTGTCGCGCAATCGCCCGGCCGCGCCAAGACCGAATCGCGCGGCGTTCCGGTTGACGCGTGCCGCATTGCCCGGCACCAACGCGGGGCATGTCCCGTCCGCTCCCGCCCTGTCCCCACCTGCCGACCCCGCGGCCGGGCCTGGACTGGCGGGCCTTGCATCGGTTCCGGGCTGAGGAGCGCGGGGCGGACTTCTATTTCGCGTGCCTCGAATACGGTCAGGCGCAATGGACCCGCGGGCTCGCGGCCCGGGCGCTCCTGTGCCTCGACCGCGCGCTGGGCGCCGACCTGCGCGGCGACGAGGCGGTGCTGCGCGAGTGGCCGCTGCCGTATGCGGCGATGGCGTGGTGCATCGCGCACTGCCCGACCGACGTGTTCATCGGCAACCCGCGCGTGCATTTCCAGCATTATGCCGACCGCATGAACGAACCCCGCAAGGACCAGCGCCGCTGGCGCGCCTGGGCCTGCTGGGCCCTCACGCGGGCGGTGCGCCCGGAGTTGCCGGGCGACCCGCGGCACCGGGTGGTTGAGCCGACGTTGGACGAGATCGACCGGCGGCTAAGGGAGTTCGGATTGGCCAGTGAGGCGGATTTGTGGCGGCGGGTGCTGGTTACGTCTTGAGGGCTCTCGCGGAGGCGCG
>CAZGJB010000328.1:2077-3821 GCA_964526145.1 uncultured Opitutaceae bacterium
AGGCCGCGGAGTCTATCCGTGAAATCCCCGGTTAAAAACTCCGCGCCCTCCGCGGCTCCGCGAGAGCCGGCCTTCAGAATTCGTCGTACGCGATCTGCTGCGGCGTCACGCCGAGCCCGGCGAGCATCTTGGTGCAGGCCTTGATCATCATCGGCGGGCCGCAGAGGTAGTATTCGACCGCGAGCGGATTCGGGTGGTCGCGCAAATACTGCTCCAGCACGACCTCGTGGATCATTCCCGTCGGGCCGGTCCAATTGTCCTCCGGCAGCGGCGACGACAGCGCCAATTCAAACCTGAAGTTGCCATGCTGCGTCGCCAGCCCGCGGAAGTAGTCCTCGTAAAACAACTCCTGCCGCGAGCGCGCCCCGTACCAGTAGCTCACCTTGCGGGCGGTGTGCTCGGTCTCGAAGAGATGTGAGAGGTGGGCGCGGAGCGGGGCCATGCCGGCGCCGCCGCCGATATAGACCATTTCCTTCTGGGTCGGCTTGACGTGGAAGTCGCCGAACGGACCGATCGCCGTGACCGTGTCGCCGGGCTTCAGGTTGAACATGTACGCCGAGCCCACGCCCGGCGGGCAATCCTGGCCGGGGGGCGGCGTGGCGATGCGGACGTTGAACCGCAGCGTGCGCTCGGTCTGCTGGTTGCTCGCGAGCGAGTAGTTGTTGCGGCGGCCGCCCTGCGGATTGCGGGCGACGAGGTCGAACACGTGCTGCCGCTCCCAGACCTCCGCGTACGGCGCCGGGATGTCGAACTCGCGGAACCGGATGTTCTCATACGCGGGAATATCGAACTGCAGGTAATCGCCCGGCGTGAAAGCGACGGTCCCGGCGGGATCGAGGGGCTCGAGCACGAGTTCCTTGATGAAGGTCGCGACGTTGCGGTTGCTCACGACCTTGAGGCGGTAGGTGCGCTCGGGCCGCGCGCCGGCGCCGCCGGGGCGGGCGACGTTGAGGTGGATGCGGCCGCCCCGCTCCTCGATGGGATAGGTGGCCAGGCCGCGGCAGATGGGGGAGCGCGCCGGCGAGCCGTCGGCGAGGTGGAAGCGGCCGTTGTGCTTTGGACACTCGATGATGCCGTCCTTCACGAGCCCGCCGGAGAGGTGCGTGTTGCCGTGGGTGCAGATGCCGTCGGTGGCGAACAGCTTGCCGTCACCGTCGCGGATGAGGGCATAGGTTTTCTTGCCGTGGTCGAACCGCAGCACGTCCTCGCGGCCGAGGTCGGCGGCGGCGCAGATCTCGATCCAGCCGTTCGCGTCGGGCGTGGCGTCGGTGCCGACGGCGGCCGGGGTGTGGCGCGGCTTGGGCGCGGGGAGCGGGCGTTTGACGTAGTGGGCCGGGTCTTTCACCTGGCGGAGGACGTTGGGCACGATCTCCTTCCACGCCGCGAGGATGCTCGGGTACGGCACCGGCATGTCGTCCTTCACGATCGCGTGGAGTTTCGGGAGATTGTGGTACGGCACCAGCGGGAACATGTGGTGCTCCACGTGGTAGTTCATGTTCCAGTAGAGATACCGGTGGATGAAATTCATGTACACCGTCCGGCAGTTGAGCCGGTGGTCGAGCACGTTCTCGGCGAGGCCGGCGTGCTGGGTGTAGCCGTAGATCACCATGAGCCAGGAGCCGAAAATATTGGTCAGGCCGATGTAGAGCAGGGGCAAAATGCTCTGGGTGTAGAGCGCCAGGGCGATCACGCCGGCATAGATCGCAACGTAGATGCGGGCGCGGAAATAGATCTTGGGGAATTC
>CAZGJB010000329.1:0-3816 GCA_964526145.1 uncultured Opitutaceae bacterium
ATGGCCCCAGGAGTGGCGGGCTTCAGGCCGGCGGGCGCCCAATTGGGAAGGATGTGGATGCAGTTTGGCGCCACTCCCTGAGCCAGGACGAGATTTGCCATATCCGATCCCAGCACGACGATCCCTGCGGCGAGGCGCCATTCGCGGTTGCGGAGCCGTCGGACAAGGCCCAACCCCCGCCATCCCTTCAGTCGTTCAGGCAACTCTGGATAGATGTCCTGCACCCAGTGAAAGGCAGCAGCGCCCCGCCACCGGGCGATCGGACCGGCGAGCAAAGGAAGCAGGGGCGGATCGGTCATGATCACCAATTGATCGCCCTTGTGCACAAGGCGGGAAAGCTCCCAGCAGGCGCCGAGGCCGAATCGGATCCAGGCGAATAGCTTTCGCAGGGCACCCCGCCCGTCGCGGCGGCAGGCCACTCGCCGGATCAATACTCCGTTATGGACTTCATCGGGCGGGGCCTCGTCGCTGCCGCTGGTCAAGATGAGGACCTCGAGGCCGTGTTTGACCAGTTCTTCGGCCAAGTCGGTCAGCAGTTGGCCGGTGGCGGGTTCGTCCGGCCAGTAGAAACGGTTTACGAAAAGCACCCGAGTCGGTCTCATCGTGTTGTCGCGCGCTGGCGGCGGATCTCGTGTTGCACGTCGGATTCGTAACGCGCCAGGATGCGGCAGTAGGCCCAACCAGCGCGACCATCGAGGAAGCCTCCACGAAGGAAGTACTGGTAGAATAGGCGCATGGGCCCACGGCAGGGCAGGTGCTGGCTGAGTTGCTTGAGGGCGCGCCGGCGCGACAACGCTTGGTGGCTTAGGAGTTCGGTCAGCAGGGTCATGACCGGACGGCGGTCTTTGATGAACGACGCGGCCTCGGCTTGGGCGTAACGGGCGTGCTTGGTGATCAACTCGGATTCAGGCTGCGCCGAGAGATCGTGCAGATAGGATTGCCGCAGGTGGGTCATGCGCAGGCCAGGTGCCTCCCGCTGGCCGTGGCCGGACTGCACGAACCTGAACCGATGCAAGTGGACAAAACGGGCCTGGTAGGCCGGGAAATCGGTGCAGTGCGGAATCCATCGTCCGCGGAACATCATGCGTGGCGCGATGAAACATCCATCGACTTGGGCGGCTTCGACCGAGTTTGCGAAGGCCGTGCACTCGGCATGCAGTTCCGGGGTCATGAACTCGTCGGCGTCGAGATGGAGAATCCATTCGTGCCGAAAGGGAACGGCCTCGTGCGCATGGTTTCGCTGCTGGGCGAAATCCTGGAACGGGTTGACCACGACGCGGGCGCCTGCCTCTTGGGCGATCGCGGCTGTACGGTCGGTCGAGCCGGAGTCGAGCACCACGATATCGTCGCAACCCGCGACGCTGGCGAGACAGCCGGGCAGGTTGGTTTCCTCGTTCAGGGTGAGTATGACGATCGAGTACATCGTCAGTGCCTGGCCTCGGTGGTTGGGTCCCCCTGATGACTCCGACCCAAACGGAGGCAGATGAAAAAGATAACCCAGAACGAGACGACGACTGCACCGTTGGCGAAGGGAAACTCAATTGCCGCATACACGCACACCAGGGTGCAGCCCAGCAACAGGTAGGCCGGCAAGGGGGTAATGGCCGCACGTTTGAGTGCGCCAAGCAAAGGCACCAGGCCCATGAGTGCCAGCAGCAGTGTGCCGACGAAGCCGGTCTCCGCCACGGACTGCAGCCAATCAGAATGTGCTTCGGCGTAGCTACTTTCATACTGACGGTTCGCTTGCAGGGGTCTTGGACGCATCAGGAAAAACGTGCTGTCAAAGCTCTCCAGGCCCCAGCCGAAGACCGGCTTGCGCATGGCCAGCGTCCAGGTGTCGCGGTAAAGCTCCAGCCGGCCCTCCCACAAGGGTTGCTTGCCGACCAGGACGTTCCGGGTCTCCACATACCGTTCGTCAATCGAACGCTGCGCCAGCCAGCCGATGGCGCCGACTGCGATCATGACCACGACAAGGATCACAGCGATGAGAGCCCCGGCTGATTCTCCGTGCGTTTGCCGTGCGGCTTTCACCCGCGCCAGCGCATGAACGGTTACGACTACTATCGTGAAACCGACAAGAAGCGTTGCAGCCCGCGAAGCGCTCAAGGGGGCCGTGGCGGCCAGTAGCAGCAGGGCGAGGAGAAGCAGGCTAAATGGAGAATGCCAGAGATCGCGTCCGGAAGCCCTTCCAGCCTGGTGGAAGAGCAATCCGCTGCCCACCCCGAGCCAAAGCGTCAGAAAGGCGCCCCAATGATTGTTGTAGATAAAGGTGCCGAAGAAGCGGCTGTTTGGCGATGCGCTTGCACCGAAATAATAACCCGCGCCCAGCAGTTTCTGCATGCTGCCAAACACTGCCAGCAACAGACAATTGACCACGCCCGCGAACAGAAGCTTACGCAAATGGCGGCGGTGCCGTGGAACGAGCAGCAGATTGAAGGCGGCGAGGTAGGTTCCGGCGTAGAACCAGAGTTCCGCGAGTGTTTTGGCCGGATCCACGCAGCTGGGAAGATTGGGCCAGCGGGCCCCGACATTCACCAGGACCGGGCTGCCCTCGGCGGTCATCGGCCGGAAACTCGGATTCAAGGCGCTCAAGCCCACCAGGACCACCATGCCCAGCCACGGGAGCAGCCACCATATCCTGCGGCGGGCGGCCCGCCCCATCTCGCCATGCTGCAGGAGGGCAAGCACCGTGAGCGGCAGGCTGAGGGAAGCCCAAAGCGAAAGCGCCGTGCGCATCCACCAGATGTTGCCGCCGAAAACCCAACTCGAGGCGAGGAGCAGTACCGCGACATGGAGCAGGGTGGCCTGCTCGATGCGGGACGGCGGATCCGATCTGGAGTGGGACGCCATAATCATGGTGCCCCGCGCAGCCGCTCGTAGAAGGCGACGAGGACGGCGGCGGATCGCTCCCAGGTGAACTCAGCCTCCACCCAGGCCCGGCCAGCCTTGCCACTTGCGGCCAGCGCTTCCGGCGGACACGCGAGCATCTCCTTCATGGCCGCCGCGAAGTCCTCCCAAGGCACGCATTGCCCCGCGCCGTGGGCCGCGAGTCCGCGCCAGGGCGTGCCGTCGGTCGTCAGGACCGGCAGCCCGTGGGCCAGCGCCTCGGCGATCGTGAGGCCAAAGTTTTCGGAATGGGAAGGCAGGAGGAAAAGCGATGCAACGGGGTAAGGCGCTGGGGCGTTGGTGCCGTCATGGACCACCACCCGGCCGGCGGCATTGCACTGCACCACGTAGCGGGTCAAGTCCGCGACGCTGAAGGCCTCGGGGATGCCCACCAGCAGCAGCAACCATTCCGTCGGCGCCTGCGCGGCCCAGAGTTCGATGAGCTCGAGGATCCGTTTCTTGGGGTGAAAGCGCGAATAAAACAGGGCGACTCGCCGCCGGGTGGACTCCGGGCAGGCTTCGACCCAGTGGCGCCGGGCTTCGGTCAGGCTCTCTTCCGAGGGAAGATCGATGCCGTTGGGCGAGATGGCGATGGGCTGGGCGAATCCGCGGTTGCCGATGTCGGCGGCCTCCTCGGCGCTGGTGGCGTGCCAGCCGGCACAACCTTGGAGCGCGCCCGGGTGGACGAACTGCCCGGCGACCTGCTTGCGCATGCGCCGGTAGCGCCACGCCCATTCGGTCATCATGCCGCGGGGCGAGATCACGAGCGGGGATCCGGAGCGCCGCGCGGCCCGGGCCGCGTAATGCAGGGGGCGCAGCCAAAGCCCGTGGTTGTGGATGATGTCGTAACGCTCCCCGTTCAGGTGGCGCGCCAGGTCAGGGGCGGCGGCGAAGGCCTGGGGCCAGCGGCGGGGGAAGCGGCGCACGAGC
>CAZGJB010000330.1:0-3795 GCA_964526145.1 uncultured Opitutaceae bacterium
AGAGGGCGAAGCCATCGTGGTGCTTCGCCGTGAGCACGACGTAACGAAACCCCGCCGCCCGCGCCTGCGGGGCCCAGTTGGCCGGCGCCCACTGTTGCGGCGCGAACCGATCGACCAACCGAAAATACCCCATGCCGTGAAAGCGCTCATCCGTCGTGCCGTGCGGATAACCGCGGATTGACGCCCACGACGGCTGCAGCTGCTCCACGCTGTGAAAACCCCAGTGCAAAAACAGCCCAAGCCCGGCGTTCGGCCACCAGGCGGCATCGGGGTGCGGATTCGGCGTGGGCACGTCCACCACGGCTTCGTCCGGCGTGGCGAGCAGTTCGAGCGCGAGCGCGCGCAACGCCGGATCCGTGACCCGGTACGCTTCCCGCGCCGCTGGCGTGTCGAGCACGAGCGTGGGGTTCTCGAAGCCCTGCAGGGGACGGCCCATCAGGTCGGTGACGATGAACATGCCCACCAGCAACCGCGAGCGCCAAAGGGTGCGAGCCATCCCTTGACTCCATCATCAATCGCCCCCGGCCGCAAAAGGATTGTTCCGCGATCACGATTCGTGCCGCTTGGGCCTTCCACGGCCGCAGCTTATCCCTGCTTCACCGGCCTTTCAGCGGACGCGGCTAATCCGGGCTTGCAGCTCAGGCCAGATCGCGGGCCAGTTGTACGAGCTCGCGGGGCAGTTCCTCGTAAATCTTGGTGTACGGCAACTCGCCGCACATGAGGGGCACGAAGTCGCCCGAGTAACCCGCGCGCTCGACCGCCGCGCGGTCCGGCGCGTAGCCGATGCCGCCGACAAGGCTCACAAGCCACGTGTGCGCATGCGGCGAACTCCGCACCACGGGGGCCTGCAGGCTGTGGTAGGCCTCGAGCCCGCAACCGAGGAGCGCCACCGGCCCGATGCGGATGCCATGCAGGCAGACCGGGCGGTTGGGGGCGCGGTCGCCGCGGTACTGCGCCAACAGATCGCGCAGACCTTGGAGGCGCGCGAGTTCCATGCCGTTGGTGAGCAACGGCGGCTGGCCGCCCGTGTGCGGGAAATCGGTCACCCCCGGCTGCGCAAAGATCTTCTCCAGTTCGGCGATGCGGCGCTCGACCTTGCGCCGCGGCCAGGCCTGGCGCGTGAAGGTGATGTCGCGATGCACCGCCCGCAGCGGCGCCGCCGCCACAGGCCGGCCGGCCCGCAGTCCGCGGACGATGTTGCCCGCATATTGCCGGGCGATGGCCTTCACGGCCCGCTTGGACTCCGCCGGCACGCGGTGGTTGAGCTTCGGATTGATGTCGCCCAGCGCGCCCGGGAGGAAGATCGCGACGGACCCAGCATGCTTGCGCTCGATCTCGAGCGAGGCCAGGCCGGCATAGTCGCCGTGGATTGAGGCCGTCTTCTCGCCGTAAACCACCGGGTGGCAGCCGAAGTGATGCAGGCAGCCGACGAGCTTGTCGCCGGCATAGGCCGCAAGCACGCGCACGGTCGGGTCGGTCTGCTCCGGGTGCGCCGGCCGCCACCGGGGATCCAGGCGCTCGGCGAAATCCGCATTCATCGCGAAGCCGGCATCGGTCTCGCGGTTGACCGCGATGCCCTCGCAGGCGACCTGCGCATGACGCCACTCGACCTTGGTCCGCGCCGCCCACGCCCGCGCCGCGGCCTCGGCCGCGCGCACCGGCAGGGTCTCGACATACATCATGTCGGCCTCGCCCCAGCCGTACATGCCGCCGACCGCCGGACAGCTGTGCGTGTGCGTGACCGACAGGAAAACATCCTCCGCCCGGCACGGAATCCGCGCCGCCACGGCCGCGCGCACCTTGTCGCCCAGCGGCCGCGGCAGGCCGCAATTCTCGAGACTGAGGACGACGGCGGTCCGTTTTCCCTCGGTCAAAACCAGGGCCCGCGCATGGATCGGCGCCAGGATCTCCTTCGCCGCCCGGTTCCGGTAAGGACCATACCCCGCCAGCTGCACCCCCAGCCGGGGTGTGATGTCACTAATGCCAAAGCCAACGGAGGATGCGGGCATGGGAGAAAAGGAGACTAGCCGGAGAAAACAGAGGAACCCGAGAGACTCGAACCGAAATTAACCGCAAAGAACGCAGAGAACGCAAAGGATCGAACCTTTGGAAACCACTCATGTTCACTGATGGCATGGAAATGATCGGATTCCGGAATTCCGGAAATTACCGTGATCATTAGTGTGAATCAGTGGTTCCTCGGTTTGGGGTTGGTTCCTTTGCGTTCTCTGCGTTCTTTGCGGTTAACCCGGTTTGAAACTCAACGCCGCGCCGGGGCGGCCGGACCCTGGGCGCGCTCGTAGTCGCGCAGGGCGCCGATGTTGGCCTCCACTTTGTGGATGATCTCCGCGATGCGATCGACCATGGCCTCGTTGGGATCGACGTAGTCGAACCGCGTCTCGATCGAGTTGGCCACGCGCCAGCGGCAATTCGGCAGCGCCATCCCGCGGTAATCCACTTTCGCCGCTTCGAGTGACGAGAGCCACGAAACGCGCGGACCCTTGTAATTCTGCCAGTGCAGGCGGGGCCAGTCGGAGATGGGCGACGGCACGTACCCGAAGGCCAGCATGCCCTCGGCCTTCATCGCCGCGGCAAAGGTGTCGCGCGTGACGCCGGCCGCCTCGGGGTTGAAATTGAAGCTCATCAGGTGGAACACCGGCTTCACGCCCGGGGCGTAGTCGGGCATGCGCACGAACTTTGCCCCGGCGAGCTTGGCGCGGAGCAGATCCGCATGACGACGGCGCTCGGCGATCCAGCCGTCAAGGCGGCCGAACTGCTCGGTGAGCAGGACCGAGTTCAACGGGGTGATGCGGTAGGTGTAGACGAGCGAGTCCACCCACGGACGCAGGTCATCCGGGAAATCCTTCTCGGGCGAACGCCCCATGTGCTGGCCGATCATGGCGGCCTTCCAGATGACGCGCTCATGCGGGCTGACGAGGTAGCCGGCCTCGCTCGTGGGCAGCACCTTGCCGCCCATGCAGGAGAAGCCGGCGGCGTCGCCGACATTGCCGACGCGCACGCCGTCAATCTCCGCGCCGTGGGCCTGGCTGCCGTCCTCGATGAGCATCAGCTTGTGCTTGTCGGCAATGGCGCGCAGGGCCTTGAGGTTCGCCGGCTGGCCGAAGATGTGCACCGCGAGGATCGCCTTGGTGCGCGGCGTGATCGCAGCCTCGACGGCAGCGGGATCGATCAGGCCGGTCTCGCGCTCCACATCGACGAACACCGGGATGGCGTTCTGATGGAGGATGCAGGAGATGGACGCGCCCCACGTGTAAGGCGTGGTTATGACCTCGTCGCCACCGCAAATCTCGAGACCCGCCAGTGCCCCCTGGAGCGCGGCATGGCCCGAGGCGCACGCGAGCACGCGTCGGCCGCCGTGATAACGGGAGATGGTGTCCTCGGCCTCGCCGATCTCGGGCGAGTGGAAGCGACCCAGACCCACGGCCTTGCCGGCGCGCAGGACGTCGGCGACGCGGGCGATGGCCTCCTCGGTGAAGTGCGGGAACTTCGAATACGTGACTTCGCCGACGCGGGTGCCGCCCAGCAGGGCGAGTTTGGAGGCAGCAGGGGCCAGGGTGGTGCTCATGGTCCCCTAGCCTAGCAGACCGCAGGGCAACCGGGAATGGCCGCGGTTACGAACCCATGTCGAAACTTACGCGAACGTCGTGAGGCTGGAAGGTCAGTGCCTGATGACCGCGCGCGGGGACTTGCCGGTGACGCGCTTGAAGGCGCGGCTGAAGGTGAAGGGGTCGGCAAAGCCGAGATCGAGGGCCACCGACTTCACCGTGGCGCCGT
>CAZGJB010000331.1:0-3723 GCA_964526145.1 uncultured Opitutaceae bacterium
CGAACCGTCCACGCCCTTCCTCCTCCCTTCATGCCGGAACCAGCCTCCCAGAATCCCTTGCCCAGGCCCAAGCGGAGTCCGCTTGTGAACAAGCAGGTCGCCCGGCGGGTGAAGCTGATCGACAAGGCGGCCGACATTTTCGTGCGGACCAGCGGCGTGGCGATCATCGTGATCGTGGCCCTGATCTTCGTTTTCATCGGGGCCGAGGCGATGCCGCTTTTCCGCGCGGCGAAGCAGCAACCGGTTTTCCGCGAGGCGATGCCGGCGACCCCCGCGCCCGCGACGGTCCTCACGCTCGGCGTGGACGAGTACGAGGCCTTCTATTATTACGTCGATTCCGCCCGGGGAGCCGTGCGCTTTGTCGCGACGGACGACCGGTCGCAGGTCACGGAGTTCGCCGTGGCGCCGAAGAGCGGCGCCGCCCCCCGCTTCACCACCGCCTACCGCACGCCGTCGCGCGGCACCATCGTCATCGGCACCGACGACGGCCGTCTCGGCTTCGTCGCGACCCGTTTTCAGGTCACTTACGACGAGACCACCGGGCGGACGGTCAAACCGGGGCTCAACGTCCTCGGCTGGGTGACCGCCTTTGCCGACGGCGGGGCCATCGCGCAGGTCCATCTGCGTCAGAACACCAATGGCGAATTGATCTATGCGGCGGCCGACGCCGGTGGCCGCATCGTGACCGGCAAGTTCATCGAGGACGAGCCGCCCGAGGACCCCGTGTCCGTCGGCGGCGAACTCGTCGGCCGGATCACCAGCCTGATCGTCGATTACGAGAACAACCGCCTCTTTGCGGCGACCGATGCGGCCAAGCTTTATCAATGGTACCTCGAGAACGACCGCGAGGCACCCTTCCAGGTTTACGAGCTCGAGTCGCCGATCACGGCGCTCGACTACGCGATCGGCGACACCGCGCTGTTGATGGGCTTTGCCGACGGACGCGTGGAATCCTGGTTTGGCGTGCGCGCCGAGGCGGACGACGTGCGCAAGCCGATCCGCCGGATCCACTCCTTCCGGTCGCTGCCGGCGGCGGTGACCCGCATCCAGCCCTCGGGCCGCGACAAGGGCTTCGTGGTCGGCGCGGCCGATGGGACGGTGCACCTCGATTTCACGACTTCCGAGCGCACCCTGCTCGAGTACAAGCTCGACAGCCCGGTGCGGCAGCTCAGCTACGCGCCCAAGCTCACGGCGCTTTTGGCCCTCGATGAGGCCGGCCAGCTCGACTTCCGCCGCGTCGATAATCCGCATCCGGAAATCTCGTTCCGGAGCCTGTTCGGCAAGCTGCACTATGAGGGCTACGACGAGCCGGACTACGTCTGGCAGAGCACCGGTGGCACGGACGACTTTGAGGCGAAGTTCAGTCTCGTGCCGCTGATCATCGGCACGCTGAAGGGCGCGTTCTACGGCCTGCTCTTCGCGATCCCGGTGGCGGTCTTCGCCGCCCTTTACACCTCGCAGTTCATGCACCCGGCGCTGCGTGCGTACCTGAAGCCCATGATCGAGATCATGGCGGCGCTGCCCAGCGTGGTCATCGGTTTCCTCGCCGGCCTGTGGCTGGCGCCCCTGCTGGAGCAGATCATGGTCGGCACGATGCTGGTCATCGTCGTGGGGCCGGCCGTCCTGCTGCTCGGCGCCTTCCTGTGGACCATCACACCCCGCACCTGGCGCGAGCGGCTGCCGGCGGGGCGCGAACTGTGGCTCATCATCCCGCTGCTCCTGCTCGGTTTCGCGCTGGCCCAGGGGCTCGGGCCGATCGTCGAGGCGGCGCTCTTCCGCGGCGACTACAAGCAGTGGGTCTTCGACGTCTTCGGCCAGCAGTTCGAGCAGCGCAACTCGATCGTCATCGGCATCGCCATGGGCTTCGCCGTCATCCCGATCATCTTCACGATCTCGGAGGACGCGTTCTCCAACGTCCCGCCGGCCTTCCGTTCCGCCTCCTACGCGCTCGGGGCCAGCCGCTGGCAGACTGCCTGGCGGGTGATCCTGCCGACGGCCAGCCCGGGCGTGTTCTCCGCCATCATGATCGGCTTCGGCCGCGCCGTGGGCGAGACGATGATCGTGCTCATGGCCACGGGCAACACGCCGATCCTGAGCTTCAGCCCCTTCAATGGCATGCGGACGCTGTCCGCCAACATCGCCGTCGAGATTCCCGAGGCGCCCGTGGACGGCACGCTCTACCGCGTGCTCTTCGTCGCGGCGCTCCTCCTCTTCATCCTGACCTTCGCCTGCAACACCGTGGCGGAGGTCGTCCGCCAGCGCCTCCGCGAAAAGTACCAGGCAGTCTGATCCCCGAGCCATGGCCCCTTCTCCTCTCGCCCAAGCCACCAGCGCCCCGCAGCGCATCGGCCAGTTCCTGCGCCGCGGCGACCAGTTCATCTGGCTGACGGGTGGCGCCATGGGGCTCGCCGCCCTGCTCATCGTCGGGCTCCTCGGCCTCGTCTTCGTCAGCGGCTTCACGTTCTTCTGGCCGTTCAACATCGTCACCGCCGACCGCGCCGACGGCCGGCCGGTCCTCGGTGTCATCACCAACGCGCAGGAGGAGCGCCTCGACCCTGCCGGCACGGTCGTCAAGGCCGCCCAGACCCAGTTCAAGGTCGGCGGCCGCGAGGTCTACGGCTTCGACTTCATCTGGATCCGCAACGCCGAGCTGTCCAATTTCCGCGTCGACCCCGACGTGATCGCCCTCGAGCGGCAGGAGTACGGCGATTTCTACGGCTTCCTCCGCGGCATCGAGCACAAGGGCCAACCCGTGGCGGACGCCGCCGGGGCCTGGGCGATGCTGAACGAGAAGCGCCCCGAGGCGCGCGAACTCGCGGTGCGCGCCAAGGCCATCCAGCGCGACGAGATCGGCGAGGTGAACGCCGCGATCCAACGCGCGAACCTCAAGCTCAAGGCCGCCCGGCGCGAGGCCGGCAGCCCGAACCTGCCGCCGGCGGTCGAGACCCCGCTGCAGGAGATCATCGCCCGGAACCAGGTGAAGTATGAGGCGCTCCGCCTCGAGGCCGAGCACCTCATGGCGCGGGCCGACGAATATGCCGCCGTGGTTGCGACCGTGGACGGTCAGGTCAAGCGGGTCCCGCTGGCCGCCATCGTGCGCGCTTTCCGGCCGAACCAGATGTCCAAGTGGGACAAGACAATGCTCTACCTCAGCCGCGCCGCCGAGTTCGTCTACGGCGAGCCGCGCGAGTCCAACACCGAGGGCGGCGTGTGGCCGGCCATCTTTGGCACGGTCATCATGACGATCATCATGAGCATCGTGGTGACGCCCTTCGGCGTGGTGGCGGCGTTCTACCTGCGCGAATACGCCAAGCAGGGCCCGGTCGTCCGCCTGGTCCGCATTGCGATCAACAACCTCGCCGGTGTCCCCTCCATCGTCTTCGGCGTCTTCGGCCTGGGCTTCTTCGTCTACTTCATCGGCGGCGGCATCGACCGCATGTTCTTCCCCGACATGCTGCCCACGCCCACCTTCGGCACGGGCGGCATCCTGTGGGCCTCGCTCACGCTCGCCCTGCTCACGGTCCCCGTGGTCATCGTCGCCACCGAGGAATCCATCGCCGCCGTGCCCCGCGGCGCGCGCGAGGGTTCGCTCGCGCTGGGCGCCTCGAAGTTCCAGACCCTCGTCAACATCGTCCTCCCGGCCTCGGTGCCCGGCATCCTCACCGGCGTGATCCTCGCCATGGCCCGCGGGGCGGGCGAGGTGGCCCCGCTGATGATCACGGG
>CAZGJB010000332.1:0-3719 GCA_964526145.1 uncultured Opitutaceae bacterium
GTTACGCCGATGGGCGGGCGTTACAATTGGGAGCAGGACCAGCTCCACGCCGGCACCCGTTACAAGGCCGCGATCGCAATTTCCGGCACGTCCGATTCCCCACTCGTGGTCGACGCCAACCAGCTCATCGACATCGATATCGTGATCGATGACGGCAACCTTTCCACCGGCAGTTTCCGGACCGGCGCCAATGGCGACGGTCTCTTCATCATCGAACGTTGATGACGCCCCCGACCTTCAAACTCAATCTCCGCCACTTGACTCCCGACGGCCGGGAGCTCGGGGTGCGCCATGCGGACAGCGAGTTGGCGTCGGTGGAGGCCGGCCAGCTGCGCGAGATCCTGCGCGCCATGGAAAAGACCGTGGCGCAACAGTCGCCTTCGGACCCGGCGGCGCCGGAGATTCGCATCACAAGTCCGCACGGGGTCTTCATGGTCAAGGCCGCCAACGGCCGCCTCCGCCTGCATAGCTGGAGTCTGAAATCCGGCACGCGGGAGATGACGGTTGACGAGATTATCGAGACCGTGGGCGGCAAGCCCGTCGAAGAAAAGCACCACGCCAACCCGGTCGCGCGTGCGTCGATGGGCAAGAGTTCGGATAGCCTGCTCGGGCGGATCCCGCGCTGGGTCAAGGTCGCGCTTCTGGTGGTGCTCTTCGGCGGCATCAACGCCGTCTCCGGTTGGATGCTCATGCGGCCGCCGCCGGACCTCCTGCCCCCGCACGAAGTGCTCTCCACTGCCGCCACCGAACGCCTGCTTGCGACGATCGCCGGCGAGTTCGAGACGGGCTCGCGTCCGGGCGACCGCTGGATGACCATTGTCCGTACCGGCAACATCCGTGTCGTAAAGTATGGGCCCAAGCCCGACGAGACCCTGCTCACCGCTCGGGCGGCGATGGTCAACGGCCAGGAAGTCCTGATCACGAGCGCCCGCTCGATGATCGAGATCAAGGATGCCGACACGCTCGTGCTGTTCGGCGACACCTACAAGCGCATGAAGCTCTGAGCGGCCGCGGCCGCTCGGAATTTCGCCTCGTGCCCGGCCGACAGACTGCCAGTCTCCGGCCATGCCGAATCGATTCCTTTGCTGCCTGGGCATCATCCTGGTCGCCGCTGGCGGGCTGCGGGCCGGGACCTATGAGGATGAGTTGAACGCCGATCGTGCCGCCCGGGTTCAACGCCTCACGGCTCCTGACGGTTGGCTTTCGCTGATCGGCCTGCATTTCCTGGCCGCCGGTGACAACACAGTGGGGAGCGCACCCGACAACCAGGTGGTCCTCGCCGCCGGCCCGGCGCGTCTAGGCAATGTGGCGGTTGACGCCAACGGCAGCGCGCGCCTGCAGGTCACGCCGGGCGTGGAAGTCCGCTTGAACGGCGCCCCCGTGTTGTCCGCGGAACTCGGCGACGGCCGGACCGGGCGTTCGGTGACGGTAACCTGCGGAACCGTCAGCCTCTTCGCCATCGAGCGTGGCGGCCGGCTGGCATTGCGCGTGCGTGACACTGAATCGAAGCGCCGTCAGGAATTCGTGGGCATTGAGTATTTTCCGACCGATCCGACGTGGCGCATCGAGGCGGCCTGGGAGCCATATGCGCGGCCGCGGGAGGTCCCGATCAAAAACATCCTCGGCCAGGAGTCGAAGGCGCTCGTGCTGGGACGGGCGGTATTCACGCGCGATGGGCATACGATCGGCCTGCTGCCGCTGCAGGAGTCGCCGGACGACCCGCTCTTTTTTGTCATCTCCGACCTGACCAGTGGCGAGGAAACCTACGGCGCGGCACGATTTGTCTATGCCGACCCGCCGCGCGACGGCCGCGTGGTGCTGGATTTCAATCGTGCGATCAATCCGCCGTGCGCGTTCACGCCGTTTGCCACCTGCCCGCTGCCGCCGCAAGAGAACGCGATGCCGATTGCCGTTCGGGCCGGCGAAAAGGACTACCGCGGCGCGCACTAGGCGCGCCGGGCTCAACCCTCGACGAGGGCCTCGTACTCGGCGTGGCGCGAG
Organism: uncultured Opitutaceae bacterium; assembly: GCA_964526145.1. Taxonomy (GTDB): domain Bacteria; phylum Verrucomicrobiota; class Verrucomicrobiia; order Opitutales; family Opitutaceae; genus UBA2377. Next base: position 2,002 of record CAZGJB010000332.1, read on the forward strand.
ACGAAGCGCGCCACGTAGGAGCATTGCGGGACGATCCGCCGGCCGGCGGCACGCGCGTCCTCGAGGGCGGCGCGCACCAGGAGTTCGGCGATGCCGCGGCCGCGCAGTTCCCCGGGAACGAACGTGTGCGTGAACGTCTGGCGAGGGCCGTCGAGCGTGTACTCGGCGACGGCCAGGTGCCCGTCCACCGTGGCTTCGTAACGGCTGGCGGCGGGATTGTGGACGACGGTGACGGCGGTGGACATGATCACCAAAGTGCGCGCCTGGCGGCCGGCGGCAAGGCGCGCGGCGATTTCAGGCGTCGAGGACGTTGAGCGGCAGGCTCGGCGGCAGCGCGGCCGGGCGGGCGGCGGTGGACTTGAGGCGCACGTGGCGGCCGAGCCGGGATGAGCGCTCGAAGGCCGCCATGATCTCGATCACATGATGGGCCAGCTCGCCGCTGCAGCGGTGCCGGCGGCGCCGGCGGCGGAGCGCGTAGGCGAGGTCGGCCACGCCGGTGCCGCGGAGCCGCTGGTCGGAATGCGTGAGCGGCATCGTGGTGAAGGTGGCATCCGCGCCGCGGCGGACCTGCACAGGGCCGGTGAACGTGTTGGGATCGGGCACGATCATCGTGCCCTCGCTGCCGTAGATCACGATGAAGGGTTGGTTCGGGAGCGGGTAGGTGTCGAAGCTCATGATGAGCGTGGCGACCGCGCCGTTGGCGAACTCCGCCGAGCCGGAGTAGTGGGTGGGGACCTCGACTTTCACCTTCTTGCCCGCGAGCGGCTGGCTGGTGATGAGGCGATGGGGGAAGGAGGCCTTGGTGACGGCGCTGACGCGGCGCACCGGGCCGAGGAGGTTGACGAGGGCGGTGACGTAGTACGGGCCCATGTCGAACATCGGGCCGCCGCCGCGCTGGTAGTAGAATTCCGGCGCGGGGTGCCAGGACTCGTGGCCGCGGCAGAGCATGTGGGCGGTGGCAGCGAGCGGGCGGCCGATCGCGCCGTCGTCCAGCAGCTGGCGCGCGGTCTGGATGCCGCCGCCGAGGAAGGTGTCGGGCGCGCTGCCGACGAGAAGGTTGCGCCGTTTCGCGAGCGCGAGCACGCGCCGGCTCTCGGCCACGTCGAGGGCGAAGGGCTTCTCGGTGTAGGCGTGCTTGCCGGCGCGGAGGATGCGCTCGTTCAGCGGGGCGTGGGCCTGCGGGATGGTGAGATTGATGACGATCTCGATGGCCGGATCGGCCAGCAGTTCCTCCACGGTGAGTGCGCGCACGCCGTGCTTCTCGGCCTTGGCCCTGGCGCGGGCGGGATCGAGGTCCGCGCAGGCGGAGAGCTGGAGAATGTCATAGCGTTTGCAGCCGGCGAAGTAGGCTTCGCTGATGTTGCCGCAACCGATGAGGCCGACGTTGACGGGACGGGACATGGGGGAGGGGACGGTTTGAGTTGGCGGAAGGCGGGCGCCCGGCGTTCAGCTGGCGGGCGGCTTGCCGTGGTGGACGGCATGGGCGGCGTAGGCCGCCGCGTCGTCCAGCATGGCGTCGATCGTGGCGGCGAGCGGCTCGATGCGGACTAGACCGGAGAACACGGCCTTGTCGCCGATCGCGCTCGTCAGGACAAACGCCGGGCGCTGGTCGATCTGATGGGCGAAGAAGGCGGCGGTGCTGGCCGCGACCCGGGCGCGGACAGTCTTGGACTCGGCCGCCTGGCGTAGCTTCCTGGGATCAAGCTTGCCGGCCTTGG
>CAZGJB010000333.1:0-3671 GCA_964526145.1 uncultured Opitutaceae bacterium
ACCCCACATCAAACGTGATGACCGTGGTACTTTTGTCCGCAACATAAAGTCAAAAACGTCCTTATGGTTTCGGATAAATTCGCCGATGTCTTTACCGTTGACAAGATGTTCAGTCACAGCCATTTGTACGACCATTGCGCTATGATTTTTATGCCAAGTAATACTATCCGGGTTCGGGTGATTGGGACGGTATAATGATTCCCACTCATACGCACCTTTTGCCTTGACTTTTCCGTTTGTGTAGACACCTAAATAATTATTTACGTCCCTTATAAACATCTTTTTGTAGTCAGCACGTTCTAGGTCAAGTTTGGTCAATGCCATCCATTCTTTATTAATCTTGTCAACCTTATCAATCTTATCACGTCTTACTTTGATGGTCACACCATCGGTATTTAACTGAACAATCTGTAGACCTTCAATTTTCATGTACATCTCAGCCAACATGCAAAGCATCAGCTGACCATTGATTGTAATCGTCATGGTATATTGTGGGTCAAAAAATGGACTGAATTTGTTATTACTGTCACCATACACACCGTTCAATGCCAGTTTCAACATGGCGTTTTCAGGCGATCCCTTGGGATAAGCTACACGGTCTTTCTTCAGCTGTGCATATACAGAACAAAATTTCTTACCAAGGTGCTGCGGAAAGACTTCATTTACTATCCCAATTGAAGGGTAAAGTGAGGTCACGTCAAAATCTAAAAGTGCGAAATTGTCGTCTTCTTCAACAATGGTCGATTCGATAGAGCCGTGGATACCACCCGTCCCAAAGTCGAATTGGAAGCCGTCAACGATGCAATTCAGGTTCTTAACTTTACCTTTGGTCGTCTTCATATTCGAATATTTGGCAAGTTCGTCGGTAACATCAATCTCGGTGAAAACACCTTTTGTCTCTTTGATTTCCTGCTTTCTCATCCAGTCCAAAACAGCGTTAAATTCTGGTCGTTCAAATTGTATGTATGGAAAAATGATGTCACGCAACTTGATTTTGTCACGTTTGGTCTGCACCGGCATACGACCTTCATCCTCAAATGAGAAGCACTTAATGCCCACTTTTTCGAGTTCCATAATGAAGAACTCTTTACCGATTTTCGTGTCATTGAAGTTTAAGAAGTTTTTTTCATACTTAACTGTCAATTCCTCTCGAAACCTAATCATTGGAAGGGTTTTAAGGTAGAACTTATAAGTTTTAGCCACGTCGTGTTGACCATATTTGAGTAAAATAGGTCGTTGTTCGTCGGTTAAGGGTAACGTGGGATCGAATGGAAGGTCTTCAATGGTGTCTGACCGCATATTGAATTCAATCACCTTCAGTGATGTCGCACGAGCCATATTATCGAAATGGTGAATGCGGAATAAATCGACCTGTGGCACAATATGATTATTATCCCATACCATGCCGCTGAATTTCTCAAACTTCTGTGAGTTGATCAAATCTTGCGCTTTAAGGTGTGCTGCATAGGCGATGTCTTCACCTTTGAACTCACCTAGCTTGAACTTCATCATCATCGCGTGGATGACCTGATAATCGAAGTAATAGTTGTTAAACCCTATCCAGCGTGTGAAGCCATTCGAGCAGTTTTTGACAAACAAACGAAATTCAGGCCAATCATTGCGCCATTTAGACATCTCGAACGTCTTATATTTCTTGCTGTCAGGGTTGTAAAAACAAATTGAAAATAAATTATAAAATGTCTCACAGTCGTAGATCAGGTCTTTCATTATTTTCTCTCATTTATAAAAATCGTGTCACCTTGTTCGGGACGGAATAAGTACCAAGCACAATCGTCAACTGCTTGATGTTTAGTATTTTCAAACCATTTTAGACGCGGCAACGCAATCATTTTATGACAGTATTTCATGTACGGTGCTGCCCTTTTGGAATACGCCCAACCAGCGTCAAACAGTAACCATACATCTACACCAAGCGTCCTGAAATGCTCAAGCATCGCATGAAGTATTTTTCTATCCCAAGGTGGGTTAGTGATAATCTGGTGTCTGACATCTGTCACTGTTAAAGCATCACGTTGTTCGATACCAAAGCCATCAGGCTCAATGTCGCATGCGTAGGTACATACTATACCGTGTCGTGTTAATTGATCTATCAGGCAGCCTTTTCCGGCACACAATTCAACGTAATATTTACCAGTTAAATGCTTCAGCAGAGGTGGGACGGCACGTTTATCAATCGTATTATATTTATCTTTGTCGATACGATCAAAGTTACTATACCGTCCCATAGTGCCTATTCCTCAACTTTTTCTATTCCTGCATGCTGAAACAGCGTTGTGCTACCATCAACACCCATCCTGTCTTGAAGTTCGACAAGCTGTTTATTGAGGGCATCCATCCAACCAGCAGGTGATGCTTTCGGACGGTTGTCAATACATGTTCCCTGCATTTGTGAATCGCGTAAAACGACAAGACACGCCATCGCTTTTACGATGTGAGGAAGACCGCTTAATGGGTCAATGTCTTCACCTTCCCACCATGCACCGATATGACGCATCACAGCATCATAATAGTCAGATGCGACGATATTGCTGTCACGATAATTGTGACGACCATATTTAATCGCGCCTTCCATCATGGCTAGGCCAGTTTCCATCATCACAGGTAACGGTAAACAAGACATCGGCACTTTTTTACGACCGAAGGCTTGTTTTGGATTGATCTGGTTGTTCCCCATAATTTACTCCATCATACTTGCTAGGTCTGAGACAGCTGATTCGTAAAGGTCGAGAAGTTCATCTTCCTCTCTGCGTTTTTCAGCATCCATACGTTGACGTTTAATCTGCTTACGCATGATTTTAGCGTCAAAACCGACACCTTTGGCTTCTGCATAAATATCTTTAATATCTTCAGCAAGTTCTTTCTTCTCATCTTCCAACCGAATAACACGGTCAATGAAAGATTGAAGACGTTTACCAGCTATACCAAGGTGATTATCGCTATTGTCACCAATACCACGTTCCTCATTTTGGGAGGATGATGCTTGATTTTTTGACATGTTCTATTTCCTTTTTTGGTTGTTCATTCCGTCCCAAACCGAACGATTGAATGATATGGTTGGCAACATTTACTGCAGCTGCTTGAGCAGGTGTTCTGACCTCTGGTATTTCAGGGTCAAATGAGAGTGTTACACAGTCGTTGCCTTCTTCGTTCTTAATGAAGTCGACAATTAATTTTTGGTCTTTATGTGGTTCTGACATCTCAGTTTCCTTTCGAGGTAAAAATGGGATATGCATTAATCAATGCATATCCCAAGTATTTTAGTTAAACATATCGTCGACTTCATTGTCAGATACAGTTGACCCAGCTTCAGCTTTACCTTCAACGCTTTCGAACTCGTCTTCAGCATTCGGGATAGCTACACCAAGGTTTTCTGCATGATCAAGCAATTGGACGTTTTGAAGGCCAAGGCATACACCTGGGTTCTTCTTATTAGCTGTCCAATATGGGTTGATGGTGACACGCGCCCACCGTCCCGAATAGAGTTCGTTTGCGATCTCAGCTTCAGGGATTTCTTTTCCGTTTGGATAGGCAAACTTTGGTTTGTAAGAGGATGTCGCACGGATCAAAGTCCATCCTTCAAATTCTTCACCCATTGGTTTACCACCTTGCGGAAGGTTGTTAGGATCAAGAAAACGTTTTTCAACAAAACT
>CAZGJB010000334.1:0-3663 GCA_964526145.1 uncultured Opitutaceae bacterium
AGAACCGCGACAAGCTGCACGTCCCGCAGCTCTTGCACCACTGCGGTCGCGGCCAGCATCTGTTCCCGATCCTCGCGCGCCACTTCAAGATCCACACCCTCCACGCGTTGACGTACCCGCTGCTCGACATCGAGCGCATCCGCGCCGAGGTCGGTGACGATGCGCACATCTATGCCCTGATCTCCGACGGCGTCCTCAGCCTCGGCAAGCCCGACGACGTGCGCTACGCGGTGAAGAACCTGCTGACCCCGCGCCTGAAGCGCCATGGCCGCCTCTCCCTGATCTCGGGCGACCTCCTGCCCGGGACCAAGATGGACAACCTCCACGCCCTCTACGAAGCCGTGAAGGAATTCGGTCAGTACTGAGCCTCAGGCCAGACCCGCGCGCACCAGCAATGCCTGCGGGTCGGGTTCGCGGCCCATGAAACTCCGGTACAGCTCCATGGGCTCGTCGGAGTTTCCCCGACTGAGGATGTGCCGCACGAAATCGGCACCGGTCTGGGCATTGAAGATACCCTCGCGCTTGAACCGCGTGAACGCGTCGGCATCCAGCACCTCGGCCCATTTGTACGAATAATATCCCGCGGCGTAGCCCACGGGATCGCCGAAGACGTGGGTGAATCGGCGAATGACCGACGGGGCGGGCGGCTCGGTCGGCACCTGGCAGGCGGCCACCGCCTCGGCGGCGGCGCCCACCAGATCCGGCGCCGCGAGGAAATCCGCGGTCGCGCGGTGCAGCAGCAGGTCCACCTTGGCGAAACCCACCTGCCGCATGGTCGCGGCCGCTGAGCGAAAATTGCGTGCTGCCGTCATGCGGGCGAACAACTCCTCCGGCAGCGCCGCCCCCGTCTCGTGGTGTCGCGCAAAGAGATCGAGGCTCTCCCGCTCCCAACACCAGTTCTCCATGATCTGCGACGGCAGCTCGACAAAGTCCCAGGCCACGTTGACGCCGTTGAGCGACTTGATCTCCACCTCGCCGAGCAAGTGATGCAGGAGATGGCCGAATTCGTGGAAGATTGTCTCGACCTCGCGATGGGTCAGCAGGGCAGGCTTTCCCGCCGCCGGCGGCGTGAGGTTCCCGCAGATGAGCCCCAGGTGGGGCGCGCGGGTGCCGGCGGGCTGCGGTCCGCCGGTGATCAGATAATTCATCCACGCCCCACCCCGCTTGGACTCACGCGGATGCCAGTCGGCGTAGAACGAGCCGAGATGCCGCCCCGCGGCATCGTGCAGGTCGAAAAAGCTCACTTCCGGATGCCAGGTTTCAACGTCACCGGCCAGGTGCGGAACCACCTTCACCCCGAAGATGCGTTCCACGAGCGCGAACATGCCCTGGACCACACGATCCAGCGGAAAATACGGCCGCAGTTGCTCTTCATCGAAAGCATACTGTTCCTGGCGCAGCTTTTCCGCCCAATAGGCGACCTCCCACGGCGCCAGCCGGCCGGCCGATGCGCCGGATTGTCGGGCCTTGAATGCCTCGAGTTCGCGGCACTCGCGCTGGAAGGCCGGGGCCGCGAGGCGCTCGAGGTCTTCGATGAAGGCCAGCGCGGCGGCGCCGGACTTCGCCATGCGCCGCTCGAGCACCAGATCGGCGAAGTCGCCCTTGCCCAGGAGCGTCGCCTTTTCGGCCCGCAGCCCGAGGATTCGGCGGATCAGGTCCGTGTTATCGTGCGCGCCGGTCGCGCCGACCTGGGCCGCCGCCTGCCAAAGCTCGCGGCGGAGGCTGGCGTCATCGGCGTAGGTCATGACCGGTTCCAGCGACGGCTGGTGCAACGTGAAGCGCCAGGCGGGCCGGGTCGGAGCGCCCTGCCCTTTCGCCTCGGCGCTGCGACGCGCGGCGGCCTTGGCGTGCTCGGGGATGCCGCGGAGGCGGCTTTCGTCCGTGACGACGAGTTCGAAGGCATTCGTCGCGTCGAGCACGTTTTCAGCGTACTTCTGCGTGAGTTGGGCCAGTTCGCTCTGGATAGCCTCGAGCCGCTGCCTCGCCGCCTCCGGCAGGTCGGCACCGGCCTGGCGGAAGTCGGCAAGGGTCTCGTCGCGGAATCGCCGGTGCACACCCTTCAGTGCCGCCGCCTCCGGCCGGGCGGCAAAGGCCTTGAGACGAGACCAGAGCGCCTGATCGAGCGGGATCCGGGCGTAGAACGCACTGACCTTGGGCAGCATCTCGTTGTGGGCCGCCCGGAGTGCAGGGGCGTCGGCGACGGATTGCAGATGTCCGACCTTGGCCCACGCGACGTTCAGCTCCTCGGTGGCCTTTTCGAGCGCGAGATACGTGCTTTCGTACGTGACCGCGGCAACGGGTTGCGTTCCGATCGCCGCGATGGCCGCCTCGGCCCGGGCCAACGCCGTCTCAATGGCCGGCGCGATGTGTTCCGATGCAAGCTCGGACCAGCGGATGTGAAACGAAGGGTCGAGAAAGGGATTTGTCGGCATAAAAACGAAAACCCGGCTCGTAGCCGGGTTTAGGGGAAAGGCAAAAGGGAGCGTGGCGCCGTTTACTCGTCGCCGTCGTTGCCGATGGCCTCAACGGGACAGCCTTCAAGGGCTTCCATGCACTGGGCAACCTCTTCCTCGGTCGTCGGCTGCTTGTGCACGTAGGAATAGCCACCCTCGTCGTGCCGGGTAAAGAAGCCCGGAGCGGTTTCACGGCAAAGATCGCAATCGATGCACTGTTGATCGACGAAGAACTTACCGGCGGCATTGTCCGGCCACTTGTCAGCTTTGTTAGCCATGGTTGGCGGAAAAAGATAGGATTCAGCGGCGCTGTCAAGAGACCTCGCGGGCCGTGACGCAATAATCCCGCGCACATTCAACGGCGAAAGCCGCCTGTCTGCTTGTGTTTGCCCGAATCAAAACCTACTTCTGTCCCCGGATGTTATCGGACAGACACTACATGCGCGACAGCTACGATCCCTCCCGCAACGGGGGTGTCTCGGTCATGACTTGGCTGTTATCGGCGATCATCGCCGGCTTTGTTCTGCAAAACGTTTTCCTGCGCTGGTTTAATGCAGGTGATTTCTTCAACAGTTACTTTGCCCTCAGCCCATACGCCGCCGCCTCCGGCAAGGTCTGGACGCTCCTGACCTACGGGTTCCTGCACGATCCGCGCAACCTGCTGCACATCCTGGCCAACGTCCTTGCGATCTATTTCCTTGGTCGCGAACTGATTCCCCTCCTCGGCAATCGCCGTTTCGTGAGCGTATATCTGAGCGCGGTCGCCACGGGCGGGCTCCTCTGGCTCGCCACCAACTGGCAAACCCAGGGGTTGGTGGTCGGCGCATCAGCCGCCGCCTGCGGATTGCTGATCATTTACGCCGGGTTCTTTCCGCACCGGCCGATCACGTTCCTGCTGTTCTTCATCCTCCCGGTTACGCTCAAGCCAAAGCACATCGCGATCACCCTGCTCCTGCTCGATCTCGCCGGCTTCGCCTTCTACGAGGTGCTCGGCGCCGCTTCGCCGTTTGGCGTCGCCCACTCGGCGCATCTCGGCGGCATGTTCGCCGGTTGGGTCTACTTCCGCTACCTGCACGACCGCGCCTGGACCTTCATCGGGGCGCGCCGCCAGGCGAATGCAAGCCGACGGCCAGTCGCGACCGATTTCCCGACGGACGAAGCCGACGACTCCGCCGAGCTCCCTACCGCCAACCGCAACCTCCGCGCCGAG
>CAZGJB010000335.1:0-3630 GCA_964526145.1 uncultured Opitutaceae bacterium
ACGCCCTCGTTCATCACGGCGCCCTGCGTCAGCGACTGGTCCTGGCAGTGGTCCATGATCGGGATCCCGAACATCTTGGCGTACTCGCAGGCGCGGCGCATGAGCTCGTTGCTCTGCACGCACTCGCCGTCGTCGGTGATGGCGACGATGCCGGCGCGCTTGAGCGAGCCGATGGGGGCGAGGGCCTGGCCCTTCATGCCGACAGTGATGCAGCCGGTGGGGAGGACCTTGACCACGGCGTCGCGCTGGACGGCGTCCTTGATGAACTGGATCGCGCCGGCGGTGTCGACGACCGGCGAGGTGTTCGGCATGCAGACGACTGTCGTGAACCCGCCGGCGGCGGCGCACTGCGAGCCGGTGGCGATGGTCTCCTTGTGCGTCTGGCCGGGTTCGCGGAAGTGGACGTGGATGTCGACGAGACCGGGGCAGGCGACAAGGCCGCGGCCGTCGAGCTTCCTCGCCTTTTTCTTCTCCGTGGCGCTCAGGCTGGCGACGATGCGGCCATCCTTGATGAAGAGGTCACCGACGGCGTCCCGCTTCGCGGCGGGGTCGATGACGCGGGCTTGGGCGATCCAGAGGCTGGGCATGGTCAGGCGATTTGGTGAGTGAGCTGGTCCGGCTGGCCGCCGGCGCAGAGGAAGAGGACGGCCATGCGCACGGCGATGCCGTTGGTGACCTGCTCGAGGATCACGCTGCGGTCGCCGTCCGCGAGGTCGCTGTCGATCTCGACGCCGCGGTTGATGGGGCCGGGGTGCATGATGATGGCCTTCGGGTTGAGCCAGGAGGCGCGGGTCTTGTTGAGGCCGAACATGCTCGTGTACTCGCCGAGCGAGGGGAAGTGGCTGCTCGCCTGGCGCTCGTGCTGGATGCGCAGGAGCATCACGACCTCGGCGTCGGCCAGGGCGGACTTGAGGTCGTGCGAGACCTGCACGCCGTAGTCGGTGAACCAGTCGGGCACGAGGGTGGAGGGCCCGACCAGCGTGACGGCGGCGCCCATCTTCGTGAGGGCGTGGATGTTGGAGCGGGCGACGCGGCTGAAGAGGATGTCGCCGAGGATCACGATCTTGCGGCCGTAGAGCTCGCCGAGGTGCTCCTTCATCGTGAACGTGTCGAGCAGGCCCTGCGTGGGATGCTCGTGGGCGCCGTCACCGGCGTTGACCACCGGGATGTGGAGCACGCGGCTGAGGTAGAGCGGGGAGCCGCTGGCGGCGTGGCGCAGGACGATCATGTCGGCATTGAGCGCCTGGATGTTCTGCGCGGTGTCGCGGAGCGTCTCGCCCTTGGTCGTGCTGGAGTGGGCGGCGTCGAAGGAGACGACGTCGGCGCTCAGGCGCTTCGCCGCCATCTCGAAGGAGAGGCGGGTGCGCGTGCTGGGCTCGAGGAAGAGGTTGACGACGGTCTTGCCGCGCAGGGCGGGGACCTTTTTCTCGCCGCGACCGAGCTGCTGCTTGAAGACGGCGGCGAGCTGGTGGATCTGGTTGATCTCCGCGAGGCTGAGCTCCTCGAGGGTGAGCAGGTTTTTGCGGTTCCAGGACATTGGGGGAAAGATTCAGGTCCGGCCGCTCATCGCGATGGCGCCGGGTGTCGCTGCAGGACCGAGGGTCAGGTATTTGGCCACGGAATCCTTTTCTGATGCCACCGCACAAAGCGGTAAAGCGGAATCCCGAGTTCGCCCGAAAAAGTAGCCGAGGTGCGCGCGATGATGCGTGTGGCTTCAGGAGGCAGGTGTTTCTTTTTTGCTTGCTGTCCTAACTGTACTAGTGCAAGTGGTACAGCATGCTCCCGTTCACGGTTGAACTCAAACCCGGCCTCCCGGTGGCGGAGCAGATCCTGTTTGCCGTGCGCAAGGCCGTGGTGGCGGGCCAGCTCCGGGCCGGGGACAAGTTTCCCTCGGTGCGGGTGCTGAGCCAGGAGCTCAAGGTCAACCCCAACACGGCGCACAAGGTGATCGCCGCGCTCGTGTCCGAGGGCGTGCTCGTGACGACGCCGGCCGTGGGCAGCGTGGTGGCGCAGCGCGAGCCGGGTGGCCGCAGGGAGCGGGCCGAGTTGCTCGGCGCCGAGGTGGAGTGGCTGGTGGTCGAGGCCAAGCGCCTCGGCCTGGAACTTGAGGATGTAACCGCCGCGCTGGCCGCGCATTGGAAGCGGCTCGGCGGCCCGTAAGGCAACCCTGACGAGACCCCGCATGAATGTGATCCAAACCCATGACCTGACGCGCCGCTACGGCGCCACCGAGGCGGTGCACGCGCTGAACCTCGCGGTCCCGGCCGGCAGCGTCTGCGCCCTCCTTGGGCCCAACGGCGCCGGCAAGACGACGACGCTCAAGCTCCTCATGAACCTGCTGCGGCCGACCTCCGGTCGCGCCGAGGTGCTCGGGATCGACACATCCAAGCTCGGCGAACGCGAATTCGCGCAGATCGGCTACGTCTCCGAAAACCAGCAACTGCCGCTCTGGATGACCGTGCAGCAGTTGCTCGATTACTGCCGGCCATTCTATCCGACCTGGGACCGCGGGTTGGAAAAGCAACTGCTCGCCCAGTTCCAGCTGCCGGTCGACCGCCGCCTGCAGCAGCTCTCCCGCGGCATGTTGATGAAGGCGGCGCTGCTAGCCTCGCTGGCCTACCGGCCGCGGTTGCTCGTGCTCGACGAACCGTTCAGCGGGCTCGACCCACTGGTGCGCGAGGAGTTCGTGCACGGGCTGCTCGAGGTCTCGACGCAGGGGGACTGGACGGTCCTCGTCTCGTCGCACGACGTCGACGACGTCGAGCGTCTGGTCGATCGGATTGCCTTCATCGGCACCGGACGCCTGCGCCTGAACGAGCCAACCGAGGAATTGCAGGGTCGATTCCGCCGCGTGGAAGTGACCGGCGGCAACGGGAGCGCGGCTGCCCGCGCCGCCGCGGGCGAGATCGAGTGGGCGCAGTCGGGCCAATTGACTCGCTTCATCGCCACGGCGTACGCCGGTGAGACGACCGAGCGTGACTGGCGCAGCCGCTTCCCGGGCGCGACGTTCAACACCCAGCCGATGTCCCTGCGGGAAATCTTCGTCGCGCTCGCCCGCACGCCGGCCAACGACGTCCCGGGAGGTGCGGCGTGAACCTGGTCTGGCACATCATCCGCAAGGACCTGCGCCGCCTCGCCTCGACGTATGCCGGTTGGGCGATCGCGGGAATCTACCTGATCTTTTACCGCGAGCTGAACATCGTGCAGCGCTCCCTCTGGGACAATATCGGGATCGTCGCCCTGATCACCTTTTTTGCCCTGACGATCGCGTTGACCGCAGCCGTCGTCCAGGAAGATGGTCTTTGCGGAGCCAACGAGTTCTGGCGGACACGGCCCATCGCCGCCGGGCGCCTGCTCGCAGCAAAGCTGATCCTGGTGCTCGGCTCGTTTATGGTCATCCCGCTGGCGTTCACCCTGGCGCTTCGTCCTGGCGATGGCGGTGAACTCGCCGCAATAGGCATCTTTACCGTCAATTTGCTGGCCTGCGCCGCCGTGGCGTCCTGCACGAAGGACTTGGGGCAATTCCTTCTAGTCGGCGTGGGCTGTTTCATGATCGCTCCGGCGCTCGGCGGGGTCTTGGCCTGGATCGCAGCGGCCGTGGGAATCACCGAATCGGCCGCGGCTGGTCTC
>CAZGJB010000336.1:0-3625 GCA_964526145.1 uncultured Opitutaceae bacterium
CGGGTCATGCACGAGGGTGCGGGCGATGGAGGTCTTCTGTTTCATGCCCGTTGAAAACTTGTCGCAGCGGCGGTCGAGGAACTCGTGCATGTCGAGCTCGTCAGCCAGCTGGCGGATGCGAGCCGCGATGGCGCTGTCGCTCATCCCGTGCAATTCCCCGAAGTAGGCGATCATCTCCCGCGCGGTGAGCCGCCCGTAGAGCGCCGTGCTCGCGGCGAGGAAACCGACGTGGGCGCGCACGTTGACCGGGTCGCGGATCACGTCATGGCCGCCGACCACCGCCGTGCCGCTCGTGGGCTGGAGCAGCGTGGCGAGGAGCCGCAGTGTCGTGGTCTTGCCGGCGCCGTTGGCCCCGAGCAGGCCGTAGATCTGCCCGGGACGGCAGGTGAAGGACACATCCTCGACGGCAGGGATGAGGCCCCGCTTCTTGTCGCGGAAATGCTTGGTGAGATGACGGGCTTCGATCATGGGATTAGGGGACCTCGGAGAATGGAATGTGGAAATCAGGAAAGCGGGAATAGGGCTTGGCGCGCCCCCATATTTCCAGGGTTCCTGAGTTCCAGATTAAGAAAATGCCGCTCACAGGCTCATCTTCTCGCGGAACTCCTGCGCCTGGCGGCGGCTGAGCTCGACCTTGGCGCCGCCCTTGAGCTGCACGAGGAGGCCGCCGCTGAACCACGGCTCGATCTTCTCGATCCACGCGAGGTTGATGATCTGGCGCCGGTTGGCGCGGAAGAAGCACTTGGCGTCGAGCCGCTCCTCCATGGCGTTGAGCGAGCGGAAGAGCTGCGGCTGCGCGTCGTCGAAGTGGACGCGGGTGTAGTTGCCCTCGCTCTCGAGGAGCCGGATCTGCTTCACCTCGACGAACCAGCAGCGGTCGCCCTCGCGGACAAAGACCTTGTCGGTGGCATCGAGACGCGCGGGCTTGTCGGCCAGGCCGGCGGGCGTCGCGCCGGTCTTGGCCTGCAGGCGCTCGATCGCCGCGGCCAGGCGGGCGGGGTCGACGGGCTTGAGGAGATAGTCGAGCGCGTTGAGCTCGAAGGCCTTCACGGCGAACTCGTCGTAGGCGGTGGTGAAGATGACCTGGGGGGCCGGCGGCTCGAGTGACTCGAGGAGCTGCATGCCGGTCTCGCCCGGCATCTGCACGTCGAGGAAGAGCAGGTCGGGATGCAGCGCCGCGATCTGCTCGCGGGCTTGGCCGGCGTTCGCCGCCTCGCCTGCGATCGTGATGGCAGGGAAGGTTGCGAGCAGGCGGCGGAGTTCGCTGCGCGCGAGGCGTTCGTCGTCGATCAGGAGGGCTTTCATGCGGTGGGCGCGTGACGGGTGGCCTTCAGCGGGATCACGGCCTCGGCCACCACGGTGCCGGCCTCGCCGGCGCGGAGGCGCAGGCTGGAACGATCACCGAAGAGCAGGCGCAGCCGCTCCGCGGCGTTGCGCAGGCCGACGCCGGTGGAGCCGTTGAGCCGGGCCGAGGCGGTGTGGGCGTCGCCGGGCAGTTCGCCGGGGTTGCTCACCTGGATGCGCAGCTCACCCCGGTCGCAGCGGGCGATGATGGCGATCTCGCCACCCTCCGAGCGCGTGGAGATGCCGTACTTGACGGCATTCTCGACCAGCGTCTGCAGCAGCATGGGCGGGACGGGCAGTTGCAGGGCCTCGGGAGCGACGTCGAGCCGGAGGCGGAGCCGCTCCTCATGCCGCACCTGCTCGAGGGCGAGGTAGTCGTTCACGATGCGGAGCTCTTCCTCGAAGGGCACCGTCTCCAGCTGCCCGCTCTGCAGCGAGTACCGCAGGAGGTTGGCCAGCTGCGTGACCGCCATCCGGGCCCGGGCGGGCTCCTCGTCGATGAGGGCGCGCAGGGAATTGAGGGCGTTGAAGATGAAGTGCGGGTTGACCTGCGACTTCAACGCGCGGAGCTCGGCCTCCTTGACCGTGGCCGCGAGCTGGGCGCGCTCGACCTCGGAGCGGCGGTAGCGGTCGGCGATGTTGTAGCCGAAATAGAGGAGCGACCAGGTGGCGTAGATCCAGACGCCATTGAGCACCGAAAGGAGGAAGACCGCGGCCTCGGAAAGCTTTCGCGGCTCGTCGGACTGGATCAGGACGTAAAGCGGCCAGGTGACCGCCGTCCAAAGCGCCGCCAAAATGACCATGGCCGCGATGGCCCGGGGCAGCAGGGACGGCCAGCTCAGCTGCTTCCAGCCGCGCCGGTGGATCCACATGCGGTAAAGGTGCGATAGCAGCAGGCCGCAGATGTTGGTCGCGATGAAGACGCACCCCTGGGCGAGCGTCATGCCCTTGATGAACAGGGCCAGGCCACCGTAGATCAGCGTGAAACCGCCCCACCCCACGCACTGGGCGAGGACATAAAGCTTGTCGTGGCGCGGATTGGCCGGGGCGACGCTGGACATGGGACGAAACATGATGTTGGGCAGGGAAGAAACGGGTGCGAGCGTAAGTTAAGGCGCACACCCGGGGTGTCCGGGTGATTAGGACGAGCGGTCAGCCGAGCGTAGGAGCGGATCAGCGACCTGAACCAGACGGGGCCCGACCGTTGAACCACAGATGCACACAGATAATCACAGATTGGAGGGAGCCTTCGTCCGGATCCGTGTTCATCTGCGTTTATCTGTGGTTAACCTCCGGGTTCATCGAAAAATTCTTGTAACCCCGCGGCGATTTCCGGGTTTTGATGCGCTCAACCCCCATCCACACACATGTCTAGAATGATCCTCTGCGGCTTCGTGCCGCTCTGTCTCATGTCCCTCTTCGCGGCGGCCGATGCCGGCGCGAACGAAACCCGCCCGGCGCTCGTCGAACGCGGCCGCTACCTCGTCCATGACGTCGCGCTCTGCATCGACTGCCACTCGCCCCGCGACGAGAAGGGCCAGTTCCTCGAGGGCAAGCACCTCACCGGCGCCGCCCTCGGCTTCGCCGCCACGGTGCCCATGCCCTGGGCCCCCGCGGCCCCGGCGATCGCCGGCCTCGAGAATTTCACCGCCGAACAGGCCGTGAAATTCCTGATGACGGGCGAACGCCCCTCCAACGTCCCGGTCCTCCCGCCCATGCCCGCCTACCGCATGAACCAGGCGGACGCCGAGGCCGTGGTCGCGTACCTGAAGTCGCTTCCGCCGCAGAAATAACCGCCCGGCCGCCTCACGCGCCGATCGGGTGCCAGGTGGTCTTGAACTCCACGAAGTCGCGGATCTCGTAGAGGCCCTGCGCGGCGTCGGAGTACCAGTCCACCGGCGCCTCGGCGCGGTGCAGTTTCACGCGCTTCACGCTCTCCGCGGCGCCGAGCTCGAGCGTCTTGCGCTCGTCGGGCGTCGCCACGCCCGCGAGGGCGCGCAGGTGGGTGTGCGTCGCGAAGGTCGGCACCAGCTCCGCGCGGATGCCCGTGAGCAGGTTGACCACGCCGCCCGGCAGGTCGCTCGTGGCCAGCATCTCGCCAAGGACGATGGCGGGGTACGGCTGCGTCGATGACGCCAGCGCAACGACACTGTTGCCGCTGGTGATGACCGGGGCGATCAGCGAGACCAGCGCCAGCAGCGGCGCCTCGTCGGGCGCGATGACGCCCACGATGCCCATCGGCTCGGTGACGGTGAAATTGAAGTGCGGCGAGGCGACGGGG
>CAZGJB010000337.1:0-3578 GCA_964526145.1 uncultured Opitutaceae bacterium
ACTCGTTGCTCACGTGGTCGGGGCGGCTGTATTACACCGATGCGGCGACGGGCGATGAGCGCTTCCTCCTGTGCGACACCGCGGGGCCGGAGTTTGCGGCATATTGGGCGCCGTTCCTGCGCGATTTCGAGCGGCACCTTGCGGCCAAGGGTTGGCTGGAGCGCGCGCGGTTGGCGGTGGACGAGGCGCCGGCGCCGATGATGCGGGCGATGACCGACCTCGTGCGCGCGCATGCGCCGCGGCTGCGCATCAGCTTGGCGGGCAATCAAGCGCCGTCGCACTACACGGGCCTCGATCTCGCGGAGTTCAGCATCATCCTCGATCACGCGAGCGACGAACTCCTGCGCGACATCGCGGCCCGCCGAGCCGAGGGGCGCATCACGACTTTCTACGTGTGTCTCGATCCCAAGCGACCGAACACCTTTGTCACGAGTCCGCCGGCCGAGGCGGTGTGGATCGGCTACTACACCGCGGTCAACGGCTACGACGGCTTCCTGCGCTGGGCGTGGACCACCTGGCCGGAAAATCCGCTGCGCGACACGACCTACTGGGGCCATCCGTATCACCACTACCTCCCGGCGGGCGACACCTTCCTCCTTTATCCCGGCCCGCGGAGTTCCGTGCGCTGGGAGCTCCTGCGCGACGGCTTCGAGGAATGGGAGAAGCTGCGCCTCCTGCGCGAGGCCAACGGCGGCCAGTGGCCGGCGAGTCTGGGCGAGCTGCTCGAGCGCTTCCGCAACCCCAAGGCGATGGGCGACGACGCGACCATCATCGGCGATGTGAACGCGATGCGCGCGGCGGTCGAGGCGGCGGCGCGGGCGACGCCAGGTTCAGTTTTCTAGTCATTTTGGGGTAAACAGGTCTCTCGGTACCTCGCCGGCGCACCGGCCGATTGACCGCTGGCGGCGGGCGACCTTTGTTCGGTCAACGATACCCCGCGGCCAGCCCCGGCCGCCAACCCCAAGCAGCATCGCGCTGCAGTTCCCCATGTCCGATTCCCAATCCCACCCCAAGGCCGACGACGGGCGTTCCGTCATCGACATGTCCAAGATGAGCGAGGGCCAGCGGGCCGCGCTCCAGGTCACCGAGGCGGCGCGCGAGTCGCACGACGACCTCAGCTTCGTGGCCCACCTGTTCATGGGACGCTGGCGGCCGGACAAGCTCGCGCCGTTCACCGACGTCGCGCCGGAGGAGAAGGCGCGGGCGGACAAGTTCCTCGCGGACCTCGCGGCCTTCCTGAAGGCGCGCGTCGATCCCGACGAGATTGACCGCACGGGCGAGATCCCGGCGACCGTGCGGGCCGACCTGGCGCGGATGGGCGCCTACGGCATCAAGGTGCCGCGCGAGTTCGGCGGGCTGGGCTTCTCGCAGACGACCTACTGCCGGGCCTGCATGCTCATCGCGAGCCACTGCATGAACGTGTTCTCGCACCTCTCGGTGCACCAGTCGGTCGGCGTGGCGCAGCCGATCCTCCTCTTCGGCACCGAGGCGCAGAAGCGGCAGTTCCTCCCGCGCGTGGCGGGCGGCGAGCTCTCGGGCTTCGCCCTCACCGAGAACACCGTCGGCTCGGACCCGGCGCGGCTGCGCACCGAGGCGGTTCCGGATGGCGACGACTACCTCATCACGGGCGAGAAGCTCTGGTGCTCCAACGGCACCGAGGCCGGCCTGCTCATCGTTGCGGCCAAGACGCCGCCGAAGCTCGTCGACGGCAAGCCGCGCACGCAGATCACGACCTTCGTGGTCGAGGCGAAGGCGCCCGGCGTCGAGGTCGTGCACCGTTGCCAGTTCATGGGACTGCACGCGCTGTACAACGGTGTCATTCGTTTCACCAACGTGCGCGTCCCGAAGGCCAACATCGTCGGCGGCGAGGGCCGCGGCCTGAAGGTTGCGCTCTCCACGCTCAACGCCGGCCGTCTGTCCATCCCGGCCTCATCGCTCGGCATGGCCAAGCGCTCGCTGCGCATCGCCCGCACGTGGAGCGCCGAGCGCATCCAGTGGGGCGTGCCGCTGGGCCAGCACGCGGCCATCGCGGAGAAGATTCGCCGCATTGCGGCGCAGGCGTTCGCCATGGAGGCGATGCTGCTCGTGACCTCGCGCATCGTGGATCGCGACAAGAAGGCGGACATCCGCCTCGAGGCGGCCATGTGCAAGTTGTGGGGCACCGAGAAGGCCTGGGCCTGTCTCGACGACGTGATGCAGATCCGCGGCGGCCGTGGCTACGAGACGGTTGCCTCGCTCCAGGCCCGCGGCGAGGTGGCGCATCCGGTCGAGCGATTCATGCGCGACAACCGCGTCACAACGATCTTCGAGGGTTCGTCGGAGATCATGCGCCTCTTCATCATGCGCGAGGCCCTCGACCCGCACCTCAAGGTGGCCGGCATCGCGCTCAACTCCGAGCGCCCGTGGGGCGAGCGGCTGCGCAGCGCGGCGCAGGCGGCCGGGTTTTACGCCGCGTGGTATCCGCGCCAGTGGCTGCCGCTGCCGGCGGCGGTACCGGCGGGGATGCACCCGCGGCTGGCGGCTCACCTCCGTGGGGTGGAGCGGCAGGCGCGGCGGATGGCACGCACGCTTTTTCACCAGATGGCGAAGTTCGGCCCGCAGCTGGAGAAGCGGCAGGTGTTGCTCGGCCGCATTGCCGACATTGGCAGCGACCTCTTCGCGCTGGCGGCGACGTGTGTCTATGCGCAGTGGCGCCTGGAAGCGGGTGGGGAGGAGGCGAAGGTCCTGGCGCTCGCCGATGATTTCGCGCGGCAGGCCGGCGCGCGCATCGCGGAGAATTTCCGGGGCGTATCCAACAACACCGACGTCGCCGGCTACGCGTTGGCGCAGGACGTCGTCGCCGGCGCGCACGCCTGGGTCGAGGACGGCATTGTTTAGCGCGCCACCGGGTACCCGAGCTCGCTCAAGTATTCCTTCCAAGCCGCGGCCGCGCCCGGATTCTCGGCCTCGTTCTCCTCGAGCAGCCAGATAAGCCGCGTGGCGAACCCCTGGTCCTGACAGTAATCATGAAGACGCTGCCAATCCTCGGCACTGCCATTGAACGCTAGATGCAGGAGTTCTTGGTCAGTCATTTCAGGCTAGGTAAGAACGGATAGTAGAAATCGCTTGGAAGTCGTGTCAAGGGTGACTTTTGATGATTACTTCCAAAAGTGTATGCGGAATAAGTATTTTATAAGCCACTACCCAACAATTTTTAAAGAATCATAAATGTCCGTACGAATTATGTAACTAGGGTATATTACGAGTCGCCTGCGGTTGCTGAAAAATCATTTTCCGCCGCATGGCAGTTACCCCTTCTTCTCTGCCGCGCCGCGACGGCCGTCGTGGGCGTGGAGTGCTCAGGTTAGCCTGCGGATTCGCCGGCCTGCTGGTGGCAGCGGTGCCGGCGCACGCCAAAGAGCCTCCCGCCAGGGCGCGGGTTCGCCCGATCTTTGAATATGTGGCGCAAGGCCGCGACGGAACCCTCCAGGCTTGGTTCGGCTACGAATATCCGGGCACGGCCGTCGTGCGAATTCCCGTGGGCAGGGATAACCGGTTCACGCCGCATGCGAAGGACCGCGGGCAGCCCACGGTTTTCC
>CAZGJB010000338.1:0-3572 GCA_964526145.1 uncultured Opitutaceae bacterium
GCCTTGGCACGCGATTCTGTGCGTACCTCTGCGGCCCGGCATAGAGTGGGGACACAATTCCAGAGGAGGCCGAGGCGATTTCGAATCCCACCCTCTCCGCCATTTTCGCTGGGAGGACAACGCAGGCAATCGCCGTGGCGGAAACGCCACTTGCCGTTGCTGGGTCGGTGGGCTGGACTTGGTGAGTCCATGAAACGCTCGACCCTGATTTTGCTCGCGTTGGTCCTGTTCGCGGCCGTCGGTGGATGGGCGGTGGCCTATTTTGAGCACCAGGGCCGGGTTGAGCGCGCGGCGGCCGCGGCGTTGGCCGAAGCTCGGCGTCCCGGGATCCGGCTGGCGGAAATCGTGCGCGGGTGTGATGCGGCCGCGCTGGTCTTTCTCGATGGCAAGGAGGAGCGGGTTTTGCGCATTGCGGATACCTCGTGGAGCGAACGCCTGGCGGTGCTCCTCGAAGGTGGGGCCTATGAACGAACGGATACCCACGTGCTGGCGGTTTCATTCCCGCTCATCCGCTTGAGTCGCACCGGCACGACCCGCCTCGAACTGATGATCGTCGGTCACCGCCTCCAGGTTTTTGGCCCGGAGATCCAAGGTGAATACATCATCAGTCCCGAATTGGCTTCGGCCATTCTCAATCTGCAGATGGTGGACACGTCGGACGCGTGAGGACACCCGGGCGGCCCGGGCGCCTCAGGCCACCCAAAGCGTCTTGATATTCACGAACGCGCGGATGCCGAGGAGGCCGAGTTCGCGGCCGTAACCGCTCTCCTTGATGCCGCCGAAGGGCAGGGTGGGATCGGAGCGCACGAAGTCGTTGACGAAAACCATGCCGGCCTCGAGCTGGGCGGCGACCTCGCGGCCGCGGCGGCGATCACGGGTGAACACGGCGGCGCCGAGGCCGTACACGGTGTCGTTGGCCACGGCGATGGCCTCGGCCTCGTCGGCCACCGTAATGACCGCCGCGACCGGGCCGAAGAGCTCCTGGTCGTAGGCCGGCATGCCGGGTTTGACGTTGGTCAGCACGGTGGGCGGGTAAAACCAGCCCGGGCCGTCGGCGGGTTTGCCGCCGAGGAGGATGCGGGCGCCCCGGCGCACGCTCTGGCGCACCTGGCGGTGCAACTCGTCGCGCAGGTCGTGGCGGGCGAGGGGACCAACCTCGGTCGTGGCGTTGGCGGGATTGCCCATGCGGCGGGCGGCCATGCGGGCGACGAGGCGCTTTTCGAATTCGCGGCGGACCGCGGCGACGACAATGAACCGCTTGGCGCTGACGCAGCTCTGGCCGGAGTTCACGAGTCGCGAGGCGGCGCAGACCTCGGCGGCGCGGTCGAGATCGGCATCGGCAAGAATCACGTACGGATCGCTGCCGCCCAGCTCGAAGACGCACGGCTTCAGCGCAGCGCCCGCGAGCGCGGCCACCTGCCGACCAGCCTCGGTGCTACCGGTGAGCGTGACGCCGCGAATGCGTGGATCAGCGATGATGGCGGGGATCTCGGTCGAGCGCACGAGCAGCGTCTGCAGCAGCCCGCCCGGCAGGCCGGCGTCGGTACAGACCTGGGCGATCGCGAGCGCGCAACCCGATACGTTCGAGGCGTGTTTCAGCACCAGCGGATTTCCGGCCATGAGAGCCGGCGCGGCGGCGCGGAACACCTGCCACAACGGGAAGTTCCACGGCATGATGGCCAGGATCGGCCCGAGCGGCTCATACACGACGCGGGCACTGCGCGGGGCGCCCGGCGGGTGCTCCGGGGCGAGGTAAGCGGCGCCGTGCTTGGCGTAGTAGTCGCAGACCATCGCGCATTTCTCGACCTCGGCGCGGGCCTGGGTGATGGGCTTGCCGACCTCGGCCGTGATCAGGTGGGCCTGGTCGTCGCGCTGCGCCCGCAGCGCGCGGGCGAGGTTGCGCAGGTGCCGGCCGCGGAAGGCGGGGGCCGCCTCACGCCAGGCCTGAAACGCTGCATGGGCGTGCTTGAGCGTCGCCGCGATCTGCAGCGAGGTGTGGGGGCCATGGATGTGGAGCCGCTGGCCCGTGGCGGGGTTGATCGAGACCATAGACATGCGGCCAACGTGCGCCGCGTCCGCAACGGGGCCAGTCAAAACTCCATAATCCGTGGTCATATACCCGGGGTATCGCGGGCCGTTGTTGGGTTGCCTCGGGCAAAATCCCTCCCTCTGCTGGGCGGCAACCATAACCCCACATTCAATGAAATCCCTCCGTTTGTTTCTCCTCGCCCTCGGGCTGGCCTTGGCCGGCACCGGCATGCTCGCGGCCGCTCCGGCCACGCTTGCTGAATTCCAGACTGCAGCTGAAAAGGCCGGACTGGTCCTCAACCTCGCCACCTACCCGCAGACACCCGACGAGATCAAGGCTCAGGCCGACCAGACCATGCAGCAGGCTGACGCCGCGCTGACCAAGCTCGCCGCGCAGGACCCGGCGACGCTCACCTTCGCGAACACCTTCGCCGCCTACGATGCCATCACCGCCCGCGTCGGCGACGTTTACCAGGTGCTCAGCACCGTGGCCGAATCGAGCGTCGATCAGGCCATGCGCGACACCGCCAATGAAACCAACGTCAAACTCCAGGGCTGGTTCGTCGGTCTCGATTACCGCGATGACATCTACCGCGCCCTGAAGGCCGTCGCCGACAGCAAGCCCAAGCTCGACGCCGACCAGCAGCGTCTCGTGGACGAGCAGATGCGCACCTATCGCCGCGCCGGCCTGGCCCTCCCCGCCGCCGAGCGCGCCGAGGTCGAAAAGCTCCGCAAGGACCTTGCCGCCCTCAACACCGAGTTCGCCGTCAATATCAACAACGCCCGCGCCCCGCTCGACTTCACCGCGGAGGAACTCGCCGGCGTCCCGCAGACCTTCCTCGACAGCCCCGGCGTCAAGCAGGCCGATGGCCGCTACCGCGTCATGGCCAACGTCACCTGGCACGTCCAGGCCGTCAGCTCCAACGCGACCAACGCCGGGGTCCGCAAGCAGGTCTACCTCGCCCGCAACCGTCTCGCCCGCGAGACCAATGTTCCCGTCCTCTCCAAGCTCGTCGCCCTCCGCGCCGACATCGCCCGTCGCCTCGGCTACGCCACCTGGGCCGATTACCAGACTGAGACGCGCATGGCCAAGAACGGCGCCGCGGTCGTAGCCTTCGAGGAGAACCTCGTCGCCGGCCTCGAACCCAAGTTTGCCGCCGAGCTCGGGACCCTGCGCGCGCTCAAGGCCGCCGACGTCGGCGACCCCAAGGCCCAGCTCGATCCGTGGGATGTCAGCTACTACACCGACAAGCTCCTCAAGGACAAATACGCCGTCGATACCGAGAAGCTCCGTGTGTATTTCCCCTACCAGGCGACGGTCGACGGCATGTTCGCCATCTACCAGAAGATCTTCGGCCTGAAATTCACCGCCGTGGAGCCGCCCTATGTCTGGGCGCCCGGCGTGCAGCTCTACATCGTGGCCGACGCCGCCACGAGCGCCCCGATGGGCGCCTTCTACCTCGACATGTTCCCGCGCGAGGGGAAGTTCAACCACTTCGCCTGCTTCCCGCAGCTGTCCGGCGGCGTCATGGCCGACGGGCGTT
>CAZGJB010000339.1:0-3557 GCA_964526145.1 uncultured Opitutaceae bacterium
CAGCGTCCGCAGCTCCGTGGCAATGGCGTGGGCTTCTTCACGGTCCCGGACCTCGGTCTCGACGACCAGCGCGGGCTGCTGCGCCCCTTCCTGGCCGATGCCGACCAAGGCGCAGCGAGCGGCACGCGGATGACGGCGGAAGACCTGCTCGCAGGGCTCGGTGAACAAGGGGCCGGCGGCGGTCGTGACACGTTCTGCCTTGCGGCCGCAGAACCAGAGGCGTCCGTCCGCGTCGAGAAAACCGCAGTCGCCCATGCGGTGCCAGAGCGCATCGCCGTCGGTGACCTTGGCGGCGGCGGTGGCGAGCGGCAGGGCGTCGTACGCCTTGGTGACGACGGGACCGCTGACAATGATCTCGCCGATTTCGCCAACCGGGAGTTCGTGCAGGACGGCGTCGGGCGAACCGAGCGCGACGATGCGCACGCTGATCTCCGGCAGCGGCCGGCCGACGCAGGCGCCGCGCACGGAGGTCGGGTCGATCTCGGCGGCTGAGACCGTGCTGACGGGCAGTGCTTCGGTGGCGCCGTACGGGCTGTGCAGCGTGCCGTTGGGCAGCCAGCGCGCGGGATCATCCCACAGCGCGGCGGGCACGGGTGCGCCGGCGCAGAGCACGCGCCGCAACGACGGCAGCGTGATGCCCTGCGCGAGGCAATGGGCCTGGATCTTGCGCCAGAGCGTGGGGGAACCGAAGGAGTTGGTGACGTTTTCCTGTCGGATGGCCTGGACGATTTTCACCGGGTCCACGGCGGCGGGGCGGCGCGGATCGAGTTCGGGCACCACGGTGGTCATGCCCAGCGCCGGATTGAACAGCGCGAAGATCGGCAGCATCGGCAGGTCCACCTCGCCGGGCCTGATGCCGTAGGTTTCGCGGATGAGGCGCACCTGGGCCTCGAACATGCCGTGCTCGTAGCAGACACCTTTGGGAGCGCCGGTGGAGCCGGAGGTGAAGAGGATGGCGGCCAGGTCGGTGGCGGCGGAATTTACGATTTCAAATTCGCGATTAACGGACCCGGCGGTGGTTCGGGCGGTGGGTGAGCCGCTGACCCAGATGCGGGTCGAGACACTCTTGAAGGCGGTGAGAAAGACGCGGCTGATGACCTGCGCGAGGGGAATGCCAACGAGGGCCCGCGGCTGGGAGTGGCGGACGCAGTGGAGGAAATTCCGCAGGCCCATGCCGGGGTCGATGATGACGGGGATGGCGCCGACCTTGAACAGGGCGAAGGCGGCGGCGATGAGCGGGAGGCCTTGCCGCACCATGAGCAGGGTGCGGTCGCCGCGGCCGACGCCGGCCTGGGTGAGGCGGTGACACCACGCGTCGACCTCGCGATCGAGCTCCGCGAACGTGAGCGTGAGGTAGTCGATGCGCCCGTCGGCCGTGCGGCCGCGCGGGATCTTCAGGGCCGGATGGTCCGGCTGGCGGGCCGCCATGAGCGGCAGGTGGCGCGCGATGTTGGCGGATTCGGCCATCGGGGCGGCCCCGGCATCAATCCTGTTTGAGGGCCGGCAGCTGGCGCATCAGGTTGGCCTGCCACGGCAGCAGGATGTCATCCAGGTGCTTGGGGCGGCGGGCGATCTGCGCGAGCTGGGAACGGGTGGCGATGAGGGTCGGCTCGAGCGAGAGCTTGCCGGCGAGCTTGTCGCGCTCGGCGCGGATGCGGTCCTGCAACGCGACCTCGGCATGGCTGAGGGAGACGTGGTTGGGGTCGCGGCCGCGGCGACGCGGCAGCGTGTGCGGATCGCGGGCGAGGCCGGCCCGCAGGGCGGCGGAGAGTGAGGGGAAGAGGCGGGTGTGGCGCTTGCCGAGATTGATCTGGGCAAGAATGGCGGCCTCGGCGTCGCCCGCCTCGGCGGCGTTGGCGATCTGGAGGAGGAGCTTGTTGCCGCAGACCTTGAAGGGCGGCGTGTCGAGGCGCTGGGCCTGTTCCTCGCGCCAATGCCAGATGGCGTGCAAGACGCTCAGGCCGTGGCCGCGGAGTTTCTCGCTCTGCCCGATGCGCCAGTCGTTCTCGTCGCGCGGCGCGAACCCCGTCAGGCCCGACTCGATCTGCGCCTGGCATTGCTGCTCGAGCCATTCCATGCGCCGCAGGCGGACGAGCTCGCGCTTGAGGAGATCGCGCAGGGCCGGCAGGTGCCAGACGTCGAGGGCGGCGTAATCGAGCATCTTCTTGGTCAGCGGGCGTTGCGACCAGTTGGCTTTTTGCGAGTCCTTGGAGAGTTTGACGCCGAAGTGGTCCTCGAGGAGCGACGCCAGGCCGACGCGCGGACGGTTGAGCAGCTGCGCGGCCAGCATGGTGTCAAAGATGCTGTGCGGGCGGAACTTGCAGAGATCCTGCAGGAGGCGCAGGTCGAAGTCGCTGCCGTGCATGAGCAGGTGTTTCTTGGCGAGGCGGTGCCAGAGACCGGTGAGGTGCAGGCCGGCGAGGGCGTCGACCAGGAAGACCTGTCCGTCGACCAGGAACTGCAGCAGGCAGAGCCGGGTCTTGTAGTGGAACATGTTGTCGGCCTCGGTATCGAGGGCGACCTCATCGACACGGTCGAGCGCCGCAAGCAGCGGTGCGAGCTGGTCCTGGCGGTCGATGAGTTGATAAGCAGGCAGGCGGGCCACCGTCTTGACGCCGAGCAGGCGGCGAAGACGCAAGGGAAGGAAGCGTGAAATCATCAGGCGATCGCGTCGAGCGCGATGGTCTGGACGTTCAACGCTGAATGCCGAACGTTCAACGCCCAATTATCAGAAGGTCAGCGCGCCCAAGCGGCCAGGAAAGCGTCGATCAGCCGGGGGAGATCGGCGCTGTAACCGCCCTCGAGGATGGCCGCCGCGGGGAGGCCGGACTCGCGCAGCCAGCCGCCCAGGGTGGCGAAGTCCTCGGTCTCGAGGGTCATGCTGGTGATCGGATCCTGGGCGTAGGCGTCGAAACCGGCGGAGACGAGGACGAGGTCGGGCTTGAAGGCGGTCACGGTATCCCACGAGGAGGCCAGGGCGGCCATGTGCTCCGCACGCGGGGTGTGGGGGCGGACGGGCCAGTTGTGGCAGTTGTCGAAGGAGGTGGTGCCGGTGCCCGGGTAGCCCGGGGATTGGTGTACCGAGGTGAAAAGGAGGCCGGGGCGGCGGTGGAGGATGGCCTCGGTGCCGTTGCCGTGGTGGGCATCGAAGTCCCAGATGGCAACGCGGGCGGCGCCTTTTGCCTGCGCATTCAGGGCGGCGAGTGCGATCTGATTGAGATAGCAGAAGCCCATGGCCTGGTTGGCCGTGGCATGGTGCCCGGGTGGGCGCATGAGACTGAAGGCCGGGTTGCCCGCCAAGGCGGCGTCGGCGGCCGCGCAGGCGGCTCCGACAGCCCGGCGGGCGTGGTCGGCGATGCCCGGGAAGTAAGGGGTGTCGGCGTCGAAATCCCGCGGCTGGAGGAGGCGCTTCAAATGGGCAGCCGTGTGGCCCCGGACGAGAGTTTCATCGGTGGCGGGAGCCGGGACCTGCCACGTCCAGCCGGGATGGGCGGCTTGCAGGTGGGGCACCGACCGAGTGATGCGGGCGGGCTGCTCGGGCCGCATGGACGAGCCAT
>CAZGJB010000340.1:0-3505 GCA_964526145.1 uncultured Opitutaceae bacterium
GCGCCCTGCACGGCGGTGGCGAGGGTCTGCAGGAATGCGTCGGTGTCGGGTCCGCGCAGCGCGAAGATGAGCCCGGGTTTGGTGCAGAACTGGCCCGCACCGAGGGTGAATGAACCGAGCAATCCCTGGGCGAGCGCCGCGCCGCGTTCGCGCACGACCCCGGGCAGCAGGAACACCGGGTTGAGGCTGCTCATCTCGGCGAAAACGGGAATCGGATGCGGCCGCGCGGCCGCGGCATCGCACAGGGCCCGGCCCGCCGCATGCGAACCAGTGAACCCAACGGCGGCGATTGCCGGATGCTTCACCATGGCGATGCCGACGCTCGCGCCGCCGCCGTGCACGAGTGAGAACAACCCGGCGGGCAGGCCGCAGGCTGCGACGGCGCGGACCACGGCGTGGCCGACGAGCTCGGCCGTGCCCGGGTGCGCGCGGTGGGCCTTGACGATCACGGGGCAACCGGCCGCGAGGGCGGAGGCGGTGTCGCCACCGGCGACGGAAAAGGCCAGGGGAAAATTGCTGGAGCCGAACACGACCACCGGACCGAGCGGAATCAGCATGCGGCGCAGGTCGGGCCGGGGCAGCGGCTGGCGATCGGGCAGGGCGGGATCGATGCGGGCATCGACCCACGAGCCCTCGCGCACGACCTGCGCAAAGAGCCGGAGCTGGCCGCAGGTGCGGGCGCGCTCGCCTTGCAGGCGCGCGAGCGGCAGACCGGTCTCGGCCTGGGCGCGTTGGAGCAGGGCGTCTCCCAGCGCTTCGATCTCGGCGGCGATGGTCTCGAGGAGTTTCGCGCGGGTCTCGGCCGGGCGGGCCCGGTAGTCCTGGAACGCGGCGGCCGCGGCCCGCAGGGCGGCATCCACCTCGGTCATGGAGGCCTCGTGGAAATCAGGCGCGAGCGATTCGCTCGTCGCGGGATTGATGGCGCGGAAGATCGTGCCGCCGGTGGCGCCGGTGCGGCCGGCGAGGAGGCTTTTGCATTGGAGCAGCATGGGAGGTCAGGCGAT
Organism: uncultured Opitutaceae bacterium; assembly: GCA_964526145.1. Lineage (GTDB taxonomy): Bacteria > Verrucomicrobiota > Verrucomicrobiia > Opitutales > Opitutaceae > UBA2377. Next base: position 1,005 of record CAZGJB010000340.1, read on the forward strand.
GGGATTGATGAGCGTGCCGATGGGCGCGATGGTGATGCGGACATCGTCGCCGCTGCGCAGCGTGAAGGTGTCGGGCGGGACGATGCCAGTGCCGGTCATGAGGTAGCAGCCGTTGGGGAAGGAGTTGTCGCGGAAGAGAAACTCCGCGAGCGAGGGGAAGCTGCGCTTAATCTGGCTGAGCGTGGTGGCGCCGGAAAAGACGGCGGCACCGGCCCGGCGGATTTCGAGGGCGATCTCGGTGGCGGGCGGCAGGGGCGTGTCCGTGACGAGGAGGGCGGGCCCGAGCGCGGCCGAGCGGTCGTAGACCTTGGCCTGCGGGAGGTAGAGCGGGTTTTCGCCCTCGATGTCGCGCGAGCTCATGTCGTTGCCGATCGTGCAGCCGAAGATGCGGCCGCGGGAGTTGATCGCGAGCGTGAGCTCGGGCTCGGGGACGTTCCACTTCGAGTCGCCGCGGATGCGCACCGGTTCACCATGCGCGGCGACGCGGTGAGGCGTGGACTTGAAGAAGAGCTCGGGTCGGTCGGCGTGATAAACGCGGTCGTAGAACGTGCCGCCGCCGGCGTCCTTGGACTCCTCCTTGCGGGCGGTCATGCTGCGGAAGTACGTCACGCCGGCGGCCCAGACCTCCTGCGATTGCAACGGGGCGCGCGGTTTTGCGGGCAGGACAGCAGGCGAGGCGCCGGTGAGGCACTGGCGCAGCAACGCCGCGGGGTCCTCCGCGGTGAAGAGCGCATCGAGGGTGAGGTCGAGGCGCAGGGTGCGTCCGGCAGTGACGGCGACGAGGTGATCGGCGGCGGAGTAGAGGAGGGTCATGGCGAAGAGGGTCGGGCGAGGAGTTGCTTGATGCGCGCGGTGTCGTACACGCAACCGCCCCAGCTGCCGCCACTGACGCTCTGCAGGGCGGCCCACAGTTCGGTGTCGGCGGGAAGGTTGGGATCGGCGATGAGCTTGTCGCTGGCGGGGCGCGCGGCGAGTTCGGCCTCGGCGCTGCGGCCGGCGGGGGCGATGAAGTCCACGGAGCCCTCGAGCTGGCGCGTGTCGATGCGCACGCGCAGGCGGTCGCCGTCGCGCAGTTTCCCCAGCGGTCCGCCGGCCCAGGCCTCCGGGCTGATGTGGCCGATGCACGGGCCGGTCGAGACGCCGGAAAAGCGACCGTCGGTCAACAGCACGACGCCCTTCGCCTTGCGGAGATATTTGATCGCCGAGGTGATCTGGTAGGTCTCGGGCATGCCGCTGGCGGGACCGATGCCGGCGAGCACGACGATCTCGCCCTGGCGCAGGGCGTCGGCCCCGCGGGACTTAATGGCGGCGATGGCCGAGGCCTCGGAACCGAAGACGCGCGCCGGACCCTCGTGAGCGAACACGCCATCCGCATCGAGTAGCGTCGGATCGATCGCCGTGCTCTTCACGAGTGCACCCTCGGGGGCGAGGTTGCCGCCGAGGAACGACACCGTGCTCGTCAGGCCGGCGGCGCGGGCGCGGGCAGGCGAAAGAATGACGAGGTCGGGATCGACCCGGTCGAGTTCCTGCAGCTTGGCGCGGAGGCGCGTGCGGCGCTCGGACTTCTCCCACCAGGCGAGGTTCTCGCCGAGCGTGCGGCCGGTGACGGTGAGGGCGTCGAGCTTCAGCAGGCCGAGATCGCGCAGGTGCAGCATCACTTCGGGGACGCCGCCCGCGAGGAAGACCTGCACGGTGGCGTAGTGCGTGGGGCCGTTCGGTAGCACGTCGACCAGCCGCGGCACCTGGCGGTTGATGCGTGCCCAATCATCGACGGTGGGGCGGGGGAGGCCGGCGGCGTGGGCGATGGCCGGCACGTGCAGGACGAGATTGGTGGAGCCGCCGACTGCGGCGTGCACGACCATGGCGTTGTGCAAGGCGTCGGCGGTCAGAATCGAGGCGAGAGTCGTGCCCTTGTCCTCGAGTTCCATGAGCGCGAGGGCGGAGCGTCGGGCCATGTCGCGCCAGATCGTGGCGCCGGACGGACTGAGGGCGGAGTGCGGGAGCGAAAGGCCGAGCGCCTCACCCACGACCTGCGCGGTCGCGGCCGTGCCCATGAACTGGCAACCGCCGCCGGGCGAGCCGCAGGCGCGGCAACCCATCTCGGCGGCGTAGTCGAGGTTGATTTCGCCTTGGGCGAAGCGGGCGGCAAGGGTCTGGACCTTGGCGGTGTCCTCGCCCTCCTCGGTGCGGAGCGTAGTGCCGCCGGGGACGAGGATGCCGGGCAGGTGTTTCGTGCCGGCCAGCGCCATCATCATCGCGGGCAGGCCCTTGTCGCAGGTGGCGACACCGACGACGCCGCGGCAGGTGGGCAGCGACCGGATGAGCCGGCGGAAGAGGATCGCGGCGTCGTTGCGGTACGGAAGGCTGTCGAACATCGCGGGCGTGCCGTTCGAGCGACCGTCGCAGGGATCGCTGACGTAGCCGGCGAAGGGCGTGGCGCCGTGCGCCGCCAGCGCGCGGGCGGCCTCCTCCATGAGCAGGCCGACTTCCCAATGGCCGGT
>CAZGJB010000341.1:0-3505 GCA_964526145.1 uncultured Opitutaceae bacterium
CCTCGAGGGGTTTCTCGCAAAGCACGGGGATGCGGGCCCGCACGAAAGGCAGGCAATGCTCGAGGTGGAACGCAGGCGGCGTGCAGATGCTGACGGCGTCGACCGCGCCGGGGCCCGCCATGGCGGCCAGCGAGTCGGCCACCTGGGCGCCGACCTCCTTGGCCAGGGCCTCCGCGGCGGCCCGATTCACGTCGTAGACGAGGACAATCCGGGCGCCGGCCTGCTTGTATGCCTGCACGTGGGCGCGGCTGATGCCGCCGCAGCCAACGATGCCGATTCTGGTTTCGTGGGTCACTTGCATGGGGAGATGGGTTGCGCCCGCCTTCACGGCGGGCGGCTTGATCCGATCAACGTCACCGTCGGCCTACAACACCTGAAGCTTGCGGCGGTAGAACCGCACCACCTCGTCGGGGTCGTCGGTGAAGAGGATGTAGTCGGCCATCCAGGCGGGGGCGCGCTTGTCGCGGATCATGGTCATCACCTGTTCGCGGAGGTCGCCCCAGAACTTGGCGTTGAAAAAGACGTAGGGCACGCGGGGGCGGATACCGAGCTTCAGGTTGCAGAGCTCGATGCCGATCTCCTCGAGCGTGCCGACGCCGCCGACGTTGAAGACGCAGAAATCGGCCGCTTCGAACCACTTCTGGCGGAAGTGGCGCGACGTCTCCTGGAACGTGTTGAAGAAATCCACGCCGAGTTCGGGCGGCTGGGCCTCGAGTTCGAGGAAGCAGGCGCCGGTGAGGGCGCCCTTGCCGCGGGCCTGGTCGGTGGCGAGGCGCATGACGCCGCCGCCGCCGCCGGTGAGGACGCCGAGGTTGCCGCCGAGGAAGCCGGTGAGCTTGTCCACGAGGGTCGAGATGCGGTCGGTGTCGGCCTGATCGAGCCCGACGGCCGAGCCGTAGAAGGCGAGGATCGTGCTTTCCTGGAATTTGCGGGCCATCTCCTCGCGCACGAAGAAGCCGTGCTCGCGCTTGTAGGTGTGGAGGTAGAGATCCTTGGTGAGCTCGTCGTACCAGTACACCTGCACGCCGATGGCCTGGAAGGTGTCGAGGCGGGCGTGGGCGTTGCTGGAGAGGAAATAGCCGTGGGTGCGCGAAGCGCGGCGGAAGACGATGCGCTTCAGCTTCAGGTCGCCGATGCGGGTGATCAGCTCCATGTGCTCGAGCAGGTCGGGGAAGAAGTCCACGATCAGCGTGTCGGCGTCGGCCGGCGCCGCGTCGAGGGCGGAGATGAGGTTGCGGCTGCCGATCGGATTGGTCTCACCGTCTATCACCTTGCGCAGTTCCTCGTCGTTGGCCCGGACGACGATGGCGCGGTTCTCCATCGTGGCGGAGTGGCCGCGGACGATGATCTTGGTGCGGGGCCGGGCCTCGCCGCTCTCGCGGGCGGGTGAGTTGTCGAGATTCTTGAAGAGACCGGCGGCGGTGCCGAGCAGGCGCACGCGCTTTTTCTGGAGCGTCTTGTATTCCGGGTCGGCGAAGGGCGGGGCGCGGAAGACCTCGACCGAGAGCATGGGATTCACCACCGGCTGGTCGCCGGTGTTGTAGATCTCCAGCATGATGTTCGTGCCGAAGGTCTTGACCGGGTCGAGGAGGATGGCGCTCGTGTGCAGGCCGAAGTTGCCCTCGCCGGGATTGAGCACGACGTAGTGCTCCTTGAGGTACATCGAGCAGCTGGTGAGGATGCCGGAGCGCGGCGGGATCGCGAGGGTGGCGACGTCGTGACGGACCTGGACCTTGTCGATGAACGACCGCCCGGCGAAACCGCTCACGATGTGCTCGAAATTGAGGCGCTGGAGGCGGGGGTTGAGCGTGTAGTTGACCGCGTGGGGCGTGAAAAAGACCCGGCCCTGGGAATCGATCGAGATCGTGTTGGGCAGCTTGAGGGCGTTGTTCTGGATGGCGCTCCAGATCTCGGTGCTCGAGAGCTTGGCGGCGGCGGGGGCGTGGAAGAGGCGGCCGACGGGGGCGCCGGGCCGGAGAAGCTTTTTCCAGTAGGCGGCGTTGGGGAAGCTGTGGTCGTAGAGAAAGGCCTCGGCCTCCATGGCCAGGCGGTTGCCGTCGACGACGGGCTTGCTGTGGAGGAGCATCTCGATGCCGATGCGCGCCAGCGAGCTGCGCTCGGTGAACATGAGCGTGTCGAGATGGGCCTTGAGGAACTCAAACTCGGCTGCCGAGCGGGGCCAGAACGCCAGCGTCAGGGCCACGCTGTGCTCGTCCTTGCTCTTGAGGGTGAGGATCTGTCCGTCCTGGCTGGTCCAGAATTGGTCGGGGGTCATGATTTGGCCAAAAAGTGGTCCCGGCGCCCGGGGGACACAAGCGGGGAGTAATGAGTTGCATTCGCCGGGGGCGGCTGGCACATCCGAAAGTTTACGGCACAAAACCCGTGTCGTCCTGACCAAGGCCATTTCCCAACTCCACGCATGAAATTGAACCTCAACTCCGTCCTCGCCCTGCTCGCGCTCGGTGCCGCCACCGCGGTCTCGGCCCAGGAGATCAAGCTCAACATCCCCGGCAAGACCGAGACCCCGGCGCCCGCCGCGGCCAACGTGGCTGCCACCCCCGCGCCCGCCAACGTGCCGCCAGCCGCCGCCGCCCCGGCGCCCGCGAGCTTCACCGAGGCCCAGATCCTCGAGACCTTCGGCTGGTTCGTGGCCGGCCGCATCGGCGTGCACGAGCTCCAGTTCTCGCCCGAGCAGATCGCGGTCTTCACCAAGGGCGTCGCCGGCGCCGCCGCGGGCAATGATGCCCCCTACGAGCTGGCCAAGATCGGCCCCGCCATGAATGAGTTCATCATGAAGCGCCAGGAGGCTGCCCTGAACCGCATCAAGGAGCAGAACATGGCCGACGCCGTGAAATTCTTCACCGAGATCAAGCAGAAGCCCGGCGTCAAGGTGCTGCCCAGCGGCCTCGTCATCGAGATCACCCAGGCCGGCACCGGCCCGAGCCCGAAGGCCACCGACACCGCCACGATCAACTACACCGGCGCGCTGCTCAACGGTCTCGTCTTCGACACGACCGCCAACCGCGGCCAGCCGATCGAGATCCCCCTCGACAAGGTCATCCCCGGCTGGACCGAAGGCGTCCAGCAGCTCAACAAGGGCGCCAAGGCCAAGCTCTACATCCCGGCCCACCTCGCCTACGGTGACGAGGGTGCTGGCGAGATCCCGCCCGGCGCCGCGCTGGTCTTCGACGTGGAGCTGGTCGACTTCAAGGCCACCCCGGCTGAAGCCGCCCCGGCACCTGAACCCGCCGCGAAGTAAGCGCACCGCAGCGGTTTTCCTTTCGACCCCCGCCGGGCTCCGGCGGGGGTTTTTTGTCGACGCGCCTAACTCCGAGCCACTGTCCGGGCATCCGCCAGGAAAGCATCAACCTGCGCCGGGGTCGTCGCCCAGCTGCCCATGAGGCGGTAGCCGTGTTCGCCGACGAATTTGTAGAACTGCCAGCCGCGGGCCGCGAGGGCCTCGACGAGGTGCGGCTGCAGGTCGACAAACACGCCGTTGGCCTCG
>CAZGJB010000342.1:0-3501 GCA_964526145.1 uncultured Opitutaceae bacterium
GGTGGCGGTTCATGCCATGGTTAGGCTGCGCCCTCTACACCGCAGGATACCTTTCAACCCTCCACGCCACCACAACAAAGCATCCGACTCTGAGCCTGCGCGCCGCGGTCTCACCGGTGTGGCATCAGGTCTCCAATCTGATGACTTTCGACGTATGGACCCATCCCTTGTGGATCGAGTCGTACGGCCGCGAGTTGCTGACCCCCGTCGGTTTGGTGACCGCCCTCCTGCTCCTCGCCGGGGCCAGCGCCCTGGGCACGCTCCGGGGCCCGACCCGGCCAGGCGGCAATGCAACCGCGGGGCGCAAGGCCCTGCAGGCGGCTGCCGGCTGGGTCGTCGTGATCACGGCGACAGCCGCCATCTATGCCCTCGCCGGGGGATATTCAAACGAGTCGCGCAAGCGTTATGTCTTCGTCGCGGTGATCCTTATGGGAGCCGCCCATGTTCTCTCCACGTACGGTCTCCGCGCCAACCGATCGATCAAGGTCGGCGCCGCCATCCTTTGCATCGTCGCCGGGAGCACCGCCGCCGCCCTGACACAGGCGCGCAAGGAGATGCTCGACGCGGTCGCTCAGTTCAGGATTCAGCTCGTCGCGGAAGCCTGGATGACCCCGGTCCACATCGCCGGCTGGGACGACTCCCCGACTTCGCTGCAACGGCACCTGTGGACGGACATGCGCGAGGAACTCGTGTTTCTCCCCAGCCGCTGCCCTGGAGTGCCGACGGTCACCCGCAAGCGTTCCGAGGCCCGTACCATCGTGGGCTATGACTGGACCAGTCGCCGATGGACGGTACAACAATGAACGAAGCCAGCCTGCCCAAGATCGCCCTGATCACCGCGGAACCGCCGCATGCGGCCGCCGCGGGCGCGATCCTGCTGCAGCGGCTCTTCGCGACCTATCCACCGGACCGCCTTACCGTCGTCACGAGTCACATGCCGCCGGCAAACGCCTCCCGCCTGCGGTGCCGTTACGTGCATGTGCCGCTCCTTGCCGATCGCCTGCTGAGGACACGGTTCTGGCGCTGGCGAACCAACCTGCGGGCGCTCGGTGCGACCGCCTTCCTGCGTTTCCGCCCGCTTGACGCGGCTTTGGGCGATTTCAAGCCCGCGGTCGTGGCCGCGCTCATGCAGGACTCGTGGTATTACGAGTATGCCGCCGCCTATGCCCGAAAGCGCCGGCTGCCGCTGGTCCTCCTCATTCACGATCTGCCCGACGGATTCGAACCCGTCGCCCCGACGCTGCGCTCCTCCCAGCAGCGGCGCGATGGGCGCGTTTACCGCCAGGCCACGCACCGGCTGTGCATCAGCGAGCCCATGCGCGAACATTTTCGGGCCGCCTTCGGCGTGGATGGCAGCGTGCTGCACCCGCCGCGCACCGAACCCCCGGTCAACCAACCACCCGAGCTCTGCCGTCAACTGAAGCACCCCGGCAGCCTGACACTCGGCTACGCGGGCGGTTTGCACTACGGCTACGGCGAGCAGTTGCAGCGCATGCTGCCGGTGCTGCGGGCCACGGGCACGCGGATCGAGTACTTCGGTCCCGCACCCACGGGCGCAAACCGCGTCCTGGCCGACGCGACTGATGTGTTCCGCTGCCACGGTTATGTTTCCCCGCCGGAGGCGGTTTGGCACGCGATGCTGCGGACCTGCGACGCGGTCCTGCAACCGTACGCCAATCCCCTCGGGCGGCATGAAATGCAGTGCCGGACCCACTTTCCCAGCAAACTGACGGACTATCTCTCGCTCGGCCTTCCGGTGGTCGTCACCGGACCTGCCTCAGCCAGCGGCACCGCCTGGTGTCTCCGCCATCCGGCGAGCGCGATGACCATCACTGATCCAGCCCCCGAGGCGCTGATGGTCGGACTCCGCCAACTGGCGGCGGACGCCACCTTGCGCGTGACCTTGGCGCGGGGCGGACAGGCCGCCGCCACCGAGTTCGACGCCGGTCCTCTTCGGGCCCGACTTTTTGAAGCCCTGACCGATGCAGCTGCTCCCCGTTAGCGCGATTATTCCCACGCTGGATCGCCGTGAGCGCCTGACGCGCACGCTGGCCAGCTTGTTTGCCCAGTCGGCCGTGCCGGCCGAAGTACTGGTCGTCGACGCATCCGCCCTGTCCGTGGCGACTCCCGATTTGCCGCCAGCGCCGTCGGGCGTGCAGGTTCGTTGCCTCCGAGCCGAGCGACGCGGGGCCGCCGCGCAGCGCAACCAGGCCCAGCTGCAGGCCGCGCAGCCGTACATCCTGTACATGGACGACGACATGGACCTCGAGCCTGGCTGCATCGCGGCCCTGTGGAACGCCCTGCAGTCGAACCCGCGCTGCGGTGGTTGCGGCACGTTGTTGATCAACCAGCAATACAATCCCCCGGGACGGGCGCTGCGGCGAATCCTCGCTTGGCTCGGTTGCCCGGCCGCGGGATCCCTTGCCGGCCGCTGCGTCGGACCCGCCCTCAATTTCCTGCCGTCGCAGCAGGAAGCTGACCGGGGCGAAGAGGTGGACTGGCTGAACCTTGGTTGCACTCTCTACCGACGGGAAGCATTGCCGAAGCCCGCGCTCCTCGCGTTCTTCCATGGCTATTCGCTGATGGAGGATGCCGCCCTGGCGCTGCACGTTGGCCGTACCTGGAGCCTGCGGGTTCCCGCGGCGGCCCGCGCGTTCCACGATTTCAAGCCGGCGCCCTACAAGAGCCGCGTTTACGCCCGCGAAAAGATGGAGACGATCAACCGCTGGTATGTGATGCGCGTGATCATGGGTCGCAAGGGGCTTTTGTGGGATCTACGGCAGCTTTGCTATCAGCTCCTGATGCTGGTCCTGGCATTGCGGAGAGGACCCGGCTGGTGGCGCTGGCCGCAAGTTCTGGGCGGCAAGCTGGTGGGCATGGCCACTGTGGCCTTGCACGCCCATCGCTGGTGCGGTTACCAAGACCCTAACCCATGATGCGCCTGCTCCATCGTCTCGGCCAGGGAATCGCGTCGCGCGCACGCAACCTCGCCTATCGGGCTCTGGGCGTCGAGTTCCGCGCGTACTGCTGGATGCGGGCGGTGGAGATCCCCCGCAATTGGAGCGACATCACGCTGCACGGTTGCGCGCTCGACCGGGGCGTGGTGCTGCTTTGCAGCGGCGAACCACGGGCGGGCAAGATAGAGATTGGCCACGGGACGTACATCAACCGCTACACGATCCTGGATGCCCATCAGCAGATCCGCGTGGGCAGCGATGTCATGATCGGGCCGCATACGTTCATCACCGACGGCAACCATGGCTTGGCCGCGGACCTCTCAGTCAAGCGCCAGCCCATGCACACCTGCCCGGTCATCATCGAGGACGAAGCGTGGATCGGAGCCCAAGTCACGATCCTGTCAGGCGTGACCATCGGCCGCGGTGCCGTGATCGGCGCGGGCAGCGTCGTCACCCACAGCATTTCCGCCGGATCAATCGCGTTCGGCGTGCCCGCAACCGTCCGCCGCCAGCGTGTCTAGCCGCGGCCCTTGAAAGCCCAAGA
>CAZGJB010000343.1:0-3461 GCA_964526145.1 uncultured Opitutaceae bacterium
GTGAAAGTCTGCACGATCACCTCCCCGGCCCGGTCCCCGCGACCCGCGCGTCCCGCCACCTGCACGAGGAGCTGGAAGGTGCGCTCGTTGGCCCGGAAGTCCGGGATGTGCATCGAGATGTCGGCATCCACCAGGCCCACGAGCGTGACGTTGGGGAAGTCGAGGCCCTTGCCGATCATCTGCGTGCCGACGAGGACGTCGATCTTGCCGGTGCGAAACTGGCTGAGCACTTCCCGGAAGCGGTTCTTTTGCGACATCGTGTCGGTGTCCATCCGCTCGATCCGCGCCCGCGGGAGCACGCGGCGCACCGCTTCCTCGACGCGCTGCGTGCCGAGCCCCTTCCATCGGATCTTCGGCGAGCGGCAGGACGGGCAGGTCATCGGCGCCGGTCGCGTCTCGCCGCACAGGTGGCACCGCAGCGTCTCGTCCGTGCGGTGATAGGTCATCGCGATGCTGCAATGGGCGCATTCCTCGACGTGTCCGCACTCGGTGCAGAGCATCGAGGATGAGTATCCGCGGCGATTGATGAAGAGGATCGTCTGCTCCTTGCGCTCGAACCGGACCTGCATGGCGTCGGCGAGCTTGCGCGACAGCGTCGTGAGTCCCCGCGAGCGCATGATCTCGACGCGCATGTCGACGACGTTGATGTGCGGAAGCTGCCGGTCGTCGACCCGCTGGCGCAGCTCGCCCAGCGCGTACCGCCCGGCCTGGGCGTTGGCGAAGCTCTCGAGCGAGGGCGTGGCCGACCCGAGGAGGCAGAGCGCGTTGTTCAGCTTCGCCCGATAGACGGCCACGTCACGCCCGTGGTAGCGGGGCGTCTCGTCCTGCTTGTAGGCGGGTTCATGCTCCTCATCGACGACGATGAGGCGCAGGTTGTGCACCGGGGCGAACACCGCCGAGCGTGCGCCCACGACCACGCGGGCCTCGCCCGTGGCCAGCGCCAGCCAGCCATCGAGCCGCTCGCCCTCGCTCAGGTGGCTGTGCCAGACGACGCACCGGTGCCCGGGCGCGATGGCCTCGAGCCGCGAACGCAGTCGCGCCACCGTCTGCGGGGTGAGCGCCACCTCGGGCACAAGAAAGATGACGCCGCCGCCCTGCTTGAGCGCGGTGTCGATCGCATGCAGATAGACCTCGGTCTTGCCCGAGCCGGTCACGCCGTGGAGCAGGGTCACATGGAACCGGTTGGTCGCGAGATCGGCGGCCGCTCGGTCGACAGCCGCCCGCTGCTCGGCGTTCAGCACCGGGGGCGTCGCCGCCACGAGTTCCCCGCGGGCAAAATCGTCGGCATAGGCCACGCGCTCCACCCGGTGCAGGTCCTCGCGGAGCACCCCGCGCTTGACCAGCGCCGCAGCCACCGCGGCGGTGAGCCCGAGGCGCTTCAGGACGAGGCCCTTGCGCTGGGGCTTGAATTGCTGGAAAAGAAACCGATAAAGCCGCGCCTGCTGCGGGGCGCGCTTCTCGAGCGTTGCGAGCGCCTCCTCGTCCAGGCGCTGCGCGACCACGAGTTGCTTTTCCTGCCGGATGGCCGCGCCCCCTCGGACCGCCGCCGGAATCATCGTCTCGATGATCGCATCCAGCGGACACGCGTAATACTCCGCCATCCACCGTGCCAGACGCAGCAGATCCTGCGTCAGCGCCGGGAACGGATAGACGACCTGGGCGACGGCCTTCAGCCGGTCGAGCGGGAAATCCGCCGGCACGCCGATCTCACCCACGATGCCCAGCCGCAAGGTGTTGAGCACGGGCACCCGCACCAGGGTGCCGACAGCGACCGAGGCACGCAGGGTCTCCGGCACGCGGTAGTGCAGCAGCTTGTCGAAGCCGGCCAGCGGATGGACACCGACGATCATCCCCGCGATGACGGCGCCCCACCCCGCCCAAGGCAAACCCTAAGCCGCGAGGTCCGGCTGCAAGATTGACACCCGGTTCCGCCGGACAAAAAGTCTCCCCGTGAGCCTCAACGCCGCCCGCGAAAAGTTCCGCCACTTCCTGACCCGCAAGGGACTGCGCGTGACGAACCAGCGCCTGGCGATCTTCGACACGGCCTACGCCCAGCGGGAACACTTCACGGCCGAGCAGCTCCTCGACCATGCCCGCAAGGTGGACGACTCCGTGTCGCGCGCCACGGTTTACCGCACGCTGCCGATCATGACCGAGAGCGCCCTCCTCCGCGAGGTGGACATCGGCACGGGCGAGAAATTCTACCTGCCCAACATCGGCGGCTCGACCACGCAGGTTGCCCAGGTCGTGTGCCTCGATTGCGACAAGATCTTCGAGATCAGCGCCCCCTTCATGGAATGGTACGGCAGCACGGTCTCCTCGAAGCTCGGCCTCATTCCGGTGAGCCAGCGCCTGCAGGTCAGCGCCCACTGCAACGCCTTCCGCGAAACCGGCCACTGTCCCCGCCGGGGCTGACCGCGCCATGTCGAAGCCGAAGCCGGATCCCGCCTTCGAGATGGCGTTCTTCGAGTCGGTGCTGCGCCGCGCGCCCCAGTACACCGAGGTCATCGAGATCCTCGGCGGCCTCTACACCAAGCACGGCCGCATCGCCGACGGCCTGCGCATGGACCGCCGGCTGGTCCGACTCCTCCCCGGGAACGCCACGGCCCACTACAACCTCGCGTGCAGCCTCGCGCTCTCGAAACGCAAGGTCGACGCCCTGCGCTCCCTGCAACGCGCCGTCGAACTCGGCTACCGCGACTTCGACTGGATGGCCCAGGACCCGGACCTCGAGGACCTGAAGGAGCACCCGGAATTCACGGCGCTGCTCGACCAGCTCAAGCCGCAGAGCTGAGGCCTCACTTCACTCCGAACACCTGCTGCAGCAACGTCTGCAGGTCCTCGCCCGGGACCCACGCGCCCTTGCGCTTGATCGCGAGACTCTTGCTGCGCTGGCGGCGCTCCTCGGACTCGTCGACTTCGATGATGCGCACCTGATTTGGCCGCAGGCCCACGACTTCGGCCGTCGACAACGGTATCCAGCGGAACGGCAGGCCCGTCCAGTTGCACCAGATCTCCCAGCCACCCACGAGCAGCGGCGCATCCTTGGTCACCAGCGACGGATAACGCTGCACAAAATCCGGCGTGCGCGTGGTCGCGATCCTGAGCTTCACCACCGGCTCCATGCGCTGGAAATACTGCTGGAAATTGTCCACCCGCCGCGCCCGGTGCTTCTGGAAGAAATCCAGTGCGTCGAAACCCATCAGGTTCATCCCGTTGTAGAGTCCGTGGTCGTTGGGGCTCCCGAACTTGCGGGCATTGTACCAGCGCTGGAAATCGCGCGTGACCATCAGGCCCATCTCGAAATGCAGGTGCGCCCGATCCTTCGGGATCGCGTAACCGCTCGCCGAGCGCCCCATCACCCCGAGCGTCTGGCCGCGCTTCACCGTGCCACCAATCCGGAGCCCCGGAGCAATGGACGCCAGGTGCGCGTAAAGGGTGTAGATCGCGGGCGTCACCCC
>CAZGJB010000344.1:0-3447 GCA_964526145.1 uncultured Opitutaceae bacterium
CCGGATTTTGGCACCGCGCGCTCGTTAGCCAGGTTCGGCCGGGCGCCGAAGGCGTTGTCCTCCGCGTCGCCGAGGGCATCATCGACCATGTTTTGTCAGCCGTGAGCATTTGGCGCGAGTTCGCCGACCAAGCCCAAGTCCTCGCCCTCCTGACTTTCGCCGTAAACCAAATGTTGCAGGCGATTTCTGCAGAGCGACACTGATTTGGACAAGCGCATGGGCGGCAAATATCAATAAGTTAGGTTCGACCCCTTTGATCGCATATGAAAACCAATTTCGTTGTCTACTTTACCGGCACAGCCACAGCTCGGCCTGAGGTTCCATCGAATGTCATCTACCTTTCGGCGGGCGACGACTGGGACGACTTCGGCCTCCAAACCCATTTTCACTGCCGTGTATTTACCGACGAAAGCCACGCCAAGCCGGCGACTCACTATGATCTGATGCTTGGGTTTTGGACGTCGGCAGGGAGTCCTCAACAGATCGCATTCGAATTATTGAAGAAGTCAGGCGGAAAGCCGGTGGCTGTTCCCGCCGGGTGGTTTACTATGGCTCAGGATCAGGAGAGCTATCGGGATCTAGTCTCTCAATTGAGAGTCGATATCCGCGATGTTTTCACGACGCTAAACGATCTAGTCATCATGCAGCGGAGCGAGCGACCCGACTGGTGGGAAAAGGCGATCAGTTCACGAGCCTTCCGTCTATCGTTCATGCGCGGATCGAATTCCTTCTTCGCCTTCCACAACGCTCCGTCGCTGTTCGATGGAATTCAGAACGAGCCTACGGATCGAATATCGACATTCTTTACCGTCAGTTTCCGTCTACCGACATTCCACAACGACCATTCGATTGAACTATCCTCTACTTCACGCAGAAGGAGGAAGACATGCTGCTCCGGTTGCTGAAAAAGCTGTACGCCGAGGCCGCCTCGGGGATCATCCTCATCGATGCCAGGCAGGACAACAAGCCGTCGGCATCCAAGGCCGGCGGGTAGAACAAATACACCAATCAGAGGGGCAACCAGAGAGGGTCAAACCTGACTTCCATAACAGTGATGTCTGTACGAAGCGGTCACGCCTCAAAATACCGTGGCTACAGAACCAACACTTCAACTCGCCTCACGGTCTCGTCTCGGCTTCCAGCGCGGCTAGATACTCCAGCGCCTCGTCGCGGCTTGAACGGCACATCGTATCGCTCGGCCGCAAGCCGACGCAGAACGCCGGGCGCTCGGGTTTGCCAAAGAGGGCGCACCGCAGGTCGGGGAGGAGTTGGACGCAGGGAATGCCCGCCGGCTTGCCGTGCGGCATGCCCGGGATCGGCGAGGTGATCGAGGGGGCAATGCAGCAGGCGGCGCAGTGGGGGCGGCAGTCCATGGGGATGGACTAACGCGGGGGTTGGCAGTCGGCCCAGACAATTCGGTCGGTATACTGTAGCCGGGGTTGTCGCTCGGGTTCGGACCGGGGTCGGCGACCCCGGCTACAGGTACATGGGGTGTGCGCGTTTGGTGGGCAATAAAACGCCACGCTGCGTTTTTGCAGCGTGGCGTGAATCAAACCTTGGGCTGTTACCCTATGCCACGTCGAAGCGGTCGGCGTTCATCACCTTGTTCCAGGCGGCGATGAAGTCCTTCACGAACTTCGCCTGCGCGTCGCTCTGGGCGTAGACCTCGGCGAGGGCGCGGAGCTGGGAGTTCGCGCCGAAGATCAGGTCGACGCGCGTGCCCGTCCACTTGACGTTGCCCGTCGCGCGGTCGCGGATCTCGAAGTTCTCCTCGGACGGCGACGTCGGCCGCACCTCGTTGCCCATGTCGAGGAGGTTGACGAAGAAGTCGTTCGTCAACGTCTCGGGGCGGTCGGTGAAGACGCCGTGCTGCGACTTGCCGTGGTTGGCGTTGAGGACGCGGAGGCCACCAACGAGGACGGTCATCTCCGGGGCCGTGAGACCCAGGAGCTGCGCCTTGTCGACGAGCAGGTGCTCGGCCGGCAGGGTGTAGCGCGTCTTCTGGTAGTTGCGGAACCCGTCGGAGGTCGGCTCAAGGACGGCGACCGACGCGGCGTCGGTCTGCGCCTGCGTGGCGTCCATGCGGCCCGGGGTGAAGGGAACCTCCACCTTGAGGCCGGCCTTCTTCGCCGCCTGCTCGATCGCCGCGGCGCCGCCGAGGACGATGAGGTCGGCCAGCGAGACGCGCTTGGCGGCCGCGCCCTTCTTGGCGGGCTTCTTCTGCGCGCCGTTGAACTCCTTCTGCACCTTCTCGAGGGCCTTGAGGACCTTCGCGATGCGGGCGGGCTGGTTGGCCTCCCAGTCCTTCTGCGGGGCGAGGCGGATGCGGGCACCGTTGGCGCCGCCCCGCTTGTCGGAGTCGCGGTAGGTCGAGGCCGCGGCCCAGGCCGTGAAGACGAGGTCGGAGACTGACAGGCCGGAGGCGACGATCTTCGCCTTGAGCACGGCGATGTCCTTCGCGTTCACGAGCGGGTGGTTCGCCGCCGGGATCGGATCCTGCCAGATAAGCTCCTCGGCCGGGACCTCGGGCCCGAGGTAGCGCGAACGCGGACCCATGTCGCGGTGCGTGAGCTTGAACCAGGCTCGGGCAAAGGCATCGGCGAACTGGTCGGGATGATCGAGGAAGCGACGCGAGATCTTCTCGTAAATCGGGTCGAAGCGGAGCGAGAGGTCCGTCGTCAGCATCGTGGGCAGGTGCTTCTTCTTCGGGTCGAACGCATCCGGGATGATCGGCTCGGCGTTCTTGGCGACCCACTGCTTCGCGCCCGCGGGGCTGGTGGTGAGTTCCCACTCGAAGCCAAACAGGTTCTCGAAGAAGTTGTTGCTCCACTGCGTCGGCGTCTTGGTCCAGGTGACCTCGAGGCCGCTGGTGATCGTGTCGCCGGCCTTGCCGGTGCCGTAGCTGCTCTTCCAGCCGAGGCCCTGCTCGGCGATGCTGGCGGCCTCGGGCTCGCGGCCGACGTGGGCCGCGGAGGCGGCACCGTGCGTCTTGCCGAAGGTGTGGCCGCCGGCGATGAGCGCGACGGTCTCCTCGTCGTTCATGGCCATGCGGGCGAAGGTCTCGCGAATGTCCTTCGCGGCGGCGACCGGGTCGGCGTTGCCGTTCGGACCTTCCGGATTCACGTAGATCAGGCCCATCTGCACCGCGGCGAGCGGGTTCTCGAGCTCGCGCTCGCCGGAGTAGCGCTCGTCGCCGAGCCACTTGCCTTCGGCGCCCCAGTACACGTCCTCCTCGGGCTCCCACACGTCGGCGCGACCGCCGGCGAAGCCGAAGGTCTTGAAGCCCATCGACTCGAGGGCGACGTTGCCGGCGAGGATCATGAGATCGGCCCAGGAGATCTTGCGGCCATATTTCTGCTTGATGGGCCAGAGCAGGCGGCGCGCCTTGTCGAGGTTGGCATTGTCGGGCCAGCTGTTGAGCGGGGCGAACCGTTGCTGGCCGGCTCC
>CAZGJB010000345.1:0-3442 GCA_964526145.1 uncultured Opitutaceae bacterium
TCGTACCTGCCGATCGACTACCAGGCCGTCGGCCGCGCCTTCCTTGATTCCGGCAAGCTCGGCCTGATGACCGTCTTCGAAAACCACGAGGCCTTCGACGCCAGCAACGTCTGGTTCGCCGACGGCCGCATCGTCCAGTATTCAAAAAAAGAGAAGGTCCCGCAGATGCGCCACATCGACTACGGCCTCGGCCTGTTCCGCGCCGCCGCCTTCACCCCCTACCCGCGCGACGCCGTGGTCGACCTCGCCGTCGTGCAGGGCGACCTCGTCCGCCGCGGCGAACTCGCCGGCTACGAGATGCCGCAGCGCTTTTACGAGATCGGCTCGCACGCCGGCCTCGCCGAGCTCGACCAGCTGCTGCGCCGCCCGCCCGCGTGATTTTTCCAAGAACCTTGCTTGTCAACCGTCCCTAAATCCCAAAAACCAAATTATGTCATATTCGATCCAACACCTGAAGGAAACCGCCGAGATTGTCGCCAAGATCAACCCGGCTGATTGCGAAAAGTGCGTCCAGGAACTCGTCGGCGTCCGCAACCGCGGCGGTCGACTCTTCATCCTCGGCGTCGGCGGCAGCGCCGCGAATGCCTCCCATGCCGTGAACGATTTCCGCAAGATCGCCGGCATCGAGTGCTACGCCCCGACTGACAACGTTTCCGAGCTCACCGCCCGCACCAATGACGACGGCTGGGCGAGCGTGTTCGTCGAGTGGCTCCGCGGCTCCAAGCTCAACGGCAAGGACGCCCTCCTCATCCTCTCGGTCGGCGGCGGCAACCTCGAGAAGAACGTCTCCCCCGGCTTCATCTCCGCCATCCAGCTGGCCAAGCAGGTCGGCGCCCGCATCATCGGCATCGTCGGCAAGGACGGCGGTTACACTGGCAAGCAGGCCGACGCCTGCGTGATCGTCCCCACCGTTAACCCGAACAACGTCACGCCGCACAGTGAAGCCTTCCAGGCCGTAATTTGGCACCTCTGGGTCTCGCACCCCGACGTGAAGGTGAACCAGACGAAGTGGGAATCGGTCGCCGCCAAGCCCTGAGCCGGGCCAAACCCGCAGACCTTACCTGCTCCGGCCGAGCCTGAACCGCGGCTGGACGGTCACCCGCAACCATGTCACTTCGCCCCGCTGTCTTCCTTGACCGCGATGGCACGCTCAACGTGCAGGTCGTACGCGACGGCAAGCCGTACCCACCCGACACGCTGGCCGAGTTCCGCTTGTACGACGGTGTGGCCGAGGCTTGCGCCGGGCTCAAGGCTGCGGGTTATGTCCTTGTCGTCGCCACCAACCAGCCCGACGTCGGCCGCGGCAAGCAGCAGCAGGCCGTGGTCGAGTCCATGCACGCACGTCTTAGCGAACTCGTTCCCGCCCTCGAGCTCATTCAGGTCTGCTACCACGGCGGCGACGCCCACGGTCAGCCTTGCGCCTGCCGAAAGCCGAAGCCCGGGATGCTGATCGATGCTGCGCGCCAACTTGGACTCGATCTCGCACGCAGCTGGATGGTGGGCGATCGCTGGGGCGACATCGACGCCGGCCACGCCGCCGGTTGCCGCACAATCTTCATCGACCACGGCTACACCGAGCGGCCCCCCGCCCGGGCCCCGCACTTCACGGTGCACGACTTCGCCGCGGCCGCCGGAATTATCCTTGCCCACCCCTGATCCCGAACGTTTTCTCGCTCCCCAAAACAACCCAACCCATGAAATCCCTGAACGACCTTAAAATCCATCTCTATGCCGACGGCGCCGACAAGGCCGGCATCCTCGACCTCTACGCCAAACCCTACATCAAGGGCCTGACGACCAACCCGACCCTCATGAACAAGGCGGGCATCAAGGACTACGAGGCCTTCTCCAAGGACATCCTCCAGTCCGTGACCGCCAAGCCCATCTCGCTCGAGGTCTTCACCGACGACCTCGTGGACATGAAGCGCCAGGCGCTGAAGATCGCCTCCTGGGGCCCGAACGTCTACGTCAAGATCCCGATCACCAACTCCGTCGGCGTCTCCTGCCTGCCCCTCATCAAGGACCTCGGCCAGCAGGGCGTGAAGCTCAACGTCACCGCGCTGCTCACCCTCGAGCAGGTCGCCGGCGTCGCCGCCGCGCTGAACCCCGCCGTGCCGTCCGTCGTGTCCGTGTTCGCCGGCCGCATCGCCGACACCGGCGTGGATCCCATGCCGCTGATGCGCGCCGCGAAGGCCCTCCTCTCCGGTCAGCCCAAGGCCGAACTGCTCTGGGCCAGCGTCCGCGAGGTGCTCAATATCTTCCAGGCCGAGGACTCCGGCTGCGCCATTGTCACGGTACCCCACGACATCCTCGGCAAGGCCGCCAAGATGTACGGCATGGACCTCACGGCCCTGTCGCTCGACACGGTCAAGATGTTCGCCAAGGACGCCGCCGCCGCCGGCTTCAAACTCTGATTGATTGCGTTTGCGCCCACGGCAGGCTTTCGCCACTAGCGAGAGTCTGCCGTTTTTAGTTTTCATACATGACGTCCCTCCTTCGTTCCGCCGTCCTCCTCCTGCTTGCAGTTCCCGCCTTCGCCGGTGAGATCGGCCCCTTCACCGGCCCTGAGGCCGACGCCGAGGCGGCTCGCCTGTACGAGCGCGCCAACAGCTTCGTCAACAACGTGACGGAAGGGCCGTATTCCTACTCCTACATCCAGTTCCACTGGAAGCGCGCCGGCTCGAACATCGACCGCATTGTCCGCGCCCACCCCTCCTCCCCGACTGCGCACCGGCTGACCAGCGGCGAACTCAAGGTCGGCCCCTTCGAGCCAATCTACTTCAAGGAAAAGACCCTGCCCCGCCTCGAGGAGAAAAAGGTCGCCTCCTTTGACGCCGTCAATTGCGCCATCTTCCTCTATACGGAAGAGACGAACACCGATGCTGCCGCCAAGAAGCGCCTCCTCGAGGAGATCATCCTCACGCTCTGCCGTCAGGTCCGTTGGGGTGAGGCCCTCGCCTTCCCTGTTCTGGACGACGAGCGCGCGTGGCTCTGGAACATCGTCGTCCGCCAGGCCGTGACCTACCGCAACGATAAGCTGGCCGCCGAACTCGTTACCAACGCCCAGAACGAAAACAAGCGCCTCCTGCTCAACACCCAGGCCGAAGGTCTCGGTTTCCGCGGCGAAACCGCCGAGGACCTCGAGGCCTTCCTCGCGGAACACGCCGACCTGGCCGGCGAACTTCGCCTCGCCATTCTCCGCGGGCTCGTCCGCCGCCAGAAGCACATCGACCGCGCCATCCAAGCCAACCGCCCGCTCAAGGGCCTGTACGACGGCGTCGACGGCGTGCAGCTGCCGCCCGACGACGCCGATAAACCCTACGCCGACTTGACCGCGTTCTACGCCACCTTCGGCCCGAAGCCCCCGGCCGAGGCCCGGGCCGCCTTCGCCCGCTACCAGGCCTTCCTCGGGCGTTTCGACCTCGCCCGCGACCTCGCCGCC
>CAZGJB010000346.1:0-3432 GCA_964526145.1 uncultured Opitutaceae bacterium
GTAACCGCCGCTGTTGAACGCCGCGAGGTCGAAGTCCTCCGTCGCCTTGGAGGCCCAGAGTCGGAGCAGGTTGACGGTGGTCGTGCCGTAGCCGGCGACCGGGATGTCGTGGGGCACGCCGAGGATGGTCTTGGTGTCGACCCAGCGCGGCTTCGAGTTGCCCTGGTCGTCGAACACATGCTCGATCCGGCCGTAGAGGCGCACCTCCTGCGTGTGCTCGGGGCGCACCACTTCCCACGGGTCGCCGTACATCATCCAGTTGTCGGGATGCTCGACCTGGTGGCCGTTGACGAAGGCCTGCTTGAAGAGGCCGAACTCGTAATAGATGCCGTAGCCCAGCGCCGGGTAGTCCAGCGTGGCGAGCGAATCGAGGAAACACGCCGCCAGGCGGCCGAGGCCGCCGTTGCCCAGGCCCATGTCACCCTCCGCATCGCGGATGTGGTCGAAATTCTGGCCGAGCGACTCGAGCGCCTCGCGCGCGGGCTCGAGCATGTTGGTCGCGATGAGGTTGTTGCTGAACAGGCGACCCATCAGGTACTCGAGCGAGAAATAGTGGATGCGCCGGGCGTTCTGCGCGTTGTGCACCCCCTGCGTGGCGATGAGGCGCTCGTGGATCGTGTCGCGCACGGCCAGGGCCGTCGCCACCCACCAGTCGCGCGGCGTGGCCGAGCCCGTGTGGCGCGCGAGGGTCGAGACCAGATGCCGCTGGATCAGCGAACGCAGGGCCTCGACCGGGTTCTCCCCGGCGTGGCGCGGTGCGTGGATGGACCGCATCATCTGCGGCATGCTGAAGGGCGCGGTGCTGGCGCCCTCCGGGGCGACAAATTCCTCCGCGCGGATCGGGGCCGGCTTGGCGTTCTGCGGTTTGCTGGCGGCGCGTGACGAGGCGGGCTTGGCGGGCTTTGGCATGGTCCCGTTTCAACAACAGGAACCGTGCCAGCGCGAGCCCGCGTTACGTCAATTTTTGGAAACGACGCGCCAGTTCGCCCTGGCTGAGCTCGACAAAGGTCGGGCGGCCGGCCGGGTTGGTCAGCGGATGCTCCGTCGCGAAGAGGCGCGTCACCAAGGTCCGCAACTCCGTCTCGTTGGGGTTGTCGGTCAGGCGCAACGCCTTGACCGCCGCCAGCCGGGCCACTTCCTCGCGCGCGAGGTCGGGCCGACCCTCCGGCAGGCGGCCCTCGCGGACGAGCCCGAGAAAGTCGCGGAGAAACGCCTCCGCCCCGCCCGGCTCCAGCCACGCCGGCACCGACTCGATGCGGAAGAAATTACGTCCAAACTCCGCCACCTCGAATCCGCAGTCGCGCAACAGCCGCTGCCGGTCGAGCAGCAACGCCGAGGCGATCGGGTCGAGCTCGATCGGGATCGGCAGCAGCAGCCGCTGGCTCGGCGCCTCGCCGCCGCGAAACTGCGCCTGCAACTCCTCGAAGAATACGCGCTCCTGCGCCGCGCGCCGGTCGAGCAGGACCACGCCGGCCGCCGTCTCGAAGACGGCGAGGTTGCCATGGGCCAGGCCCAGCAGACGCCAACGCACCGCCGTCCCCGCCGCGGGCGCCGCCATGGTCGGAGCCGCGGCCGGCGGCGGCGCCGGCGGCACCGGCGTCGCAAAGGCCGGACGCGTGAGCACGGGCGCGGCCGGCGGACGATAGGCCGCGACTGGCAACGCACCGGACATCGGCGGCGGCAGCGACACCACCGGCGCGGTTGGAGTTGGATCTGCGACCGCCCCCGGCCCGCCTGCCACCGGCGTCGGGGCCTCGCCCGCGCCCAGCTCGCGCAACCGCGCGAGCACCGCCCGGATCACGAACGAGCGCACCGCCGGCTCGCTGCGGAAACGGACCTCCCGCTTGGCCGGATGCACGTTCACGTCGACCGCCGCCGGGTCGCATTCGAAAAACACGAAGGCCAGCGGGTAGCGCCCCTTGGGCAGCGACTCGTGGTAGCTCTCGATCAGCGCGTAGTTGAGCGTGCGGCTGTCCACCGGCCGCTGGTTGACGAACACGATCATCTCATGCCGCGTCGCGCGGCCCGTGCCCGGCCGACCTATGAGTCCGCCGAGCTTCAGGTCGCCCTCCGCCGCCACGAGCGGCACCAGCGCCGCCGCCGTCTGCCGG
Organism: uncultured Opitutaceae bacterium; assembly: GCA_964526145.1. Taxonomy (GTDB): domain Bacteria; phylum Verrucomicrobiota; class Verrucomicrobiia; order Opitutales; family Opitutaceae; genus UBA2377. Next base: position 2,112 of record CAZGJB010000346.1, read on the forward strand.
CCGAAGATCTCCCCCACCCGCTCCAGCAGCGTGTTGCACTGCGGCGAGCGGAAGATCGTGCGCCCGTCCTCGATCAGGGTGAACGACACCTGCGGACACGCCAGCGCGTAGAGGCGCACGCACTGGATGATGTGCGCCGACTCGGTCTGGTCGGTCTTCAGGAACTTGCGCCGCGCCGGCACCGAATTGAAGAGGTGCGTGACGGTGATGCGCGTGCCGACCGGACGGCCGCAGTCGCGCACGTGCACGAACTTGCCGCCGTTGACGAGGATCTCGGTCCCCGCGTCCTGACCCGCGGCACGCGTTTGAAGCTCGAACCGCGAGACGCTCGCGATCGACGGCAGCGCCTCGCCGCGAAACCCGTAGCTCGCCAGCCGGTCGAGGTCCACGGCCTCCGCGATCTTGCTGGTGGCATGCCGTTCGAGCGCCAGCAGCGCATCGTCGCGGTCCATGCCCGAGCCGTTGTCCTCGATGCGCATGAGGGACCGCCCGCCGTGGCGGAACTCGACCTCGACCCGTGTCGCCCCGGCATCGAGGGCGTTCTCGACCAGTTCCTTGACCACCGCCGCCGGCCGCTCGATGACCTCCCCCGCGGCAATCTGGTTCGCCACGCGGTCAGGCAGGATGCGGATCTTGGACATGGGATGAGGGAGAAATCGATCCGGGGTCAAATGTGGAACTCAGGAAGGCTGGAAACCAACCGCGGCGGCAATGCTTCGGGGCACTCCTGATTTCCTGATTTCCACATTACATCGAATCGGCGTTCACGCCCGCGTCACGATGCCAGCACCTTCTGCCAGCGCGCGAACTGCTTCGCGACCTGCTTCGGGCCGGGCATGCCGGTGCCGGTGCGGGCGGCGAGAGCGCGCTTGAGGTCGAAGACCTGCACCCAGTCGGCGGCGAACGCGGCATGGACGCCCTGTACGTCGGCGAGCGTGAGCGCGTTCAACGGCACCTTCTTCTGCTCCGCGATCTTCACGACCGCGCCAACGGCGTGGTGCGCGTCTCGGAAGGCCACGCCGCGCTTCACGAGATAATCGGCGAGATCGGTCGCCAGCAGCGCCGGGTCGGCAACGGCCGCGGCGCAGCGTTCGTGCCGCACCTGCAGACCCGTGACGGTGCCGGCGAGCACGTCGGCGCAAAGCGCCGTCTGGTCAAAGCTGTCGAACACCGGCGGCTTGTCCTCCTGGAGGTCGCGATTGTACGTGAGCGGCAGACCCTTCGCGAGGGCGAGCAAGGTGTGCAGGTTGCCTTGGAGTCGCGCCGACTTGCCGCGCAGCAGCTAGGCGGCGGCGGGGTTATTCTTATGCGGCATCAGCGC
>CAZGJB010000347.1:0-3419 GCA_964526145.1 uncultured Opitutaceae bacterium
TTCGGGAAATAGAAGAGGCGGGGTCTTGCGCACCCCGCCTGTTGGACCGCTGGAGCGGCCGTTCAACCAATCAGCTTGGCGTAAGCGGCGGCATCGTTGAGCGCCGCGGCTTCGGCAGGATTGGCGACCTTTACCTTCAGCATCCAGCCACCTTCATAGGGCTGCTGGTTGACGGTCTCGGGCGCCGACTCGAGCGTCGCGTTGGCCTCGATCACGGTGCCGCTCACCGGCGCGTAGAGGTCGGAAGCGGCCTTGACCGATTCGACGACGCCAAAGACCTGGCCGGCGGTCAGGACCGCGCCCGGCTTCGGCATCTGGACATACGTGATGTCGCCGAGCGAATTCTGGGCATAGTCGGTGATGCCGACCGTCGCCGTGCCGTCACCGGCCAGGCGGACCCATTCGTGGGATTTCGCGTAACGAAGATCGTTGGGGACGTTGCTCATGAGGATTTTTTTAGTTCCACAAAGGGAGGTTTGACGAGATGCAAATTGACCTTGGTTCCGCGGATATCCACGGCGAGGGGTGCGGCGGCCGCGGCGGCGCCGACGAGGGCGGAGCCGATCGCCTCGTTGAGCATGGGTGAGAGCGTGCCCGACAGAACGCGGCCCACGACGACGCCGTCGGCGCCGAGGACCGGCGTCTCGGCGCGCACGATGCGGCGGTCGCCCGTGCGGAAGAACACGACGCGCTGCTTGCTGCCCGCGTTTTTCTCGGCCAGCAGGGCCTCGCGGCCGATGAAATCGGCGCCCTTGTCCAGTTTCACCGTCCAGCCCAGGCCGGCGGTCAGCGGGGAAATCTCGGCCGTGATCTCGTGGCCATACAGCGGATAACCCGCCTCGAGCCGCAGACTGTCGCGCGCCCCGAGCCCGGCCAGTTCGAGGCCATGGGGCTGCCCCGCGGCCAGGACCGCCTCGGCCAGTTTCACGGCTTCGGCCGCCGGGTAGTAGAGTTCGAACCCATCCTCGCCCGTGTAACCCGTGCGGCTGATCAGGCAGGAGATGCCGGCCACGGGACCTTCGGCGAAGTGGTAGTATTTGATCGCGCCGAGCTTCGCCCCGGTCAGCGACTGGACGATCGCGGTGGCCTTCGGCCCCTGCACTGCGAGTTGCGCGTAGTCGGCGCAGCGATCGGTGATGGTGACCGTGAAACGCGCCGCCTGTTCGCGGATCCAGGCCAGGTCCTTGTCGATGTTGCCGGCATTGATGCAAAGGAGGTAATCATCGGGTGCCCGCATGTAGACGAGCAGGTCGTCCACGACGCCACCGGTCGGGTAGCACATGGGCGAATAGAGCACGCGCCCGGGGAACAGCTTCGTGACGTCGTTGGTGACAAGGTGATTCAGGAACGCGGCGGCCTGCGGGCCCTTGACGTCGACTTCTCCCATGTGGCTGACGTCGAAGAGACCGGCTGTGCGGCGCACCGCCTTGTGCTCCTCGAGGATGCTGCGGTACTGAACCGGCATTTCCCAGCCGGCGAAGTCCACGAGGCGGCCGCCGTGGGCGGCGTGAAAATCCCGCAAGGGGGTTCGTTTGAGTTCGCTCATGGCAACAGTAGTCGCCTGCGGCGCCCGGGCGGCAAGGTTGTTTTGGCGGCGCGCGGGTTCCCTGCAGTTTGTATTCGCAACCCAGCGTGACTGCATAAACTCCCGTCATGCCGCCCGCCGGCTCCGCACGATGCCACTGCCCGTCTCCTCTCTCCTCGCCTACTGGGTGCACGACCTGAGCCCGTTCCTCGTTCGCTTCAACGAGCAGTTCGGCATCCGCTATTACGGCCTCGCCTACCTGCTCGGCTTCGTGGTGGCGGCCTGGCTGCTGCAACGGTATGCCCGGGCCGGGCGCTCGCTGCTGCCGGCGGCTCTGATCCCCGATTTCATGATGGGCATCATCCTCGGCGTGCTGCTGGGCGGACGCCTGGGATATTTTCTTTTCTACCAGTTCGACGCCGTGCGGCACGATCCGCTCGTCCTCCTGCGCATCTGGGAAGGCGGCATGGCGAGCCACGGTGGCTTCATCGGCGTGGCCATTGCCCTCGCCTGGTTCGCCCGCAGCCGGCGGCTGCCCTTCCTCCATGTCGGTGACCTCATCGCGTCGACTGCGGCCGCCGGGTTGTTCTTCGGGCGGATCGCCAATTTCATTAATGGCGAGCTCTGGGGCAAAACGACCACGGTGAGCTGGGCGGTCGTCTTCAAAAACACCGGCGGCGGTCCGTTCCCGCGGCACCCGTCGCAGCTCTATGAGGCCCTGCTTGAGGGCGCCCTGCTGCTGATGTTCGCACAATGGCGATTCTGGCGCACCGCCGTCGTGCAGTCGCACCCCGGGCGCCTCATGGGCGAATTCCTGATCGCATATGCCGCGGTGCGAACCCTGGGAGAAATCTTCCGCGAACCCGACGCCGGCCTCATTCTGGGCCTCAGTCGCGGCATGTTTTATTCGATCTTCATGGTCGCCGTCGGCCTGTGGCTCATCGCCCGCCGGCCGACGCCGTTGCCGCCGATCACGCCGGCGGTGGCGGACAAACGCTGAGACCGCCGCCGCTCAGACCACGGTTCCGGCGGGCAGGACCGCGCCCTTCGGCACGACCAGCACACCGTCGCGGACGATGACCGCACCGTTGGCGTAGGTGCCGTCGGCCTTCCCGGCCGCGACCAGCACGCAGCCCGGTCCGATGCGGGCATTCTTGTCGATGATGGCGCCATGGATGCGACAACCCCGCCCCAGGCCGAGGTGCGGCCGGCCCGCGGCGGCGTTGGCCGCCAGCTGCTCCTCCGTCTCGTAATAGTCGGAGCCCATCACGATCACATCCTCCAGCACGCAGCCCTCCTCGATGAAGGACCGGATGCCGAACACGCACCGCTTGATGCGGGAGTCCGCGATGATCGAGCCGTCGCCGATCACGGCGTGGTCGATGTGGCAATTGTTGAGCTTGGAGGCCGGCAGGTATCGGTCCTGCGTGTAGATGGGCGCCTTGGCCTCGAAGAAATTGAAAGGCGGCAGCGGCTGCGCGAGTGCGAGATTGGCCTCGAAAAAGGCGCGCACGGTGCCGATGTCCTCCCAGTATCCCTCGAAAATGTAGGCGTAGAGCTTCTTTTTGCCGAGCAGGCCGGGAATGATCTCCTTGCCGAAGTCCGCCATCGTGTTGTCGAGGGCGTCGGCCATGGCCTTGCGGTTGAAGATGTAGATACCCATGGACGCCAGGCACTGCTTTTCGACCGGCTTGGCCGCCAGCCGTGACTCCAGCGCCGGACTCAGGGTCAGGCTATCGATCACGGCCGGATCTTTCGGCTTCTCGACAAAGCGCTCGATGGCGAGGTTGTCATTGACCTGCATGAGGCCGAGGCCCGAGACCTTGGAAACGGGGAACGGAATCGCCGCAATCGTCACATCGGCCCCGGTCGCGAGGTGCTGGTCGATGATCTT
>CAZGJB010000348.1:0-3412 GCA_964526145.1 uncultured Opitutaceae bacterium
CTGCGGCGTCTGCCGCAACTGCCTCGCCGGCCGCCGCCACCTCTGCAAGGACACCAAGGGAGTGGGCGTGAACCGCCAGGGCGCGTTCGCCGAGTACCTCTGCATCCCGGCCACCAATGCCGTGCACGTCGATCCGGCGATCTCACTCGACGTGCTCTCCTGCTTCGACCCGCTGGGCAATGCCGTCCACACCGCGCTCAAGTACGACATGATCGGCGAGGACGTGCTCATCACCGGCGCGGGCCCGATCGGCTGCATGGCCACGGCCATCGCCAAGCAGGTCGGCGCGCGCAAGGTCGTCGTCACCGACGTCAACCCCAACCGCCTCGCCCTCGCCAAGCGCATGGGCGCGACGCGCGTGGTCGACGTCTCCAAGGAGAAATTGCCCGACGTGCAGCACGAGCTGGGCATGAAGGAAGGCTTCGACATCGGCCTTGAAATGTCGGGCAACCCGAAGGCGCTCGCCGACATGATCGACAACATGTGCCATGGCGGCCGCATCGCGCTCCTCGGCATCATGCCCGGGGCCGCCGCGGTCGACTGGAACAAGGTCGTCTTCAATATGCTCACGATCAAGGGCATCTACGGTCGCGAGATGTACGAGACCTGGTACAAGATGACCGCGCTCATCCAGAGCGGCTTGGACATCACTCCGGTCATCACTCACCGCTTCCCCTACACCGAGTTCCAGGAGGGCTTTGACCTCATGCGCTCCGGTCGCAGCGGGAAGATCGTGTTGAACTGGGACTGAGCCATGACGCCCGCATACCAGGCTCACCTGCAAAAAACCCTGGCCGACATCGAGGCCGCAGGGCTCTTCAAGCGCGAGCGCGTGATCACCACGCCGCAGCGCGCGCACATCGAGGTCACCGGCGGCCGGCCGGTGCTCAACTTCTGCGCGAACAACTATCTCGGCCTCGCCGACAATCCCGAGATCATTGCCGCCGCCCACGCCACGCTCGATCGCTGGGGGTACGGCCTCGCCTCCGTGCGCTTCATCTGCGGCACGCAGCAGATCCACAAGGACCTCGAGGCGCGGCTCAGCACGTTCCTCGGCACCGATGATACGATCCTCTACAGCTCGTGCTTCGATGCCAACGGCGGCGTCTTCGAAACGCTCCTCGGCGCGGAGGACGCGGTGATCAGCGACGAGCTGAACCACGCCTCGATCATCGACGGCATCCGCCTCTGCAAGGCCCAGCGCTACCGGTACCGGAACAACGACATGGCCGACCTCGAGGCCAAGCTCAAGGAGGCCGACGACGCCAAGGCGCGCTTCAAGCTGATCGCGACCGACGGCGTGTTCTCGATGGACGGCTACATCGCCAACCTGCAGGCGATCTGCGACCTGGCCGGCAAGTACGGCGCCCTCGTCATGGTGGACGACAGCCACGCCGTCGGTTTCATGGGCCGCACCGGCCGCGGCACGCACGAGCACTGTGGCGTGATGGATCGCGTGGACCTCCTCACCGGCACCCTTGGCAAGGCGCTCGGCGGCGCCAGCGGCGGCTACGTCAGCGGCCGCAAGGACATCATTGCCCTGCTCCGCCAGCGGTCGCGTCCCTACCTGTTCTCCAACACGCTCGCTCCGGTCATCGCCGCGGCCTCGCTCACGACCCTCGACTTGATCACCCGCTCGACCGCCCTGCGCGACAAGCTGGAAGCGAGCACCCAGTATTTCCGCGCAGGCCTGACCAAAGCCGGCCTGACGATCCGCCCGGGCACACACCCGATCGTCCCGGTCATGCTCGGCGATGCGGCCCTTTCGCAGAAATTCGCGGCCCGCATGCTCGAGAAGGGCGTTTACGTCATCGGCTTCTTCTACCCGGTCGTCCCGCAGGGTCAGGCCCGTATCCGCACGCAGGTCAGCGCGGCCCATAGCCAGGCCGATCTCGACTTCGCGATCGAGGCTTTCGCCGCGGTCAAAAAGGAGCTAGGCGTCTAGGCATGCCCCGCCCCACCCCGACCATCGTCCGCCGCCTTGAAAAGGCCGCTCGCCAGGCGGCCAAGGCCTCCTATTCGCCGTACTCGAAGTTCCGCGTCGGCGCCGCCATCCTGACCGGCTCCGGCAAGGTTTTCACCGGCACCAACGTCGAGAACGCCAGCTACGGATTGTGCAACTGCGCCGAGCGCACCGCCATTTTCAGCGCTGTCGCCGCGGGCGAACGCACGGTGCGCGCGGTGGCGGTGTACACGCCGACGCGCACGGCCACCTCTCCGTGCGGGGCCTGCCGGCAGGTGATCAATGAGTTCGGACCCGAGGCGCTGGTCATCAGCGTCTGCGACGGGAAGGGCCGGATCGAGACCACGCTCGACCAGCTCCTGCCCGACGCCTTCGGGCCGAAGAACCTGGGACGCTAGGACCGGCGGCTCAGTCGGCCGCGAAGAAATCGCGCACGACCGTGAACAGGTCGCCCGCCCGCACCTCATGTTCGGAGCGATCGCGCAGGTCGCGGATCTTCACCACGCCCTTCGCCGCCTCGTCGTCCCCGTAGATCAGGGCGATCCGCGCACCGGAGTCGGCCGCCTGCTTGAACTGCTTGCCGAAAGCGACGTCCTTCAGGGGATACTCGACGCGCCGACCGCTCGCGCGGAGGGCCTGGATGTCGGCGAAAGCCGCGCGCCGCGCCGCCTCGCCACCGATGACGCAGTAAACGTCGGGCGCGGAGACAAATGTCGGCACGAGGCCGCGCTGCTCGAGGAGGAGTGAGAAAGTCATGTCGCCGATGGCGAAGCCGACCGCCGGCAACGCCGGCCCGCCGAGCTTTTGCACCAGGTCGTCGTAGCGTCCGCCGCCGGCGAGGGCGCGAAGCTCGCCCTTGCGGTCGAAGGCCTCGAAAACGAAGCCCGTGTAGTAGGCGAGGCCACGCACGACGCCGAGGTCGACGGTGACAAAGCGCGTCAGACCCATGGCCTCGAGACCGCCCAGCACCTTGCGCCAGTCGGCGAGGCGCTCGGCCGGCTTGCCGCCAAGGTTCGCGAGCGTTTCTTCGAGCGCGGCGAGCGACTTGATCTGCAGGAACGCGAGGATCTTTTCCTTCAACGCGGGATCGAGGGCGCCGAACTGCTCGGCGTAGCCCTTGAAGGCCTCGTCGCCGTATTTTTCATAGCGATCCACCGCGCCGAGGACGGCGCGGATGCGCGGATCGTCGAGACCCAGCGCCTCAAGGTAGTAGAACCAGAGGTTGCGGTCGCTGAGGCGGACGTAGAAATCCTGTTCGGTGAGTCCGAACGCGCAGAGACACTGCACGAGCAGCGCGATCAGCTCGATCTCGGCCTCGGGACCCGGTTCGCCGAAAATGTCGGCATTGAACTGGTTGAAGCAGCGCCCGCGACCCTTCTGCATGCGCTCATAACGGTAAAACTCGGCGATGCTGAACCACTTGATGGGTCGCTTGAGGGCGTTGGCCTT
>CAZGJB010000349.1:0-3396 GCA_964526145.1 uncultured Opitutaceae bacterium
AGCAGCGGCAGGTAGGACGTCATCATCACGTCGGCCTGGCCGGCCAGGATGATGTAATCCACCATGACCGCGCCGACGATCATCAGGCCGAACGACACCCAGGCCACCTTGCGCGAGTAGAGCCGCGCGTTGAGCGGCGTCGTGCAGGCGAAGTAGAGGATCGCGACCTCGAAGAAGAGGATCCACAGGATCAGCATGTTGATGCCGTGGAAGGTCAGGATGCGGTAGAACCAGTCCACCGGCAGCAGGTGCACCGTCTGCCAGCGCGTGAGCGCGAGCAGCAGCGCGGCGATGCCGCCGAGGAGCAGGAAGACGATGCCGCTGACGGCATTGAGCTTGATGAAGCGCTGCGCGTCGAGGCAGACGCCGAGGCCGGTCGTGCCGCAGGTGCGGCCGGGCGTGCCCGGCGCGAGGAGGTTGTGGGAGGAAGAGGCCATGGGGGTGCGTTATTCGACGAAGATCTTCCCGGACATCGCGTGGTGGCCGGCGCCGCAGAATTCGTTGCAGACGATGGTGAACTCGCCCTTCGAGGTCGGTGTGATGGTCAGGACGTGGTCATAGCCCGGCAGCACCTGGAAGTTCATGTTCAGGGGCTGGAGCGAGAAGCCGTGCTGCAGGTCGAGTGACGACATGTGCAGCCGGTAGGTCTCGCCCTGGCGCAGGCGCAGGGCCGGGTACCACGACCACATGCGGCCGATCAGGTAGGCATCGCCGCCCGCCGGCGGCTCGACGATGGGCAGCTCCTGCATGAGCGGGTTGGCCGGATTGGGGTTCTTGTAGGTGCCGACCGTGTTGGCGGCGACGAACTGCTCGGTGCGGGCATGGAAGGCCGCGGGCGTGACGGTGTAGGTTTCCCCGGAGCTGTTCTGTTTGCCGCGGAAATGCCAGTACGGCATCATCAGCGACATCACGAAGCACCAGAGGATGGCGCAACCGAGCCAGATCTTCTCGTGGCCGGCCGGACCGTGGAACCAGGGGGTGGTGAGTGGGCGCAGGCTCATGGGTGATGGGGGTCAGGGCAGTTGCGCCGGCTTGACGAGGAGGATCTCGATCCAGCCCCACACGGTGTAGGACAGGACCGGGATGATGACGCCGAGGACGAGCAGCAGCCAGGGGTTGTCCAGGAGCTTCTGCCACGGGTGTTTTTTGGGTTCTTGGTTCATGAGGAGGATGCGGGGGAAAGGGTCGGGACGCGGCGCCAGGCGCCGAGGCGGCGGAGCATGACCGCGAGGAAGAGCACACCGCCGGCGACCGCCACGAGGCCGCCGAGGCCCATCACGCCGAGGCCGAGGTACTCGCCGAGCGAGCGCACGTGCTGCTCGGCGCCGTACTGCTTGCGGCCGAGGCCGAAGGCACCCGCGAGGGCGAACCCGAGGCCGAAGACCGCCTGGCCGCCGCCGAAGAGCAGGAGCTGCAGGCGCGCGCGGCGCGCCGGCGCGGGCGTCCGGCCGGGCGCGGCCGTCGCGGTCGTGAAATCATAGGCCGCCGCCATCAGCGCGAGCGTCACCGCGCCGATCGCACAGTGGTAATGACCCGGCACGAGCGTGCTCGAGCCGCGGATCATCGCGCCGAGTACAAAGCCGAGGACCGTGAGCGTCGCGCTGCCCGCGAGGCCCGCCGCGCGGAAATCCCGCCAGTCGAGTCCGGCGCGGTGCCGGCGCACATGGACGATCGCCACGCCGAGCACGACTAGCACCACCGGGAAGAGGGTCCACCGCATGAGGTGCGTGGCCATCGGGAAGTATTGCGTCGTCGTCGTCCCGCCGAACGCGAGGAACGGCATCACCACCTGCGGCAGCACGAGGATCGCGAGCAGTCCGGCGGTTGGGGCGGGCGACAGCGCCGCCCGCCCCGTCCACCGTTGCAGGAGGTGTAGCCAGAGGCCCAGCATGGCGGCGACATTGGCCGCCTGCAGGACGTGGCCCCCACCCCAGAACATCAGTTCGTACGTGACCGAAGGATGCGCCTTGGGCGTTGTGACCCAGGCGCCGGCAAAGGTGACGATGGCCAGCAGGTTCGCGGCCGCGGAGGTGCGCAGCGCGATGACCGCGCCGGGCGTCAGCGCCCGGTCATCGGTCCGCGCCGGCGTCGTGATCGCCAGCCCGCAGAACAGGCCCGCGCCGGCGAACCAGCTGACGAGGCCGCCGAAGAACACCGGGTGATCGATGACCGGCACGTAGTTCGCGAGCACCGGCTGCGCGCCGGGCATGACGGCACCGGTCAGCAGGCCGAGCACGCCGGTCGCCGCCAGCGCGAGGGCCGCAGCCGTCCACCCCCGTGGCAGCCGCGGCCCCACCGCGAGACCCAGGAAGGCGAGCGTGCCCGCCTGGAACCAGACGACAATCGCGAGATCGACGTGCACGACGAGCGCGCGCTTGAAGAAGAGCGGATCGGTGAACAGCCAGCCGAGGAACGGCAGGCGCCCGATCACGAGCATGAGCGAGAGCAGCCCCGCGAGCACGAGGCTGCCGACCGCGAGCGCGAACCAGCCCCGCGCCGCCAGCAGATCCCCCGCCGGTGCCGCTACCCGCAACCCCGTCGACGGTGCGAACACCGGGACGAATGCAGGATGGGTCGGAGCAGATGCGGCTGGCGGGGGCATGGCCGCAGTTGTAGCCGAAGCCCGGCGCGCCGGCCTTGGCGCAGGTCAACGTTTTGCCGCGGGGGACCCGCGGATATCTTGTATTTGGGTAGGGTCCGACCTCCGGGCGGACCGCGTTGGGCATACGCACGCCAATCCGTCCGTCCGGAGGCCGGACGCTACCCAAATACCATGCAGACGAAAAGCACCTCGGCGTCGTTCCTTGACGCTGGTCAAGGCGCGCGGCCACGCCGCGGCGTATCCTCCGCCATCGCCGTGACGAGTCTCCCCATCGCCCGACCGCTTTAAACAACCGCCGCCGTTCGGCCGGCCGGCCTGGTGCTGGCCCGGGCGCTGCTGGCGCTGACGAAACCGCAGCTTGCCGCCATGTCGGTGCTCACCGCGCTCGTCGCCTACGGCGCGGCGCGACCCGAGCCGGGCACCGCCCTGGCAACCGTCATCGGCACGAGCCTGGCCGCGGCGGGTGCGCTTTCGCTCAACCAGTGGTGGGAGCGCCGCGCCGATGCGGTCATGCGGCGCACGCGGGTCCGCCCGCTGCCGCAGGCCCAGCTCCCCGCCGACGCCGCCCTGGGCTGGAGCCTCGCCCTGTCCGCCGGCGGACTCGGGGTGCTGGCCGAGCTCGTGAACCTGCCCGCCGCCGCCATCGCGGCGCTGACGATCCTGCTCTACGGCGTCGTGTACACGCCGTTGAAGCGCCGCACGCGCTGGGCGACGGAGATCGGCGCGATCTCGGGCGCGCTGCCGCCGCTCCTCGGCAACGCCGCCGCCGGCGACCTGTGGGCCGCCCCGGGCAC
>CAZGJB010000350.1:0-3369 GCA_964526145.1 uncultured Opitutaceae bacterium
GCCGGCATCATGGGCGGCGAGAACTCCGGCGTCACGGACGACACCACCGACCTCGTGCTCGAGGTGGCCTATTTCAAGCGCAAGTCCATCCGCTGGACCTCGCGGCGCCTCGGCCTGAGTTCGGATTCGTCCTACCGCTACGAGCGTGGCATCGATCCGCACACCGCGCTCGAGGCGGCGTACCGGGCCGTGGACCTCATCCTCGAGCACGCCGGTGGCCAGGTTGTCGGTCCCGCCTATGTCGTGGGCGGCGATGTGCCCTGGCAGCGCGAGATCGTGGTCACTCACGGTTTCATCTGTGAGAAGCTCGGCTTCACCATCCCAGAGGCCGACATGGAGGCCGCCTTCGAGGCCCTCGAGCTCTCGGTCACCCGCAAGGAGCCGACCGAGGCGCGCGGCTCGGCCTGGACCGTGAGCGTCCCGAGCTGGCGCGACGACCTCGATCGTCCGATCGACCTCGTCGAGGAAGTCCTGCGCATCTACGGTACCGAGCGCATCCCCGCCGCGGTCGTCGCGTCGCCCGGCCTCGCGGCCGACGACGATCCAGTGGTGCTATTCAACCGCCGCGTCACCGATTACCTGGTCGGCCACGACTTCCACGAGTGCTCCACCTACACGCTGCGCGCCAGCCGTGAAGTGGCATCCTGGGTCTCCCAGACTGCCGTTTCCGAACTGGCGCTGGCCAATCCCTTCGTCGACGACCAGTCGCACCTCCGGCCGACGCTCGTCACAGGCCTGCTCGACGTCCTGAAACTCAACCAGTCGCGCGGCGTCGCCGTCTCGCGCCTGTGCGAGGTCGGCCGGGTCTTCATCGAGCGCAACGGCCAGAACCTCGAGTGTGCCGCCGTGGCCTTCATCATTGCTGACGACGCTGACCGCAAATGGCAGCGCCGTGAGCCCGCCGACTTCTACACCGTCAAGCACCACGTGACCGCCCTCGCGGCCGCCGGCGACATCGACCTGGCGCGCCAACCCCTCGTACCCGTCACGGGTTCGTACCTCGGCTGGCAGGAGGGCCATTGCGCCGCGGCGGGTGAGATGGGGCAGGGGTGGACCGCCCGCTTCGGTCTGCTGAATCTCGCCATGGTCAAGGCTCTCGGCATCGAGGGCAAAGTCTACGCCGGCATCTTCGCCGTCCTGCCGGAAAAGCTCACCGGCGGCCTCACGCGACGCAAATACTCGGATTTCAGCCTTTTCCCGGCCGCCCTGCGCGACCTCGCCCTCGTCGTCGATCAGGACACGGCGGCCGAGACCCTGCGCCGCAAGCTGTCCGAGCTGGCCCGCGCCGCCACCGGCGGCAAGTTCGCGGTCGAGCAGATCGCGCCCTTCGACGTTTATCTGGGCGAGGGCCTGCCGCCCGGCAAGAAGAGCCTGGCCTTCAGCCTGTCGTTCCGGGCCCCCGACCGCACGCTCACCGACGACGAGGTCAATGCCGCCATGCAGCAGGTGCAGGACAAGATCGTGGCCGACACCGGCTGGGCCATCCGCAAGTAAGCCATGGCCGCCACCGATCTGAACATCGACCACGTGGCCCGCCTCGCGCGCCTCGCCCTCACCCCCGAGGAGAAGGCCGCCTTTGCCCGTCAGCTGGGCGATGTGCTGCATCACATTGAGCAGCTGGGCAAAGTGGACGTTTCCCAAGTCGAGCCGACGGCGCACGCCTATCCCATCGTCAACGTCTGGGACGCCGACGAGCCGCGCCCGGGTCTCCCGGTCGAGGTCGCGCTCCAAAACGCCCCGCGCCAGCGCGACCACATGTTCGCGGTTCCCAAGGTGGTGGAGTGACCGCGCATGGCTGACGCACCGCCTTATCGCACGATCGCCGAGGTCTCCGCGCAATTGGCCGCGGGGCGGCTTTCGTCCGTCGATCTCACCCGCGCCGTCATCGCGCGCACCCAGGCGGTCGACGACCGGGTCAAGGCCTTCAATTCCCGCAACGAGGCCGATGCCATGGCGCAGGCCGCCGCATCCGACGCCCGCCGGGCCGCCGGCCAGGCGCTTGGTCCGTTGGACGGCATCCCGGTCGGTCTGAAGGACGTCATCGCGGTCAACGGCCAGCCGCTCACGGCCTCGAGCCGCATGCTGGCGAACTTCGTCTCGCCCTACGATGCCACCGTGGCCGCGCGCCTGAAGCAGGCCGGCGTCGTGCTCTGGGGCCGGCTGAACCTCGACGAGTTTGCAATGGGGTCCTCGACGGAAAATTCCGCCTTCGGGCCGACGCGCAACCCCTGGGACCTCACCCGCGTCCCCGGCGGGTCCTCCGGCGGCAGTGCCGCGGCCCTCGCGGCCGGCTGTGCGCTCGCGACCATCGGCTCCGACACCGGCGGCTCCATCCGCCAGCCCGCCGCGCTCTGCGGCGTCGTGGGCCTCAAGCCCAGCTATGGGCTCGTTTCGCGCTACGGACTGATCGCCTTCGCCTCGTCGCTCGACCAGATCGGTCCCTTCACCCGCACGGTTGAGGACGCGGCCATCATGCTCGGCGCCATCGCGGGCCACGATCCGCTGGATTCGACGTCCTTCCGTGCCGAGGTCCCCGATTATCGCCGCGCGCTCGCTGAGAACAAAGGACCCTGGCGCATCGGCATCCCGCGCGAGTACTTCGGCGAGGGCCTCGATCCCGAGGTCGGCGCCGCGGTCGAAAAGGCGATCGCCCATTATCGGGCGCAGGGCTGCGAAATCCGCGAGGTGTCGCTGCCACACACGCAGTACTGTCTGGACACCTATTACATCATCGCGACCGCCGAGGCCTCCTCGAACCTCGCGCGCTACGACGGCGTGCGCTACGGCCATCGCGCCGAGGGTGTGTCCGACATCGAGGAGCTCAACTCCCGTTCGCGCGCCGAGGGCTTTGGCGCCGAGGTGAAGCGCCGCATCATCCTCGGCACCTACGTGCTTTCGAGCGGCTACTACGACGCCTTCTACCTGCGCGCCCAGAAGGTGCGTACGCTGATCCGCCAGGATTTCCTGAACGCCTACCGCGATGTGGACGTGCTCCTCACACCGACCTCGCCCGTGCCGGCCTTCAAGCTCGGCGAGAAGTCCGACCCGCTGGCGATGTACCTCTGCGACATCTACACCATCGGCGTGAACCTCGCCGGCCTGCCCGCCATCAGCGTCCCCTGCGGCTTCACGCGCGCCGGCCTGCCCGTTGGCCTGCAGCTCATCGGTCAGCCCTTCCGCGAGGCCGACCTCCTCGCCGTCGCCCGCCACTACGAGCAGGCTCACGACTGGCACACCCGCGTCCCCGCCCTCTGATGAAGTACGAAGCTGTCATCGGCCTGGAAGTCCACGTCCAGATCAAGACCCGGTCCAAGATGTTCCCCCGGGTCGGGGCCGGCTACGGTCACGAACCGAACACGCTCACCGATC
>CAZGJB010000351.1:0-3363 GCA_964526145.1 uncultured Opitutaceae bacterium
GGGGCTTTTTCCCAGCGGGCGTGGGCCTCGTCCTTGGCCTGCTCGAGGGCCGCGAGCTCGGTCGTCATGCGGGCGAGCCGGTTGCGGACGTCGTCGAGCGCGCGCTGGCCGTTGCGCTGCTCGGCCTGCACGGCCGCGAGGGCCTGGGTGGCCGCGAGCACGTCGGTGCGGCGCTGCTCGAGGGTCTGCTCAGCCTGGGCGAGCTTGTGGTTGAGACCGTCGATGACGGCCTTCTGCTCGTCGTGCGCCTTCTGGTCGTCCGCCAGCGCCCGGGCGGTCTCGCGCAGGTCAATCTCGCGCTGGACGAGGCTGTTGGCGGACTTCCGGTTGCTGTGGTGGCCGCCGTAAACGAGGCCGCGGCGATCCACGAGGTCGCCCTTGCGGGTCGCGACCGCGAGGAAGCCGAAGGCGGGGTTGGCCTTCCAGAATTCGAGGAAGGCACCGAGGTCGTCGGCCAGATAGCACGCCGACAGCACGCTCACCGCCGGGTGCGCCGGATCCACGCCGTGCAAGGCATCGAGCGCCGGCACGAGGCCCGCGGGCAGTTCCGCGCCGCTGTCATTCCGGTTTCCGCATTCCGCGATCCGCAGCACCGCGGAGCCGATCTGCTCGCTTTCCAGCTGGGCCAGGATGCGCTGCGCGGTCGCGACGTCGCTGACGCTGATCGCCTCGGCGGCGGCGCCGAGGATCGCCTCGACGGCCTTGCCGCAGTCGGGTTTGACCTCGAGGCCCTGGAGGATGGGCGTGACCTTCGCGCCGTTGAGCGCGGCGTCGAGCCGGCCCTGGAGGACGGCCTTGGCGCCTTCGCCGAAGCCTTCCCATTTCTCCTGCAATTGCTGGAGCAGGCGCAGGCGCGCGGTGCGCTGCGCGAGGGTGCGGTCGATCTCGGAAAGCTTGCGCTGCGCGTCGCGGAACTCGCGGGTGAGGTCGGTGATGGCCTGCTGGGCGGCGACGGAGTCGTTGTGCGTGCGGGACTTGTCGGCGAGGGCCTGCTCGAGGCGGGCCTCGAGCTCGGCGGCGACCTGGGCGGCGGAGGTTTCCTGCTGGCGCACGCCCTCGAGGTCCTGCGCGAGGGCGTCGTGCTTGTGGGCGCTGGTCTTCTGGTCGACCTCGTAGCCGGAGCAATCGGTGCGCAGGCGCGCGACGGTGCTCTCGAGCTGGAGGAGCTCGAACTTGGCCTGCTGGAGTTCCTGCTCGAGCTTGCTCAGTTCGCCCTCGGCGATGGCGAGCTCGCGGTTGCGCTGCTGGAAGACGGCGTCGCTGCTGCCCAGGAGCCCGAGCTGCATCTGCTTGTCCTGCGCGCCGGTGTCGGCCTGCGCGGTGACCTCGCGGAGCTGCATCTCAAGTTCGCCAAGGTTGTCGCGCGACGAGGCGAGGCGGTCCTCGAGTCCGCTGCGCTTGATCTGGGCGAGGTTGGCCTGGTTCTCCGCGGCCTCCTTCTGCGAGCGCACGTCGTAGACGGCCTGCTGGGCGTCCTGCACGCGCTGGTTGAGCTGGAGGCGGCGGCCCTTGCGTTCGTCGAGCGCGGCCTGCTCGCCCTCGAGCTTGGCGCGGCGGGCGTCGGCCTCGGTGCGGAGAGTCGTGACCGTGGCCTCGAGTTCGCCGAGCGTGGCGCTGAGGGTGCCGTGCTGGTAGCCGCTCCAGGCGAGGCTGAGGTGGCGCAGGCGGTGGCTGAGGCGCTTGTAGCGCATGGCCTTCGCGGCCTGGCGGCGGAGGCTGCCGATCTGGCGGGAGACCTCGCCGATGACGTCGGCCACGCGGGCGAGGTTCTGGTCGGTGAGAGCGAGCTTGGCCAGGGCCTCGCGGCGCTGGCTCTTGTATTTCGTGATGCCGGCGGCCTCCTCGAAGACGGCGCGGCGCTCCTCGGGCTTGGAGGAGAGGATCTGGTCGATCTGGCCCTGGGCCATGATCGAGTAGCTTGTCCGGCCGACGCCGGTATCCATGAAGAGCTTGTGGATATCCTTCAACCGGCAGGCCTGGCCGTTGAAGAAATACTCGCTCTGACCGTCGCGGTGGACGCGACGCATGATCTCGATCTCGTGGAATTCGCTGCCGAGCTGCTTCTCGCAATCGGTGAGGAGGAGGGCGACCTCGCAGATCTGCGCCGCCTTGCGCGTATCGGCGCCCTCAAAAATGACGTCCTGCATCTTGCCGCCGCGCAGGGCCTTGGCGCTCTGCTCGCCGAGCACCCAGCGGATGCCGTCGGCGATGTTGGACTTTCCGCAGCCATTGGGTCCGACGACGGCGGTGACGCCGGGTTCGAAACGGAGCGTGGTGGGATCGGCAAAGGACTTGAAACCGTGGAGCTTGAGCGCCTTGAGATACATGAAAGAGCACCCGATTGAGACGCGTCACCCCGGCGCCGCAAATGCAAAAATCACCCCTGAGAAAAGAGTGCGGGCTTGCCTTGGGCGGCGCGGGTGCTTGGGGCGGGAATCGACCCCCTTGGCACCCCGGCTGGATCCACTCTCACTTGTGGTCCCAAGGCAGCTTCACGGCCAGGCGCGGGTGCTGCCAGACGTGGAAGACCTCGAACATCTTGCCGGGGTTCAGGATGCCCTTGGGGTCGAGCGCCTTTTTCACGGCCTGCATGGCTTTCACCTGCGCCGGTGAATGCTGGATGCGGAGGAACGGGGTCTTGGCGAGACCGATGCCGTGCTCGCCGGAGATGGCGCCGCCGAGAGCCACGACTTTGTGCATGAGCTTATCCACGGCGACCTCGGCCGCGCGGGACTCGGCTCGGTCGGCGCGGTGGTACATGATATTCACGTGCAGGTTGCCGTCGGCCAGATGGCCGAAGGTCGGGATCGCGAGGCCGGAGCTGCGCTTCAAACCGGCGAGGAACGTCGCGAAGGCCGCGTAGCTGCGCATGGGGATCGTGATGTCCTCGTTGAGCTTGGAATCGCCGAGCTCGAACATCGCGCCCGAGCACTTGCGGCGCACGGCCCACAGCTCCTCCGCCTCGGCGCGGTCGCGCGCGGCGCGGTGGGCGACGGCGTGGCGTCTGGCCCACGCGAGCACGACCGCCTTGACCTCGCGGACCTCGCTGGCCGAACCGGCCAGCTCCAGCAAAATGACGGCGCGGTCCTTCTGGCCGGCAAACACCGGTCGGCCCGTGGCGCTTTCGGCGCAATGCACGCTGTCGCGGTCGAGAAACTCGCAGATCGCCGGCTGCACACGCGCCCGGAACAGTGTCCGCGCCGCCGCCAGCGCGGCCGTCTCGTCCTTGAACGCCGTCAGCAGGGTCCACCGTGCCGCCGGCTGCGGGATGAGCTTGAGCACCGCGCCGGTGACGACCCCGAGCATGCCCTCGCTGCCGATCCACAGGTCCCGCAGGTTGAAGCCCGCGGCGAACTTCTTCGT
>CAZGJB010000352.1:0-3342 GCA_964526145.1 uncultured Opitutaceae bacterium
GCGATGCTGCGGGCAACCGAGCTGAGCGTGCAGGAAGTCGCCCTCGCCTGCGGGTTCACGAGCAGCAATACGTTCTGCCGCGCGTACCGCCAGAAATTCGGCCGCAGCCCCGGGGGCGGGCGGCGGTGACGCTCAGCGGGCCAGCTTGCGTTGACGCTCGAACACCGGACGCAGGCTCAGGCTCAACTGGTCCTGCAGGGCCTGCAGCTCGCGGTAGCGGGCGACGTGGCGGCGGTTCGGCAGGCAGCGGGTGGACTCGTTGACCGCGACGATGCCTCCGGTGAATTCGGTGATCGCCGCCTTGGGGCGCGATTGCTTCGCCAGCGCCCACGCGGCCTGGATGGCACCGCCGAGAGCCGCGCCCTCGTCCTCGACCATGGCGACCACCGGCACGCCGAAGACGTCGGCCATGATCTGGCGCCAGACCGGCGACTTGGCGCCGCCGCCCGTGACCCGGATCTCCTTCGCCCTCACGCCGAGCTCGGCCAGTCGGCGCAGGCCATAGTTCATGCCAAGCGTGACGCCTTCCATCGCCGAGCGCGCCAGGTGGCCGGAGTTGAACGTCTTGGCGTTGAGGCCGAGCCAGGCGCCCGAACCGGCCGGGACATTCGGGGTGCGTTCACCGGCAAGGTACGGCAGCAGCACGAGTCCGCCGGCGCCGGCCGGCACCGCGGCGACGGCCGCCTCGAGGGCGGCGTGATCCTGATTGAACAACGCCCGCACCTGTTCGGTCACGGTGGTGACGTTCATCGTGCAGAGCAGCGGCAGCCAGCCGCCGGTGGACGAGCAGAAGGCGGCAATCTCGCCCTGCGAGTCCACGACCGGTTTCCGCGCAAAGGCGTAGATGGTGCCGCTCGTGCCAAAGCTCGCCGTCACTACGCCCGGGGTCACGTTGCCCGTGCCGATGGCTCCCATCATGTTGTCGCCGCCACCAGCGCTCACGATCACGTCGGCCGAAAGCCCGTAGGCGGCCGCCCGCGTTGGACTCAGGGTGCCCACAATGTCGCCCGAATCACCGAGCGCGGGCAGCCAATCGGCAAGATTCCGGTCCACCGCCGCGATCGCGACCGCCGACCAGCGGCGGCGCCGCACGTCGAGGAGCGCGGTGCCCGAGGCGTCACCCGGCTCCATGAAGTATTTTCCGGTGAGGTGGAAGTTCAGGTAGTCGTGAGGCAGCAGCACTTGGCGCAACCGGCGGTAGTTCGCGGGCTCATGGCGTTTGAGCCAGAGGATCTTCGGCGCGGTGAAGCCCGGCAGAAAGGCCAACCCGGCCTGCCGGATCGCCGCCTTCTCACCGCCGAGCTTGCGCGTGAGGATCGCGCATTCGGCGACGGTGGACGTGTCGCACCACAGTTTCGCCGGGCGAATGACCTGTCCGCTTGCATCAAGCGGCACGAAACCATGCTGCTGGCCGGAGACGCCGATCCCCCGCACCCGGGCGCGGTCGACCTTGGTCAGGACCTCGCCGATCGCGCGATCCATGGCCTGAACCCATTCCTGCGGGTGCTGCTCCATGTGCCCGACGGGCAGACCTGCGATCAGGGTGTGCGGCGTTCGGGCCTCGGCGATGACGCGCCGGGTCTCAAGGTCGAGGACGACCGCTTTGACGCTTTGGGTGCCGGAATCGATGCCGAGGTAGAGGCTCATGAATTTGGGACAACCGAATCGTCGCAAGGGCCCGCCGGCGCGGCAAGCCGGAGTTCGGCAACCGGACGAATTGCGGCCCGCGTCAAAGTCGGGTCACGGCGCGGCCGGTGTACTCAGTGGCACGGCTTCACCGGTGCTGGCGGACTCCAGCAACTGCCGCACGCGTTCATCGTCCGGCAACTCCAGACGCGCCCGCTGCAACTCGACGCGCGCCTCCTGCTTCCGCCCCAGCGCCAGCAACCAGGCGCCTTTCTCCCGGCGCAGGACCGGGGTGAGTCCAAAGTGGCGTTCCTCATGCGAAAGGAAGGACAGCGCCGTGGTGTAGTCCTGCGTTTGCAGGGCCGCCCGGATGTTCGCGAGGTACACAGCCTGCGCGCGATTGAAGAGTTCAGCCGCCCGGGCCGGTTCGCCGCGGCTCGCTTCAAATCGGCCCCAGATGACATACACGTGACCCTGCTGCCGTGGATTGGCGGCGAATCCGGGATGGCGCTCCATGTGGGTGAAAAGCGTCTCGCTGTCCTGCCAGATCTCCAGCTGTCGGCGAAAAAGATGCAGCGAACCGACCAGGAGCCCCAGCGTTATCACCAAGGCCGCCACCTGTACTCGCGCCGAAGCAAGCCGGCAGAAGACTGCCAGGCCCCCAACCCAGACGAGATGCACGACGTAACTATAGCGATCAACCGGCCAGTTTGGCCATTCCGTCAGGCCCAGGCAGGGCACGCTCAATGCCAGTCCGCCCCAGACGACCAAAGCCAAGCCAGACCGGGTTCGGCGGTGCCGCCATGTGAGCGCGAGGACGGTCAGGGCCGATGCCGCCGCACCGAACAAGAGCGCAACCGTGTCCCCGTCTTCGACGTCAAGCGGGGGAACATTTGGCGTCAGATCCACCGGATAAATCAAACGCCAGCCCAGTGCGGCGAATCCGGCGAGCGCCGCGCCTATCCGCAAGTGGATGCCCGCGTCGGCCAAGGTCGGGGCGGTGGTGAAGATGCCCGGCTCCTGCACGCGGGTCAGGAGCGTGATCACGACCGCCATTCCGGCCGGCAGCGCGAACGCCGCATGCTTGAGCCACCAGTGCCGGTGCCAGGGCTGGGCCCAGGCCGGTGCATCCGCTGCCGGCGATCGCCACAAGTCGAAGGCCACGAGCCATAGGCAAAAGGTCGTCGCGACCGGATAGCTACCGTAGGCCAGCACCGCCAGGAGCCAGGCCGCCGCCAACCAAGCGAGGCTAGGTCGCCGCCCGAACTGGGCCGTCAGGTAGCAGAGAAACGATCCCAGCAGCAGCGCACCGGTCAGGGGATAGGTGGAGGCCGTCACCCAGGCCACCGTCTCGGCCCGAAGCGGGTGGATCGCCCACAGGCTGGCCGCCGCCAGCGCCGCGAGATCGTTGCGCCAGTCCGCTGGGCGCAACAGGCCGAGGACGCGGCGCACGACAAGAGCGAACAGCACGGCCGCCACCGCGTGGAGCATAAGGCCGACGAGGTGCCATGCCGTGGGATCCCAGCCGGCCTGCGCCTGCACCGCCCGGAGCAGCAGCCAGTGCACCGGTTTGAAGCGCAACGCGTCCACGGCACCACACAGGCGCACGACCAGGTCCCAGGACCAGGGATCGACGAGGAGTCGGTTCTGCAGGACGTTGATGTCGTCGTCCCACCGCACGAAATCGAAACCCAGGACCCGCCCGCCCACCCACAT
>CAZGJB010000353.1:0-3325 GCA_964526145.1 uncultured Opitutaceae bacterium
GACGAGGTGACCGGGGCCGAAAACCAACGTCGGCGCACCGACCGCCGCGTAGTGGCTGGCGTCGGTCACATAAGGCGCCCCGCGGCCCGCACCGTCGAGGCCCTCGGCCGCGAGCAGCGGCTGCAGGCGCGCGTGGAGTCCGCGGGAAAGCTCGTCGCCCATGGCGGGCACGACATAGAGGTCGCTGTGCTCGACCTCGTGGCCGGCGAGGATCGCCTCGCGCTCGGCCAGCACCTGCGCCGCGGTCTCGCCCGGGATCGTGCGGCGGTCGCACTCGATCTCACAGCGCTCCGGGATGATGTTCACCTGCGTGCCGCCGCGGATCACGTTAACGCTGAAGGCCGCCTGCCCGGTCATCGGGTGCCGGCCCTTCACCGCGGGTGCGTAGCGGGTTTCCAATGCCTCGACGACGCGCAGCATCGACGTGATGGCGGAGCGGCCATTGGCGGGGACCGATGAATGCGCCGCACGGCCGCGCGTGGTCGTCTTCCAGCGGATGACGCCGTTGTGCGCCGTGACCAGCTGCAACGAGGTGGGCTCGCCGACGACCACCCCGACAAGACGCGGGAGAAACTCCTTCAGCTCCTTCGCCGCAAAGGCCTGCGCCCCGGTCATGCGCGCCTCCTCGTCGGCGGCGAAAACCATGCCGACGTTGTGCGGCCGGTCGGCGCTGCGCGCGTAGTCCTGCAACGCCCAGAACATCGCAGCGCCGGAACCTTTGGTGTCGCAGGTGCCGCGACCGTGGATGCGGTCGTTGACGACCGAGACCTCGAACGGATCGACGGTCATGCCGGCGACGCTGACGGTGTCGAGGTGGCTCTCAAACAGCAGCCAGGGCGCACTCGGGCCGACCTCACAGGTGATGAGCAGGTTCTCGCCCCCACCCGGCACCGGGCAGCGCCGGGACTTTAGGCCCCAGGCCGACGCGAGCTTCTCGAGATGGGCGATCAGCGCCGCCTCGCCGCCGACGGGCCCGCCGAAAAACGGGTTCACCGTGTTGTGCGCCACCAGCTGCGCGAGGAGTTCCTCGCAGGAGGTGGGAATGGCGAACGGGGCGGAGCTCATGGGCTCAACTCAACCACTTGCTCAGGTTGGCCGCAACAAAGGCGTCGTCCGTCAATTGCGGGTAGGCCTGGCACACCCGCGTGAGTTCCTCGGCCTGGCCGGGGGACAGCCTCTCGTGCGGATTCAGGCAGTTGATCGAGGGCACGAGGCCCTGCCGGCGGAGGATTTCCAGGATGCCCGGGATGCAGCCGGCGTACTTGTTGGCGGCGTCGAAGAGGGCCGCGTTCATGTCGGTCACGGCAATGGCGGTGTCGAGCCACTGGGCGTCGAGCTGCGCGTGCTTACGGGCCTGCTTGATGTCATTCAGCATCTTGACCGCCGCGCTGGTCCACACGCCCCAGTGGCCGAGGAGGCCGCCCACGATCCGGCGCGTCACCTTCTTGCCGCCGGCGTCGAAGGTGAACGGGGTGAAGAGATCCACCACGATGTTGTCGTCGTTGCCGGTGTAGAGCGCGATGTCGTCGCGGCCGGCCTCGGCCACCGCGCGGATCACGTCGATCGTCTGGTAGCGGTTGAAGGGCGCCATCTTGATGCCGACGACGTTCGGGATCTCGGCAAACCGCCGCCAGAAGGAATAGCCCAGCAGCCGGCCGCCGGCCGAGGGTTGCAGGTAGAAGCCCACCACCGGGATCGTCTCCGCCACGCGGCGGCAGTGGGCGATCATGGTGTCCTCGGTGTCGTTCTTGAAGGCGGAAAGGCTCAGCAGGCCGGCCTGATAGCCGAAGCCCAGGGCCGTCTCCGCCTCGGCGAGCGCCTGCTCGGTGCGGCCGCAGAGGCCGGAGATCTTGATGAAGGGCCGCGGGTGCTTCGCGAGTTCCTCGTCGATCGTGCGCGAGGCGAGCTCGAGCACGGGATTGAAGAGGCCGTAATGCTGTTCGCGGATCTCGAACTGCGTGGAGTGCACGCCGACGGCGAGGCCGCCGATGCCGGAGGCGACGTAGTAGCGGGTGATCGCGCGCTGGTGGCGCTCGGAGAATTTGCGGTTCGCATCCAGCGCCAGGGGTTGCGCGGGGATGACGTGGCCGGCGAGTAGGTGTGTACGCAGATCCATGTTGGTTCAGAATTTGCCGTCGCGGGTTTCGAAATGGGTGGGCTTGCCGAGCAGCTTGCCGCCGGCGCGCAGGTAATCGGCGATCATCTGCATCATCCGGTCAAGCGGCACGGTGGTGGGACCGAAGAGGCGGAACGACTCGCTGGCATCGGAGATCCAGGCCGACTCGGCCTCCTTGCCGGTGAACTGCGGCGCCTTGCCGAGCAGGCGGCCGAAGTCCTCGGCGATCCGGCGGATCGAGAGCTTCTCGGCGCCGGTGACGTTGAGGAGCTTCGGCGGCGTGGCCGTGTGCTGGAGGCACTGGATCGCGCGGGCGACGGCGTCACCCTGCCAGATGAGGTTGAAATAGCCCATCGTGATGTCGATCGGCTGGTCGGCGAGGATGCGCGTGGCGATGTCGACGAGGACCCCGTAGCGCAGCTCGACCGAATAGTTGAGGCGATACATCAGCTGCGGCGTGCCGTATTTCCGGGAGAAGTGGGTGAACACGCGCTCGCGCCCCACGCAGGTGCTGGCGTACTCGCCGAGGAAGGCGACGGGCGTGGACTCGGTCGCGCCCTTGTGGTCGCCGGCAGTGGGCGAGAAGGGATAGACGCAGCCGGTCGAGAAGACGACGATGCGGGACTGGCGGAACTGCCGCGCGACGAGCGAGGGCACGACAGTGTTCTGGATCCAGGTCTCGTCCGGGGCGCCATCCGTGCCGAACTTCTGGCCGGCCAGGTATTCGACGTTCGCCACGGTCGGCAGCTTCGCCACCTGCTCGGGATCGGCGAGGTCACAGGACACGGGGACGATCCCAAACCGCTCGAGCTCGGTCTTGGCCTCGGGTCGGCTGAAGCGGGAGACGCCGTAGACCTTGGTGCCATTCCTGCCGGCGGCATCGAGCGCGCGGCGGAGCATGACGGCGAGGGATGTGCCCATCTTGCCGCCGACGCCGAGGACCATGTAGTCGCCGCCCAGGGCGCGGACGGTCTCGATCGCCCCGGCGGTCGGCGTCGAGAGCAGGGTTTCAATGTCGTGGTCGGTGGTCGGAGTCCGGGACATGGGCATATGCGGGTGGGTCGGGATTTCAGGGCGCGGAGCCCGGCGGGTCGCTGCATCCAACCCGCCCGGTCGCGCAGGTCAAACCTCAAGTAACCTTTTAGTTACTTTGCGCTCGCCAGCGTTCCGCCCGGCCCTCACGGTGCCGGCGTCATGGCGGCATACCCG
>CAZGJB010000354.1:0-3308 GCA_964526145.1 uncultured Opitutaceae bacterium
GTCACTCTTGAACTCCAGTTCCGGCCGCGGACCGCTGCGCCACACGCACAGACCCGTCTCGCTGATCACCGCCGGATCCTGCCAGCCCACGCCGAGATCCAGTTCCGAATTCACGCCATCGCGGCCGTTCAACAGGGCCCACGCGCCGCTGCCGCCGAGACCGGCGTTGCGCTCGTAGGGCCACTCGCGCAGCGACACGGTCGGCGAGATCGCGCAGTTCACCACGTAGGCCCCCGCCCGCGCGAACCGCGGGACATCGAGCCAGCCGCCGCCGAAATCCACCCGGAGAGGCGCCTCCTGCGGCGCGCGGATGTAGCGCACGATCTCCGTGGTCGAGATGGGTTTGAACTCGGGCGGCGTCTTCGGGAGCACGACGTATTTCGCGCCCACCTCGGCGCACAGCGCGCGTTTCAGGTCCATATACTTGTCATCTTCCGTCACCGCCAAAATCTGCGGCCGGATGCGCAGGAAGTGCTCCCGGAAATCGATGCCCTCCTCCAGGCCCTCGCCGATCACGACCTCGTCCACCGAGCGCAGCGCCGCGATCAGCGCGCGCTTGTGCTCGTCGGGCAGCGAGCTCTTGCGCCGCTTGTGCTTCCAGAGCACCTCGGCCGAGGCGAAGCACACGGTGAGATGGTCCCCCAGCGCGCGGGCCTCGCGGAAAAACTGCACGTGACCGGCATGGACGATGTCATAGCAGCCGGAGACGAAAACCTTGATCATGGACCAAGAGTTAGGGCCGCCTGCCGGTTGCGCAAGCCCCGCCTACTTCCGCTCGCGGAACCAGCGCTCCACCCCGGCCAGCGGACGGGTGTTCAACACCTGGTCCTTCACCAGCCAGCCCTTGCGCGCGCTGTTCACCCCGGCGGCGACATGGCGCAGGCCGTCGGTCTCGTGCGCATCGGGATTGATCGCGCACAACAGCCCCTTCTCCGCCGCCTTGCGCCAGAGGCGCCAATCCATGTCGAGCCGCCACGGGCTCGCGTTCAACTCGATGATGACCCGGTTTGCCACCGCCGCGTCGATAACCTTCGCGGCATCCACCGCGTAACTCTCCCGGCGCAGCAGCAAACGCCCGGTCAGGTGCCCGAGCATGGTCACGGCCGGGTGCTCGATCGCGCGGATGATCCGCGCCGTCATCGTGGCCTCGTCCTGCGTCATCGCGTTGTGCACCGATGCGACCACGTAATCCAACTCGCCCAGCAGCGCGTCGTCGTAGTCCAGCCGCCCGTCGGCGAGGATGTCGCACTCCACGCCCGCGAAGACGTGGGTCTTGAACTGCTTCGTCGCGTTGAGCTGCCGGATCGCGGCAATCTGCTTCCGCAGCCGCTCCTCGCTCAGGCCGTTGGCCTGAAAACTCGCCTTGGAGTGGTCGGCGATGCCGAGGTACTCCCACCCCAGCGCTTCCGCCGCCGCGGTCATCTCGGCGAGCGTGTTCCGTCCATCCGACTCGGTCGTGTGGTTGTGGAACGCCCCCCGCAGGTCGGCCAGTTCGACGAGGCGCGGCAACTCCCCCGCCTCCGCCGCCTCGATCTCCCCCCGCCCCTCCCGCAGCTCCGGCGGAATGAACCGCAACCCGAGCGCCGCAAACAATTCCGCCTCCTTCGAAATCCTCGTGCCCGCCGCAGGCCCTCCGTCCTCCGCCATCCGCTTCGCCGCCTTCTCCTTCGCCGTGCCCTCCCCCTCCGCCGGCACGAGGCCCCACTCGCTCAACGACAACCCGCGCGCCAACGCCCGCTGACGCATGAGCACGTTGTGGTCCTTCGACCCCGTGAAATGATGCAGCGCAAAGACGAACTGATCGGCCGGCACGATGCGCAGGTCAGCCTGCAAGCCGTCCTGCAGGCGCACGCTCGCCTTGGTTTCGCCCTGCGCGGTGACTTCCTTGACGCCCGGCATCGCCGTGAACCAGGCGACGACCGGCGCGCTGTCCGCCGCCGCCACGAGGAAATCCAGATCGCCGATGGTCTCCATCCTCCGTCGCAGGCTGCCCGCCGCCTCCGCCCGCTCGACCGCCGGCAGCGCCCGCAGGCCGGCGAGGATCGGGGCGGCGACCTCCTGGGCGTCCCACCAGAGATGCCGTTTGCCGTAGGCCTCGCGGTGCCGGATGCCGGCGAGGATCTTCTCCTGCGACTTCTCACCGAACCCGTCCAGCTGCGCCACGCGCCCGTCCGCGCACGCGGCCGTCAGCCCGGCGATGTCGTCGATGCCCAGCTTGGCGTGCAGGGCCCGGATCTTCTTCGGCCCGAGGCCGGGGATCGAAAGCATCTCGACGAGACCGGGAGCGATGGACGCCTTGAGCTTCTCGTGAAACTCCAACCGGCCCGTCGCGTGCAATTCCGTGATCTTCTGCACCAGCGCATCGCCGAACCCCTTGATCGTGCCCAGCTCGCCCGCCGCGATCAGCCGTTCCAGCTCCGCCGCCTCGAGCGCCTCCAGCGCCCGCGCCCCGGCCTGGTAGGCGCGGATCTTGAACGGATTCTCGCCCTTGAGCTCCAGCAGCAGCCCGATCTCTTCCAGCACGTCTGCGATCTCGTTCTTCGTCATGGCAGCGTGTTCTGGGATTCGAAGCGGAGGATTTCAACCGCGAAGGTCACACATGCCCAGACCGGATTTGATGTGGAACTCAGGAACTCTGGAAAACGGCGACCCTACCCATGCCTTGTTCCTGTGTTCCTGATTTCCACATTCATTTCTCAGGCATCCCAAATGTCTGCTATCCCCCCTCAGCTCTTTCTGTTCCCTCCTGCAAAAACCAGATCGCCGTCACGCCTCATTTCCCCACGCTGTCCCGCGATGCCCTTCGCCTACCTACGCACGATCCACTTCCCCGACACGGACGCTGCCGGCGTGGTCTTCTTCCCCAACTATTTTGCCATGTGCCATGAGGCGTACGAGGAGGCGTTGGCCGCGGCCGGGCTGAATGTCGCCGCGTTCTTTTCGGCCGACGATCTCGTGGTGCCCGTCGCGAAAAGCAGCGCCGAGTATCTCCGCCCGCTGCGCGTCGGCGACCGCATCCGCATCACGGTCCGCCCCGAGTCCCTCTCGGAGAATTCCTTCGCGATCACCTACGAGCTCTTCCGCCTCAACCCCATCGAGAAGCTCGCCGCGCGCCTCCGCACCGAGCACGTGAGCACGTCCCTCAAGCTGCGTGAACGGGTGCCGCTCCCGCCGGCGCTCGCCGCCTGGGTCCGCCAGGGCTGACCCGCCCTACAGGAAGAAAACCCCGGGGCTCGGCGCCGCCCGGGCGGTGCCGCATACTGGCGCCATGAGCCTGTTTTTGCGTCGCGCGAGGAGGCATCTGGAAA
>CAZGJB010000355.1:0-3298 GCA_964526145.1 uncultured Opitutaceae bacterium
CCTGGTCGGCGATCGAGCGGGTGATGGCCTGGCGGATCCACCAGGTGGCGTAGGTGGAGAACTTGTAGCCGCGGCGGTAGTCGAACTTCTCGACGGCCTTCATGAGGCCCATGTTGCCCTCCTGGATGAGGTCGAGGAAGGAGAGGCCGCGGTTCGTGTATTTCTTGGCGATGGAAATGACGAGGCGCAGGTTGGCCTCGACCATCTCGGTCTTGGCCTTGTGGGCCTCGCGCACATGGACCATGGTCTGCGCGACGACCGCGAGGAGGTTGGCCGGGGCGATGCGCTGGGCGGCCTCGAGCTGCTTGAAGCGGGCCTGGATGGCCTTCGGGTCGATGTTCGCGTCCTTCTTGGTCTTCGGGTGCTTGGCGCGCTCGAGCTGGGCCTGGAGGTGCTCGATCTCGTTGAGCACGGGGCGCAGCTGCTCGAGGTATTCCTCGTACACCTTGAGCTTGAAGTAGAACTTGCCGAAGTTGGCGCGCAGGAGGTTCTCGCGCTTGCGGTACTTGGTGAGGATGCGCTTCTTGTCGGCCTCGGTGCGGGCCTTCTGGTACTCCGCCCAGGCCTCGGCGACGCCGGCTTCGGCCTTCTGCGTGGTCTCGACGAGCTTGGGGAGGGATTTGAAGTAGGCCTCGCGGCTGTCGATCTTCTTGTCGATGACGATGCGGTCGAAGCGTTCTTCGCGGGTGAGGAGCTTGGCGCCGAGGCCGGCGATGTAGGCGCCGACGGCGGAAGCTTCGAAGAGCGCGGTCTGCGCCTTGAGCTCGGCGTTCTCGATGCGCTTGGAGATCTCGACTTCCTGCTCGCGCGTCAGCAGCGGGACCTGGCCCATCTGCTTGAGGTACATGCGGACCGGGTCGTCGAGGATGTCGTGCTGCGAGGAGCGGGTCTCCTCCTCCTCGGCCTCCTCCATGCGCTGCTTGAAATCGTCGACCTGGTCGGGCTCGAGGATCTCGATCTCGAGGTTCTGCAGAATGGAGAGGACGTTGTCGATTTCCTCCTGGTTCTCGACCGACTCGGGCAGGGCCTCGTTGATGTCGTCGAACGTGAGGTAGCCCTGTTCCTTGGAGTGCCGGATCAGCTGGCGGATCTTCTCGTTGATTCCGGCGTTGCCGGCCGCGAGATCGGTGCCTGCGCTGGCTTCGACGGTCTTTTCCAGGGCGGCTTCGACGGCTTCGGCTTGGGCTTCGGAATTGGCGGACTTGGCTTTACGCGACATGGTTGAAAATTAGGGGGCAGCCCTCAGGCGGTGGCAGGCAGACGGAGCGGTTGGCGGAGCTGGCGTTGGATCTCGGAGCGTTCTTTTAAGAGTGAAATTGGGTCAGAATTACTGTCCGCCCCGATGTTGGCCAACGCAAGTTCTATTTGCCGCAGGCGCGGCTCGAGGGCGCGGAGGCGCAATTGGCTGACGCCCTCGCTGACGTTCTTGGCCGGATCATCGCAACCAGGCGTATCGAAGAGCAGGGAGGCGACAAGCGCTTTTTCCTCAGGGGTTTCCAGCAGCGGATCGAGGTGCTCGCGCCCTGGCCAGGAGTCGTGCTCGAACTCGCCGAGGAAGCGGTTGAGCAGCACGCCGGCGGGGTGGTTGCGATCGATCCATTCGTGGGGCAGGAGGCGGCTGAGCGGCTTGCCCACCTCCTCGAAATGGAGGCAGAGCATGAGCAGTTCGTGCTCGGGTGTGACTCCGGCCGTGACGCGCGGGGCCGGGGCCGGGTTCGCGGCGGTGGCGGGCCGCGCGGCGCTTTGGCGCTGCTGGCGGGAAGTCAGGCTTTGGAAATCGCGCTGCAGCGCGGCCGGGGTGAGCTGCAGCAGCCGGGCGGTCTCGGCGACGAACTCGGTGCGTGAGACCTCGGACTCGGCGGCGGCGATCAGCTCGAGCACGGCCTGGGCGGCGCGGGATTTCTGCTCGGAACTCGCGCCCGCGGGCCGCGGCAGGACGGACCGGCACGCGAAGGTCATGGCCGACATCGCGTCGCGCTGCAGCTCGGCGTACACGGGCAACCCGCGCTCGAGGAAGAGCAGGTCGGGGTCGACCTTCTCCTGGCCGGCGAGCTGAAGGAAGCGCACCTCGAGCCCGGCCTTGAGCGCCATGGGGAGGAAGCGGAACGCGGCCTTCTGGCCGGCGGCGTCGCTGTCGAAGAAGCACTCGACCTGCAGGTGGTAGCGCCGCAGCAGCACGAGCTGGGTCTCGGTGATCGACGTGCCCTGCGGGGCGATGGCGGTCTTGAGGCCGACGCTCCAGCAGCGGAGGGCGTCGAGCTGGCCCTCGACGAGGACGAACGGGCGGCCCTCGCCGACGGCGGTGCGGGCGCGGTCGAGGTTGAAGAGCAGGTTGCCCTTCGTGAAGACGGGCGTCTCGGGCGAGTTGACGTACTTCGCCTCACGGGCGGGATCGTCCTCGGGGGTGAGGTCGGTCTGGCGCGCGGTGAAGGCCACCACGCGGCCCTGATGGTCGCGAATCGGGATCATCAGCCGGCCGCGGAAGCGGGGGCGGAGCGAGCCGAGGCCGAACATCGCACCGTCGCGCACGAAAAACAGGCCGCACTGGCGGAGGGCCTCCTCGGAGAACTTGCGCTTCAGCAGCAGCGCGCCGAGGCCGTCGTCGCCCGGGGCGGCGGCTCCGATCTTGAACTCGTCGGCGATCTCCGGGGCGAACTTGCGCTTCGTCGTCCAATACTCGCGCATGAACGTGCCCACGGGCGTCGCGGCCTTGAAGGCCTGATGGTAGTGCTCGGTGGCGAGCTCGTGGATCTCGAAGATCTCCTGGCGCAGCGAGCGCTCCTCGCGCGACGGGCCGGCACCCTCCTCGTACTCGATCACGATGCCAAAGCGTTGACCCAGGGCCTCGATGGCCTCGGTGAAGCCCAGTTGCTCGGTCTCGCGCACGAAGGTGATGACGTCGCCGGCCTTGCCGCAGCCGAAGCACTTGTAGAAGCCCTTGTCGGGATCGACGTGGAACGAGGGCGTCTTTTCGTTGTGAAAGGGGCAGAGGCCTTTAAGCCGCGAGCCGCCGGCCTTGCGCAACGTCACGACCCGCCCAATGACGTCGGCGAGATTCACCCGCAACTTCAGGTCGCGGACGCAGGTGGGCTTGATGGCGGGCATGAACGGGCGGGGGACGGTCGGAACCGCAAAGAATGCACTTTCAACCGGCCGGGAGGGCTGTCAAGTTTCGCGGCTCGCGGAGGAAACATCGGCGCCGATTAGGCGACTTACACACCAACATGCGTTTCAAGCTTCTCACGGTTCTCACCCTGGCCCTCATCCCCTGGATGCGGGCCGATCCGGCTGCCACCCC
>CAZGJB010000356.1:0-3294 GCA_964526145.1 uncultured Opitutaceae bacterium
CGGTCGAGGCCAGCGTGTGCACGACCTGGAGCCAGACGACCGTGGACTGGTTCAGGCGCACGCGGATGTAGGGCGGCGTCTTCGACGTGGGCGCGAACGGGTCGGTCTCGTAGTTGGGCAGCAGCGTCGCATAATCGAGCTGTTTGATCTGCTCGATGATGCCGTAGATCATGCTCGTCGCGGCGGCGTGCAGCACGCTCGCCTCGGTGACACGGCGGGACTGGATGTTCGCGCCGAGGAAGCCGACCATGACCGTCGCCATGAGGAACAGGGCGACCATCACTTCGACCAAGGTCATGCCCCGGGCGTCAAGGGATGCAGTTGGTTTGCGCACGTCAGGATGCTATCACCTGACGCAGTAGGCCAAAAGAGGCGTACGGTCTGACAAAGGACTCTAGGAACCGTAGGGCCGAAGGACTCTAGGGGGGGAAAGATGGCGCCCCCGCCTTAACCCGGAATCCGCTTTTCCTGCGCAAACAACGCGGCGGCCTGGGCGCGGCGGGTCACGTGGAGCTTCTCGAAGATGTTGCCTAGGTAGTTCTTGACCGTTTTCTCGCTCAGGCCGAGCTCCGCGCCCGCCTCTTTGTTGGTCTTGCCCGCGGCGATGCAGGCGAGGACGCGGCGCTCCTGCGTCGAAAGCGTGGAGAGATTGGCGCCGGCGGAACCGGAGCCGCTGCGGACGAGTTGCAGCACGCGGGCGGTGATGGCCGGATCGAGGATGGATTTGCCGGCGGCGACATCGAGAATCGCCTGGATGAGCCCGCGAGCGTTGATCTCCTTGAGCAGGTAACCGTGCGTGCCGGCGCGGATGGCTTCGTCGACCATGCTCTCGTCGACCACCGAGGTCAGCACCAGCACCCGCACGTCCGGTTGCCGCTGCAGGATGCGGCGGCAGGCGTCGAAGCCGTTGCCGTCGGGCAGGCGGAGATCGAGGAGGACAACGTCGGGATTGAGGCGTCCGCTGGCCTCGATGGCGGCGGCGACGCTCCCGGCTTCGCCGACGAGGTCGAGACGCGCATCCCCGCTCAGCAGGGCGCGCAGGCCGGCGCGGACAAGCTCGCTGTCGTCGACCAGCAGGACGCGGACGGGATTGGAGCTTGTTTGGGTCATCGGATCAGGAGACGGGGATCGTCAGGACCACACGTGTGCCATCGCCGGGGCGGCTGTCGATGCGCAAAACGGCCCCCAGGTAGTCCGCGCGGGCCTGCATGTTGCCCAGCCCATGGCCGGTTCCGGCGCGGCTGCCGGGGTCGAAGCCGGTCCCGTTGTCCTGCACCAGCAGGCCGACCTCTTCGCCGCTGCGATGCAGGCGAACACTGAGACGAGTCGCGCCGCCGTGGCGGAGGCTGTTGCTGATCGCTTCGCGGGCGATCTGCAGGACCTCGAGGGTGCGCTCAGGGGGCAGGGCAGCCGCGGCGTCCTCGTCGATCGTCGGCGCAAACTCGACTTCGCGTCCGGCCCGCAGCTCGCGGATGAACAGCTCGATCGCGGCGCCGAAGCTCAGGCGGCGCAATTCATTGGGCGCGAGCCCGGTGATGTAGTTCCGCACATCGCGGATGGCGGCGTTGAGCTGGGCGAGGCACTGCTCGAGGCGGCGGTCCGCCTCGGCGGGATTCTCCGGAATCAACGGCCGGATGGATTCGAGGGTGAGCCCGGCGGCGTAGAGGGATTGGATCAGGCCATCATGGAGATCGCGACCGAGGCGGATCTTCTCCTCGAGCGATTGGTTGAGCAGGCGCTGGTTGAGGAGCAGGTCCTGCTCGGTGCGCTGCTGCACGTCACGCGCCTCGGCGAGGGCCGTGCTTTGGGCGGCGGAGACTTTGGCCAGCTGCTCCAGGCTGCCCATCTCGCGTTTCGTGACGCGCCAAGGCGTGCGGGAGTCGCTGGTGGCGCTGCCGATCTGCCGCGGCCACAGTGTCGCGAGGGCGATGAAGAGCAGCATGATGGCAAGGGCCAGCACCAGCAGGAACGCCCACGTGCGAAAGTGGATCAGCGGCAGACGCAGCAGCGGCGGCAGCGCGAACGACACGGCCACCTTGACGGGCGCGCCGACCCCGGTCGCCGCCAGCTCGGCGACGAAGCCGAGATTTCCGGCGGGGACCTCGGGCGCCACGGATCCCGGCGCCAGCACGGTTACCTCGGCATCGATGGCCGCGGCGAGCTGCGCGCGCTGGCGTTCGGTCCAGGTCTCCGGGGCGGCCGGCAAGAGGGCGGCGGCCTGCTGAAACTGCGCGCGGCGGGTGGCGATGGCCTCGGCCCGCAGCCGCTCGTCCTGACGCCGCAGCCAGCCCTGCGCGACCAGCACGGCGGCCAGGAACAGGCCGAGGAGCACGGCGGACAGAATAAACAGGCGGGCGAGGCTGGGCATGCGCGGTCGCGCCAAACTGCGTCGGCCGCGCCCACCACGCAAACCGTTTCCGGACAGGCGAACGGGTTTAGCAAAACTTTCGACATTTGGCACCGGTCTCGTTTCCTTGTCCCGCTCAACCCATGAACTCGTTCTACATCACCACCGCGATCGACTACGTGAACGGTTCGCCGCACCTGGGCCATGCCTACGAAAAGGTGCTGACGGACGTCATTGCCCGATATCGCCGGATGATGGGTGACAAGGTGCATTTCCTGACCGGCGTGGACGAGCATGGCCAGAAGGTCCAGCAGAGCGCCCGCAAGCGCGGGGTTTCGCCGCAGCAGTTCGCCGACGAGGTGAGCGCCGAGTTCCGCGCGCTCCTGCCCAAGCTCAACATCTCGAACGACGACTTCATCCGCACCACCGAGGCGCGGCACAAGACGGTCGTCGCCGAGATCCTCCAGCGGCTCTTCGACCAGGGCCAGATCTACCTCGCCGAGTACAAGGGTTTCTATTCCACGCGCCAGGAGCAGTTTCTCCAGGAAAAGGACCGCAACCCTGACGGCACGTGGCCGGAGATTTTCGGCGAGGTCACCGAGATCACGGAGCGCAACTACTTCTTCAAGCTGAAGCAGTATCAGGACTGGCTGGTGGACCACCTGACCAAGCATCCGCACTTCATCTTCCCGGCCTTCCGCCAGAAGCAGGTCCTCGAGTTCCTCAAGGATCCGCTCAACGACCTCTGCATCTCGCGGCCCCGCGAGCGCCTGGAGTGGGGGATCCCGCTGCCGTTCGCGCCCGACTACGTCACGTATGTCTGGTTCGACGCCCTGCTGAACTACTACTCGGCCGTCGCCGACCGGCCGGGCCTGTGGCCCGCGAACTGGCATGTCATCGGCAAGGACATCCTCGTGCCGCCGCACGCCGTCTACTGGCCGATCATG
>CAZGJB010000357.1:0-632 GCA_964526145.1 uncultured Opitutaceae bacterium
ACAGGTTCTGGATCACGTACTGCCAGTGGCAGAGCATGTCGACGATGATGCCGCCATCCTCCTCCTTGCGGTAGTTCCAGGACGGGCGCTGCAGCTTGTCGTACTCGCCGGTGAAGACCCAGTAGCCGAATTCGCCGCGGACGGAGAGAATCTTGCCGAAAAAGCCGGTGTCGATGAGGTACTTCAGTTTGAGCAGGCCGGGCAGCCAGAGCTTGTCCTGCACGACGCCGTTCTTGAGGCCGGCGGCGGTGACTTCCTTCGCGAGGGCCAGGGCCTCGGCGGAGGTCGTGGCGGTGGGCTTCTCGCAGTAGATGTGCTTCCCGGCGGCGATAGCCTTGCGCACACCATTGGGACGCTGGCCGGTCAGGGTCGCGTCGAAGTAGATCTGGTTCCCCTTGTCGGCGAGCGCGGCATCGAGATTGGTCGTGTAGCGCTTCACGCCGGTGCGGGCGGCGAGTGCGGCGAGCTTGGTCTCGCTGCGACCGACGAGGATCGGATCGGGCATGATCACCTCGGAATCGTTCAGCTTGATGCCGCCCTGATCGATGATCGCCTTGATGGAGCGGATCAGGTGCTGGTTGGTGCCCATGCGTCCGGTGACGCCGTTCATGATGATACCGACTTTGTGCGTG
>CAZGJB010000357.1:642-3275 GCA_964526145.1 uncultured Opitutaceae bacterium
CCCCCCCCCCCCCCCCCCCCCCCCCCCCCCCCCCCCCCCCCCCCCCGCCCCCCCGGGAGTGAAGGGAAAGCTTAGGCTAAAGCCCCGGCTTGCGTTAGGACAATCCCGACTTTTGCTAGCACAAAACCGACGCATGCCTTCCTGGAGCCCCATCCTCGTCCAGAAGATCGAGATCCACGCGCTGGGCTTTGTGCTGCGCAAGCTGCAGCTCAACCGGCACCGAGAAACGGAGGTCGCCCCCCACGCCCATGCCTACTCGCAGCTGATCCTGTATCTGAGCGGCGAGGGCCAGCAACTCGTCAAGGGGCAGGTTCGGTCGGCAAGGACCGGCGACCTGTTCGTCATCCCGGCCGGGATTGCCCACGGGTACACGGCCACCGGTCCCGGCCGCCCCGTCTGCCTGGTGCTCGACTACGAGAGCACCGACGCCAGCCGCACGCGCCGGGCCCTTCATCGGCGCCTGAGCCCTGCCACCCTGAACGAACTCAGTCAATTGCTCGCCAAGGTGCCCCATAAGGGGCGCCCCACCCTCGCCGATTACTCAAACATCCTCGCCGTCGTGGCCCGCCTCCTCGGTCCCTCCCGCCCGACCGCGGTCCAAACGCCTGCCGCGCCCATCCTGGAGAAAGTCCGCCCGCTGCTCGATGCCGCACAACCGCTGGCGGCGGTCGCGCGCCAGGCCGGATTTCATCGTGACCACCTGACGCGCAAGCTGAAGCGCGCAACCGGCTTCGGCCTGAAAGCCACGCGCAACCGCATGAGGCTCGAGGCTGCCCAAGCCGCCCTGCGCCGCGAATCCTCGGTGGCCGAGGCCTCGGCAAAGGTGGGCTTTGAGGATCCCAATTATTTCACGCGCTGGTTCCGCCGGCAGACCGGCCAGACGCCCAGCGCGTTTTTACGTTCCCTGTGACCGCGCCTCAGGCCCCGGGGGCCTTCGTGCATTGCGGCTGCGCCCCGGCGGGCAGCGACGGCGTCGGGCCGACCCCGGCCGGCGGCAGCGTGCCGTCCAACTCCTGCCGCCAATGCGCGACGTCGCCACCCGGGCAATAGATGTACATCATGTGCAGCGGCGTGTCGCCGATGTTGGTCAACTGGTGGAAAACCGTCGGCGGCAGAAAGACCGCCTGACCGGCCGAGATCTCCTGGCGCTCGGTGCCGACGCAGATCTCGCCGCGGCCCTGAATGACCATGTAGACCTCCTCCTGCTCCTGGTTATGCCATGGCACCTGGCCGCCGTTCGGCTCGAGCACCACGTAGCCCATGGCAAAGCCCTTGGCCGGGATCGGCTGGCCAGCCTGGCCAACCATGCCGCGAGTCCACCTGCGCGCCGGGAAGGTGCGCCCCTGTATTTTTGCGATATCGGCGATGATCATAATAAGATTGGAGGGCTAGGAATGCGCCTTCATGTTGCGGGTGTAAATGGCAAATCCCGTCCCCGCGACCGATCTGCATGAGACGCCCGAATCCGAGGCGGAACAGCTCCTCGCCCAGCAGGGCGAGCGCGGGATCAAGGGTGCGATCGACACGCTGATGCAGCAGTTCCAGGTGCTCCAGACGAGGGCGCAGATCATGCTCACGATCACGACGCTGGCGCTGACGATCACTGGGTTCTCCGGCCCAAAGATTGCAGCAGCCGGGCTTTTCGCGCGCACCAGCATGGTGCTCGGCATTTTGCTGGTCCTCGGCTCGACGCTCCTGATCCTCGGCGGCAGCCTGCGGATCCAGTGGGTCACGCAGTTCAAGGCCGAAGACGATCACTCCCTCGTCGTGAGCATCCTGCGCTACCGCAATGCCAAGACGAAACTCTTCTTCGCCGAGATCTGCCTCCTGGTCGCCGGCCTCGCCTGCTACGTGGGCAGTGTCGTGGCCTACTTCATGGTCGGCGAATAGACCCGCGGTGGTCGGCGTTGGTTTTGACATGACATCGTAAAGCGGGCCATTCCCGCCCCGTCGCGGACCTGCTACGATGGCCGGCATGAAACTGAGCACCGCGTTTGGGATCGATCCGGCGTCGCCGGCGATCACGCGCCACAACGCCCAGGCCCGGGCCGCCCTCGAGGCACATGCCGCCGACCGGCCGACGCGCGTGCTTTTGAAATGCAGCGAATGGGTCGGCCAGCACGGGTTCTACGCCGACGAGATCGGCCTCGACTACCGCGAATACTACACGAACCCCGACCTCATGCTCCAGGTGCAGCTCGAGGCGGCCCGCCGTCGCCGCGAGATCCCGGTCCACGACCTCGTCCTCGGCGAAGCACCCGAGGAGGGTTGGATGACCGGCGTCGACCTGTGGCCAGCCGTCGCGCCCGGCGCCTTCGACTGCGAACTCATGTACCGGCGCGAGACGGTCATCGCCAACAGCTCGCGCCACCTGTCTCGGGAGGAATGCGACGCGCTCGTGCTCCCCAGCATTGAGGACGGTGGGATCATCGGCACCATCCGTCGTTTCCACGAGCACCTGGTGGCCACCTACGAAGGCCAGCTGACCTTCCTCGGACGCACCGTGGACCACATCCGCAACGGCATCGGCACGAGCGGATTCTTCAGCCTGGCCCTCGACCTCCGCGGCGAGGAGATCATGGCCGACATGTACGAGGATCCAGCGTTCGTGCATCGTTTCCTGCAACGCCTCG
>CAZGJB010000358.1:0-3267 GCA_964526145.1 uncultured Opitutaceae bacterium
CGTGGCCTCGGTCAGGGGCATGTGGACCGTGATGTAGTCGCTCTCCGCCAGCAGTTGCTCGAGCGTCACCGCCTCGACCTGCATGGCCTTGGCGCGGCTCGGTGCCAGGTAGG
This sequence comes from uncultured Opitutaceae bacterium, assembly GCA_964526145.1. Classification (GTDB taxonomy): domain Bacteria; phylum Verrucomicrobiota; class Verrucomicrobiia; order Opitutales; family Opitutaceae; genus UBA2377. The sequence goes on from CAZGJB010000358.1 coordinate 114, forward strand.
GATCGTAGGCGACGACGCGCATGCCGAAGGCCTGGGCGCGCTTCGCCACCTCGCCGCCGATGCGGCCCAGGCCGACGACGCCGAGGGTCTTGCGGAAAAGCTCGATGCCCGAAAAGGACTTCCGGTCCCACTGGCCGGCGCGCATCGAGGCCGCGGCCTGCGGCACCGGACGCGCCCCGCAGAGGATGTGGGTGAAGGTGAGCTCAGCCGTGGCGACCGTGTTGCCGGAGGGCGTGTTCATCACGATCACCCCGCGCTCGGTCGCGGCCTCGACGTCGACATTGTCGACGCCAACGCCCGCGCGGCCGACGACCTTAAGGTGCGGGGCGGCGGCAAAGACCGCGGCGGTGATCTTCGTCTCGCTGCGCACGGCGATCGCCTGCACGTCACCGACCAGGGTGAGGAGCTTCTCCGGGCTCGAACCATACGCCTCCACGACCGTCAGGCCGGGTTGGCGGCGGAGGAATTCCACACCTTTGGCAGAGATCTTGTCGGCAACGAGGACTTTCATGCGGGCAGAATGGCCTGCCAGCGAAATGGCCGGCCACCCCAAACGCAAACAAACAAAAGGGGACAGTCCGTCAGAGGTGGCACTTATGACACGGATACCCCCTCCGAGGGGGTCCCCTACCCCTGGGCGGCACTCCCGGAATTGCCCCGGTGGAAGGCGGAGGCTTGCCGCGCGACTCCGGCAGGCATTGCATGGCCGGATGGAATCAGCCGCCGAACGCCTGCGCCGCCAGATCGGGTTCATTGTCGAGGTCGACAAACTCAAGGAGGTCTTTCGCCAGACCGTCCTGACCCAAAGCCGCCGGGCCGAGAACAGCGCCGAGCATTCCTGGCATTTCGCCCTCATGGTTGTGGTCCTGGCCGAGCACTCGAATCACCAGCCCCTCGACGTGCTCCGCATCCTCAAGATGGTGCTGATCCACGACTTGGTGGAGATCGATGCCGGCGACACCTTCGCCTACGACGTCAAGAACATGGCCGACCAGCACGAGCGCGAGGCGCGGGCCGCCGACCGGATTTTCGGCCTGCTGCCGCCCGACCAGACTCGCGAGTTCCGCGCGCTCTGGGACGAGTTCGAGGCCAAGCAGACCCCGGAGGCGAAATTCGCCGCGGCGTGCGACCGGTTTCACCCGATGCTGCTCAACTGCCGCACCCAGGGCCATGCCTGGCAAAAGCACGGTGTCACCCAGGATCGGGTGCTGGCGCGCAACGCGCACGTGGCCGACGGCTCGAAAGAGCTGTGGGCGTATGCCGTCAAAATGATCGACGACGCCGTGGCCGCCGGCCACTTGGCACCCAAGCCAGCCACCCTGGCCTGACGGCCTGATCAGCTCAGATCGCGGATACTGCCGAACTCCGGATCGAACAGGCGGCGATAGGTGCGCACAATGGTGCCGTCAGTGAGACCGCACAGGTAGTCGCAGATGCGACGCGCCTTTCCCTGGCGCGTGCGTTCGGCCTCGATCAGGCGGCCGACCTGGGGCGGCAGGATGTTGATCACGCGACCGCGCTTCTCGACGTAGTTGTGCCAGCAGGATTCCCACAGGTCGAACAGGACGCGGCGCGCCTTGTGCTCCATCTGCTGCAGCTGGGGGCTCTCGAAGATGATGTCGTTGGCCATCCGCTTGAAGAACAGCGCCTCGCGCAAGGCACTCTCCTCGACCACGAGTTCGTAGCGGTAGCGGTTGGTCAGTCCCGCCATGAAATTGTCGCGCTCGCGCAGCCGGCACGCCTGGATGAACCCCCCGATTCGTCCGCCAAACACACCCTCGAGCCGGTCGGTGCGGATGGCCTGGAACAGGCGGTCCAGATGCCGCTGCTCCTCGGGCCCGATCGCCTGGTCCCCCGCCCATTGCTCGACGCTCTCGACGGTGAGGAATCCCGCCTTAACGCCATCCACGATGTCGTTGAGCGAATAGGCGGCATCGTCGGCCCAGTCCATGATCTGGCACTCGATGCTCTTGAAGAGGTTCAGCTTCTCGCCCGCATGCAGGCCCGCGGGGATCTTCCGGCCCTGAAAGACAAAGGTGCGGTACTTCTCCTGCCCGTCGTAGAGGAAATGGTTGCTCGGCGGGCGCTGAAACTCGCGGAAGAGCTTCTTGTACTTCAGCACGCCGTCGAGGAGCGCGCGCGTCGGGTGCAGCCCGCGCACCCCGGCCTCGTTTTGGTAGATGGTCTCGGTGAGGAGGTGCAGGGTCTGCGCGTTGCCCTCAAAACCGCCCCACCTGACCATCAGTTCCTGCAGGGTGCGCTCGCCCGAGTGCCCGAACGGCGGATGGCCCAGGTCGTGCGCCAGGCAAACTGCCTCGACGAGGTCGCTGTCGATGTAGAAATCACTCCGCAGCAGGCCGCTCTTGGAACGGAGAAAATGGCAGATGGAACGACCGATCTGCGACACCTCGATCGAGTGGGTCAGCCGCGTGCGGTAGAAATCGTATTCACCCGAGAGGAACACCTGCGTCTTCGACTGCAGTTTGCGGAAGGCATGCGCGTGGATGATCCGGTCGCGATCGATCTGGAACGCATTGCGGTAGTCCGGCTTGCGCGCGCCCCCATACGGCTCGGCATCGAAGGCGTTGTAGAAGCGGTTTTCCATGGCAGGACCCGGACACATTTCACAGGCCGGGCCGCGATGCCAACCCCTATCTGCCGCTCGCCGGGTCGCGCGCAGCTATTCGCCCGGTGACCGACGGCATTAACCGCGCTAAGACTGCGTCATGCGGCGGCTTAGGGGTTGTTTCGCTGCACCGCCGCGCCACACTCCGAGGAAAACCACCCAACCAATTATGCCCGCTAAAACGATGCGCGCCATTGCCAAGCTTACGGCCGGCCCCGGCCTCCAACTGACGGAGGTGCCCGTGCCCAAGCCCGGCATCAACGACGTCCTGATCAAGATCAAGAAAACCTCCATCTGCGGCACCGATGTCCACATCTACAATTGGGACGACTGGTCGCAGAAGACGATCAAGCCGCCCATGGTCATCGGCCATGAGTTCGTCGGCGTCGTCGAACAGGTCGGTGACAACGTCCTCAATTTCAAGCCCGGCGACCTCGTCGACGGCGAGGGCCACATCGTCTGCGGCGTCTGCCGCAACTGCCTCGCCGGCCGCCCACAGCGTCACCGCCGCATTGGCGATCGGCCGGC
>CAZGJB010000359.1:0-3264 GCA_964526145.1 uncultured Opitutaceae bacterium
GGGGGGGGCAAAAGTGCTTTGCCGGCACCACCGCCGAGTGCGCTGGACGCCAATTCCGACAGAAAAAGTTAGTTGACCAAAACGAGGCTAAACACCGTATTATTATACGGTGTTTAGCTGTTTTTACCCTCCCCTCCCCAGGGGCGGATCGTGCCCTATCAACGCCGTTCGCTGCACTCCCGGAAGGGCCTTGGCATGCTGCTACAGTGATTGAGTCAGACCACTCCCAAGTAACCACCCGCACTCCCCACAACCTATGGCTTCCGTCAAACAATTCAGCCCCACGGGCCCCTACTATGCCTGCTTCCGCGAGCCGACCGGCGAAATCTCCGCAAACGGCAAACCCGTCTTCAGGCGAACGCAGAAAGCGACGGGGCTTTACGAAAAAAGTGCAGCGATGATGATTGCGATGAGCTGCGAGGAAGTTGCCAAAGCCGCGTCGGAGAAGCGCCACACCGAGCTGCTGGCTCGCAGCTTCTTGGAAAAAGTGGCCGCGGCCACAAGCGTCTCAACGGCTCAGACGATTTCTCTACGCGAACACCTGGAGCAATGGTTCAAGTCCAAATCGCTGCTCGTATCGGTGAAAACGAAGGAAAATTACAAGACCACCCTCACGCAGTTTCTGTCGTTCGCAGAAAGGAAGAACATAATTTCTCTAGCGGACGTTAGCCATCACGTGATGAGCGAATTTCGCGATCAAGAGCTGCTGGCGGGCAAGGGCGGAGGCACCATCAATAAGTCACTGAACATCCTCGGCCAAGCGTTCCGAATCGCCGTCGCGAGCCAGGCACTGCGCACGAATCCCGTCGACGGCCTTCGCGTCACGGGCTCTCGCAATCGTCCCCAGTCGCGGCGCCCGTTTACGGTTGAGCAATTCCGCAGTCTTTACGAAGCCGCGAATCCTAACAGGCCCTCAAAGCGAGGGGTGCGGCTTCACGAAGACTGGCAAACACTCGTCTTGATCTGCGGCTACACGGGCGGGCGTCAGCAGGAGGTCTCCAAATTGACTTGGGAACGGGTCGACCTTGCCAACTCGTGGCTCTGGCTGAAACGGACAAAAGGCGCCGACATGCACCAAATGCCGATGCATCCGGCCGTGAGAAAGCATCTCATGGCGCGGAAAAGGAAGGCTAGTGCCAAGACAGGGTTAATAATGACCCATCTCGGAACGAAGCCGGGGCGCACGCTATCCAAACACTTCAGGGAGTTTGTGCTGCCTCGCATCGGCATTCGGCAGCCGTATTCAAAGCGAGCGCGCGAGCACGAGACCAATTCTGTGCGCCAAGTCGGCAGGAAAGTCGCTGAATACGGTCTTCACTCGCTGCGACACTCGCTAAACACCTGGCTGAACGCCGAAGGGGTGCCAGAAATGACGAGAATGCGGCTCGTCGGGCATCGTAACGCCGATGTCAGTAGGCGCTACACTCATGAAGACCACCTACAGCTCTCTGCGGCATTGCAAAAGGTCCCAGACGTTCTCGGAGACACTTCGCGATGACCACGGATGGGGGCGTGGGCCCGGTCGCAGAAGAACCCAACACCGAACCCCCCGTGCCGGGCAATGCAAGAGATCATGGCACAGCAAGTGCCAAGGTTGAGCTTGAAATGGGTTCATCGGAAATGCGTAGGAACCAGTTTAGTTATGATTAGTAGCAGTTTGCGACAACACGGTTGCCCAAGGTGCCTGCGCCAAGCAACGCGAGGGAAAACTGGCTTTTTCGCTCGCTTAAAGGGGAGATGAGCCGATATTTGACCATGATGCCATTTACCTTCGATCACCAGAAGGCGACTCAGGCGCTTGCATACTTGGCCTCTAAACAAGGGGGGCCTACGAACAAGATGAAGGCCCTGAAACTGATCTTCTTTGCCGACCGCTACCACTTTCGGCGGTTTGGTCGCCCAATCACGGGCGACGCATACTTTGCCATGGATTACGGTCCGGTTCCCTCCGGGACTAAAGACTTGGCCGAAAGTGGCCCTTTTCTCGGCGACAATGAGCGCGAATATGCGCAGGGTTTTATTCAGACGATCGACAAGCAAACTTTTCAGAAGATTGCTGCACCTGATACGCGATTACTCTCCAATTCAGACGTTTCTGCATTAAATTGGGCATGGGATAATTTCGGATACATGGACCAATTCCAACTCGCCGAATACACTCACAAATACCCTGAATGGCTACGCTGGAAGGAGCATCTTAAGTCCAGTTCGAGAATTTCGATGGAATACCAGGATTTCTTGGCAGACCCAGAAGACGCTGATCCATGCTATCCTCTCTCGCCCGAAGCTAGAGACGCCATGATAGAAGGATTGCGAGAGACTGCCGCATTCGAGGCAAAGTGGTAACGACATCGCTTCATGCCAGACACGAGGCTCCCATTGGAGATCACGCTGTGTCTGCGCGCGGGAACCGTCTATTACTTCAGTGAAAGATCCCTGTCGTCGCCGGAGCCCCACTATTTCATCGTAGTAAATCGAGACCCTCTGAGCCAGAACGTCCTGCTTCTTTGCGTTGCGACTTCTAAGGTAGAAAAGGCGTTAGCAAGAAACAAGGAAAGGCCCGATCTAGTTGTCGTAATTTCTCACGACGACTACAAGCCGTTCGATGAAACATCGGCAATCGAATGCACCAAACTATTCAGGAAGACGCCACCTGAGATCGCCGAGAAGATGAAAAGAAAAGAAGTTGGATACTTCCAGAAGGATCTCCCCATGGAGTCACTTCGGAAAATTCGAGCAGCGCTCCTTTCAAGCGACACGATTTCACACTACGAAAAGGAGCTTATCTTTACGCCCGAAGAGTTAGCGCGTGGTTCGGTTGACTAAGCTTTCTATTCATAGGGCATGCCTCGATGGAGTTGCCTCTGCACGCCTACCGAAGTCCAGGTCCAGATCGGACTCCTCCGAGCATGCTAGACGATCCCGTCATAGCAGACGGCCCCTGCCGTAGCTATCTTAACAAGCTAGTGATTGAACCATTACTCCTAGCCCATTTCGGGCATATCTAGTCCGGAATCTTGGTCTCTGGGCCTAAAACATGATCGAGAATCAGGCAAAAGATGGCCTGGGTAACGTTACGATGAACCACCTCGGCTTGGCGAGGCTGGTTCTGCCGTGTGGTTCGGCCTATTTTGGGATCGGCTAATCCAAATCGAAAGGTAAAATGTGATCCACAATCCGCACGGGATGACCAACCAGAAATAGCCGGTCGCCGCGCATGTGATAAGTAGAAGGCTTGTGATTAGAATTAGAAATGCGAGCCAC
>CAZGJB010000360.1:0-3263 GCA_964526145.1 uncultured Opitutaceae bacterium
GACCTCGCGAACCGGCACGGAGCCGAGGCGGTCCGGACCGCCTCGGACGCGGAAGATGCGGCTCTGCGAAAAATCCTGAGCGAAACCTTCCGGCCGGACAGCGCCTGTCCGCCAGCCGGTGCCGACGCCCTCGCCGGCGCGCCCGGTTCCGTTCCGCCGCAGGCTGAGGGCCGCGCGGCCATCATGCGCCGGATGAAGGCCGCATTCGATCCGGACGAGATGCTCAATCCCGGAAGAACCTCTGCGCTCGAAGCGAATGCCTGCTGAACCGTCCGCCGCGCAAGGCGGCCATCATTTGCGCCAACTGGACTACGCGGTGCTGCAGCAATGCATGCATTGCGGCATGTGCCTGCCGACTTGCCCGACCTACGCCGAGACCGGGCGGGAGCGGCATTCGCCGCGCGGGCGGATTGCGCTCATGCGGGCGATTGCGGATGGGGAGCTCGAGGTGTCGAAGGGCTTTGGGGAGGAGATGTACTACTGCCTCGGCTGCCTCGCGTGCACCTCGGCCTGTCCCGCGGGGGTGAACTACGCGGAGCTGTTCGAGACCGCGCGCATCGAGGTGGAGCGGCAGGGGGTGCTCGACTCGCCGAAGCGGGACTTCATCCGCTGGTTCGCGCTGCGGTTCATCTTCACGCGACCGCGCCTGCTGCGCTTCGCCGGAAGGTTGATCTGGCTTTGGCAGGTGAGCGGACTCCAGGGCTTCGCGCGACGCACCGGGTTGATCAAGCTTGTGCCCGGACGCTTGGGCGAACTCGAGCCGCAGACGCCGGTCATCCGGGCCAAGTTTTCCCATCAGCTCATCGCGCCGGTGGAGCCGGCCCGAGGCGTGAAGCGCTACCGCGTCGCCGTGCTTACGGGCTGCGTGCAGGACCTCATCTTCAGCGAGATCAACCGCGCCACGGTGGATGTCCTCGTCGAGAACGGCTGCGAGGTCTTCACGCCGCCGGTGCAGCCCTGCTGCGGTTCGCTCCACGCGCACAACGGTGACGTGGTCGCCGCCCGCGACCTCGCCCGCCGCCAGCTCGACCTCATCGATCCCACGCAGGTTGACGCCATCATCTCCAACGCCGGCGGCTGCGGCTCGCACCTGCGGCACTACGATCACCTTTTGGCCGATGATCCGGTTTATGCCGAACGGGCAAAAGTCTGGTCGCGGAAGCTTAAGGATGTCCATGAGTGGCTAGTGGAGATTGGTTTCCGCAAGCCGAAGGCGCCGGAAGAACGCTCAACGCTTAACGTTCAACGCTTAACGTTCAATGAACAGAGCGCCGGAGGCGCAAAGGAAAGTACTTCAGCGTTAAACGTTCAGCGTTCAGCGTTGAGCGTTCGTGATAAGTCGGCGCCGCAGGCGCTGACTTATCACGAGTCCTGCCACCTCTGCCATGGCCAGAAGGTGAGCGGTCCGCCGCGGGAGATCCTGCGGGCGCTGCCCGGGTTCGAGCTGCGCGAATGCGCGGAGGCGACATGGTGCTGCGGGAGCGCGGGCATCTACAATATCACGCAGCCCGAGACCGCGGCGCGCCTGCAGCAGCGCAAGACCGCCCACCTCCAGGCCACGGGCGCCAGCGTCGTGGCCACGGCAAATCCTGGCTGCCATCTCCAGATCGAAAACGGCCTCAAGCAAAACGGCGACCACGCAACCGTGGTGCTGCATCCCGTCGTGCTGCTCGCCCGCGCGTACGCGGCGGAGCGGACGGCCTGATCAGGTCAGCTTCGACAGCCGGTTGGCGGTGTCGGCGCGGAGGCGGTCGACGCGGTCGAGGGCGAAGTCCTTGACCGAGAGGGTCTCGTCCTGCACGAGCGGCGTCAGGTCCAACGCCCACGCCACCTGGGTGAAGGCGTCGGTGGAGTGCGAAGCGTGGAAAGTCGCGTTGGCCTGACGGCGGCCGATGGAGGCGATGTCGTAGCGTTTGCCGCCGACCACCTGCGACTTGAAGACCTGGATGAGCTTGAGCGCCAGCTCGGTGTCGGTGCCGCAATCCATCGGCACCTTCTCGTCGTCGAGCAGCCAATCAAGTCCGCGCCAAGCCTCGACGCCGAGGACGCGTTTCGGTCGTTGGGCCACCGGCAGCGCGCGGATGGCCTCGAGGCTGCGCAGCATCACGCCGACATGGGTGTCGTGCTTGTCGAGCGGCTGGTGGAGGTAGACCGTCTCCGGCCGGCAGGCGGCGAAGATGGCCTTGAGGTCGGCCAGCACGCCGGGGTGGCCGGGGCGCTTCACGTCGGCGCTCGGATGGGCGAGCTGCAGCTGGAGGTTGTACTTGCCGATGCGCGCGGCCTCGCGCTGCTCCTCGACGCGGACGAGCTTCATCTGGTCATCCGTGTAGTTCGCGAATGGGCCGGTGCGCGGCGAGCCGGCGCCATTGGTCACCACCACGCCGGTGAAGAACCGGTCGGTGCGGCCGTAGCAGGCGGCGACGGCCGGCCAGGCGTTGATCTCGATGTCGTCCTGGTGCGCGATCACGCAGAGGTGCGTGGTGCGGGCGAGGGCCGCGGCGGGATCGCCGCCGGCCGGGACGAAGATGTCGGCTTCGGGTCGGGAGAATTTCATGGGACGGACGGAAAGAACGGGAAATCTACGGAAGGGAGGGAGAACGCTCAACGCTTAACGCTTAACTTTTAACGCTCAAGTGAAGCGCCCTGCATCGGCCATGTACGGGTGCTCCTACTTAAGCGTTCAGCGTTAAAAGTTAAGCGTTGAACGTTCCAGCGCGGTCGCCGCGCCGGCCCGTCATATTCCGGCGACTTCTCCCAAGATGCGGCGAATCGCCTCCTGCTGCGCCTCGATGCTGCGCACCAGCGCGAACTGGGTGCGGCAGCGGTCAAGGTTGTGGCGCGCGTGCCTGATCTTGTAGTAGGTGTCGCCCTGCAGGTAGTCGGTGAGGAAGCGCAGGCCGTTCTCGTAGGTCATGAGCTTGCCGGCGAAGGCGAGGTGGGCGCGCTCGGTGGCGTTGAGCACGCCGCCGACGGCGGAGGCGAGGTAGCCCTCGACGAGGACGCGGAAATACGGGACGACGAGCGCCATGTTCTCCGCCTGCGGGTCGTCCTCGGCCGTGGAGCTGGCGGAGGTGCGCATCATCTCGCCGAAGTCGTAGAGCGGCAGGCCGGGCATGACGGTGTCGAGGTCGATGACGCAGACGCCCTCCTGCGTGGCATCGTCGAGCATCACGTTGTTCAGCTTGCAGTCGTTGTGCGTCACCCGCTCCGGGATTTCGCCGCGCGCCTGCAGGTCGAGCAGTGAGTCGACGAGCGGCTCGTGT
>CAZGJB010000361.1:0-3234 GCA_964526145.1 uncultured Opitutaceae bacterium
CCATGACCCGCTTGATGCTGTTCGTCTCGCGGACGTGGATGAGGAGATAATACGGGCGCTTCGGGTTGAGCCGCATCAACTCGTCAAGGTCGGCCACCACATCGGCCTCGAGGCGGTGCTCGTCGAGGTAATAGTCATAGGACATGAAGGCCTGGCCGTTGCGCACGTCGAAGGTGTGGGCGGCGGCGTAGCCATTGATGAAGCCGATGGCGTCGGGCACGTTGGCATAATAGAGATCCACGGTGCGCTGCGGCAGGTCGAAGTAGCCGATGGGCAGGCCGCGGTCAGTGTGGTCCATGATCGACACGACCGTCTCGTCCACCGTCGGCATCAGCCGGTTCATCTCGGCCATGACGGCCGGGAACCGCTCCGGCGGCACGGCGACGGGGTACATGTAGCCCGATTGCCCGCCGATGAAGTAGTCGTTCGGCGACTTGTCCTGGGCGAACATCTCCATCGCCGCCGGGTACCAGCGTGCGCCGTCCACGCCGACTTCCCAGTTGTAGGGGATCTGGCCGCGTTCCGGCTCGGTCCACGCCCCAAGACCCATGCTGTCGGACTGCACGAGGCAGAGATAGACCTTGGGTTCGGCCGCCAGTGTCTGGGCGCGCGTGACGTGGTGATTGTTGGTGAAACGGAAGCCCGGGGAGAAACCGATCTGGCTCATGAAGGTGCCGTTGGGAAACGAGTTCAGGCCCATGACCTTCAGGCCGTAGCCGGAGGTGAGCGTCACCCACTGCCCCTCGGTGTCCTTGGCGTAGGAGTGCCAGCCGAGGATCCACGCGTCGGGCTTGAGCTGCGCGAGCAGTTCGCGGTGCAGGACAAGCTCCTCGGTGTGCTTCGGGTTGGCGGAGAGGTCGGTGACGAAGGCCCCGAAGGCGACGGCCAGGTCGGCCATGCCGGGCTCCATGCGGTTGCCCGCCACGCCGCCCATCCAGATGATGAAGTCGCGGCTGCAGTCCTTCCAGTAGCGGTCGAGCGCCCAGCGGTTGATCTGCACGTCGTTCATACCGGCGAAGACGCCGCGGAAATCCGCCAGCGGCTTGAGGCCGTGCTTCTCGGCGAGCGGGATGAGGCTTTCATCCACGACGGCCGCGCGCAGGACGCCGGCGGCGGTCAGCGCGACATAGATCGAGCTCCGCACCTGCCGGTCCCAGACGACATAGCCCTTGGCGAATTTGCCGAGGGCCGCCATGGCCGCATCGGGGGTCTCCAGCTTGTCAAACTTGATGCCGTAGCGGGTGGCGTAGAAATCCTTCAGCGGGTTGAAATCGCGGAATTTCCAGTCCGCGGGATACTCGATGTAGACGCGCGGCGCCTCGGTGTTGGCCAGACCCTGCAGGCCGATGAGGAGCAGGTTCTCGGGCAAGGCGCCGGTGATCTCCCAGTTGTTTTTCACGGTGATGAGCCAGGCCTCCTTGGGCGCCGGTCCCGGCTGGCCGGGGATGGCGTGGAGGACAGAGACGGACAACAAGGCGAGGAGGGAGGAGAAAATCGTCTTCATGGCTTGGTCAGTTCGGCGATCACCTTGGCGGCATTGTCGTTCTTGGGGTCGAGCTCGAGCGAACGGCGGTACTCGGCCAGTGCGAGGTCCTTGTGGCCTTGCTTCAGGAGCACCTCGCCGTAGCTGTCGTGGGTGTTGCCCGATTCGGGAAAGAGCTCGACGTTGAGCTTCATGATGGCGAGCGCCTCGGGCAGCTTGTCCTGCTGCAGGTAGCGGTAGCCGAGGCCATTCAGCTGCGCCTCGCTGACATAGCAGTCACCAAATCCGGCGGCCTTCAGGTCGGTGAATTGTTTCAGCGCCGCCTCGAGGCCCGACTGCTCGATGGCGTCCTGCAGCAGGTCGCTGAGGGCGCGGGCCTTGAGTTCCAGCAGCTCGACCTCGAACTTCAGCGTCGAGTCGGGCGGGATCGAGCCGACGGTCTTGCTGCCGTAGGCCAGCTCGGGCGGGATGATGAGCGTTGCCTGATCGCCCACGCGCAATTGGGCGAACCCCTCGTCCCAGCCCTTGATCACCTGCCTGCGGCCCAGGGTGAACGCAAAGGGCTGGTTTCGCTTCCGGGAACTGTCGAACACCGTGCCGTCCGCCAGGCTGCCGGTGTAATGCGCGATGACCACCTGCCCGGCCTGGGCCGTGACGCCGGTGCCCGGGCGGGTGATGGCGTACTTCAGACCCGAGGGTGTGGTGACGGCATTGGCCAGGTCCGGAAACGTGAACACGCGGTTGAAAACATAGGTCAGCGCCTGATCGCGCGTGGAGCGCAGTTCGAAGAGGGTGAGCCTGCGCCCATCCGGCGACAGCCGGTACTCGTCGTAAATGTGCACGGGATAATCGCCCTGCTGCGCTTCCAGCGTGAGGCGCGACTCGAGCTTCAGCACGCGGCCGCCGTCGAGCCATTCGCCGGTCACCTGCTTCTGCCGGTCGCCGCCGACGTACACATTGGTGTACCACGTATCGAGCCAGTAGCCCACGGGATTGGTCGTGACGGTCCGGCCGTCGGCCACGACGCGGGTGGTGTCATCCACCTTGCGGTCAGGGCCCCACTGGAGATGGCGGACGATCCGGACCTCGTCGCCCGCGACGCTGATGTCGAGGTCGGCCTTTTCCCAGGGCTTGATCGAGGTGCTGCCAGCGGGGTCGAGCTTCCATTTCCCGGCCAGGCGGGAGGTGTCGGCGGCGGTCGCTGACACCGTTGCCGCCAAGGTGAGCATCCCGGCGGCAAGCAGGGTGAGTCGGTTGGATTTCATAGGCGAGAGCAGGCTGCTCCGCCCGACACCCCGGCACCGGCGGGCTCAGGCGGAAGGTGGAACGAGGTAGCCGAACACCGCCGCCCAGTGGCAGGCGCTGCCGGCGAGCACGAACAGGTGCCAGACGGCGTGGTGGTACGGGAGGCGTTTCCAGAGATAGAACACCGTGCCGCCGGTGTAGCAGAGGCCGCCGGCCAGCAGAAGCCAGAGGCCGCCGGGTGGCACCGCGACGAGCATCGGCTTGGCCGCCATGACCACGAGCCAGCCCATGCCGATATAGATGAGCGTGGAGGCCAGGCGGAAGCGGCCGGCGAACCAGAACTTGATCGTCACGCCCACGGCAGCGAGGCACCAGATGACCCCGAAAAGGCTCCAGCCCCAGGGACCGCGCAGGCTCACGAGGAGGAAGGGCGTGTAGGTGCCGGCGATGAGGAGAAAAATGCCGGCGTGATCGAACTTCTGGAGCAGGCGCTTGAGCTGAGCGTC
>CAZGJB010000362.1:0-3176 GCA_964526145.1 uncultured Opitutaceae bacterium
CATCGCTCACGAAGCGCTTGGCTTCTTTGAGCGTGATGGGGCGAAGGCGCAGGGGCTTGCCGCCGGCGGTGAGGCTGTCGTCGACGCGGTTGAATTTCACCCGGAGGGAGGCGCCTTCGCGCTGGGCGCCGACGAACACGGGGCCGCTCCAGTCGACCGCGATGTCGTACACGTTGGCCTTGGCGAGGAGCGCGAGCCGGCGGCCGACCTCCTGCTTGTTGCGCGGGTGGATGTCGTTGGGGTCGCCGATGTCGATGATCACGGCCATGCCGGTGTTGGGCAGGGCGAGCGCCTTCGTCTGCGCCTCGCGGAGCTGCGCCCAGCCGCGGCCGGACTCGTCGTCCTTCACGATGAAGTTGGCCAGTTGGACGAAGTAGAAGGGGAAGTCGCCCTGGTTCCACTGCGCGCGCCAGGCGCGGATCATCGCGGAGAAGACCTCGCCGTACTCGTCGGCGCGCCGCCAGTTGGACTCGCCCTGGTACCAGATCGCGCCGCGCAGGGCGTAGGGTTGGAGCGGGGCGATCATCGCGTTGTAGAGACCGCTGATCGCGTAAGGTGTGCCGGGACCGGCCGGGGCCCGCGGCCAGGGCACGGTGTTTTTCGTCTTGGTGGCCTTGGCCTTTTCCTCGGCCTCCTGCCAGGCGGCGCGCTCCGTCGCGTAGTTGGCGGTGCGCTCCGGGTGCTCGGCCACGGCCTGCTGCCAGCGGGCGTCGATGGCGGGCCAGGCGGAGGTGGACTTCAGCGTGACGAGGTCGGTCCACGACTCGACCGGGGTGCCGCCCCAGGTGGCGTTGAGGATGCCCACGGGCACGCCGAGTTTCCGGTGCAGGTCGCGGGCGAAGTAATAGGCCACCGCGCTCAGGCGGCCGGCCGTCGCGGGCGAGCACACCTGCCAGTCGCCGGCCACGGTGTCGGCCGGCTGGTCGGCCACGGTGTTCGTCGCGTTGAATTCGCGGATCTGCGGGAAATTGGCCGCGGCGATCTCGGCGGCCGCATCGTTCGAGCGCTCGACCGACCACTCCATGTTGGACTGGCCGGAGGCGAGCCAGACCTCGCCGACGAGGATGTCCTGCAGCGTGACGGCGTTCTGGCCGGTGACGGTGAGGGTCGTCGGCGTGGTGACGGCGGGGACGGGATCGAGGTAGACGATCCACCGGCCGTCGGCGCCCGTCGTGGTGCCGACCTTCTGGCCGAGGAACTCGACGGTCACCTTCTCCCCGGGCGCGGCGCGGCCCCAGACGGGCAGGGGTTTGTCGCGCTGCAGGACGGCGTGGTCCTGGAACGGCGAGGCCAGCGAGACGTCGGCGCGCGCGCCGGCGGCGGAAATGCAGAGCAGCAGGGCAAGGAGGAGCAGGGAGCGCATGGCTTGCGGGAACGGAATGCTTGCAGGGAACACCGAACCGTGGCGAGCGCTGAAGGAGAGGCCGGCAGTTGTATGCGGACGGCATAAGGGTCTCACGCGGAGGCGCGGAGGTCGCGGAGAGCAGAAAGCCACCTATACTCACTCACTCTTACAAAACATGAGGAATCCAGTTCCACCAAATGGTTTGGATGTCTCCGCGTCCTCCGCGCCTCCGCGTGAGCAACGTTAGGTCAACGCTCACGAGCACGGAAACGAAGCGAATCTACGCCCGCTGCAGGAAGGAATGCAGCTCGGCCGCGAGCTTGGGGCCGATGCCGTCGACTTCCTGCAGTTCCTCCTCACTCGCGGCGCGCAGGCGGTTGAGGCTGCCGAAGTGGCCGAGCAGGGCGGCGCGGCGGGTCGGGCCGAGGCCGGCGAAGTCGTCGAGGATGGACTCGCGCAGCTTCCGCGAGCGCAGGTCGGCGTTGTAGGTGTTGGCGAAGCGGTGGGCCTCGTCGCGCAGGCGCTGCAGCAGGTTCAGGCCGGGGTGGCTGAGCGGCAGGTTGAGCGGCGCGCGCTGGTCGGGGAAGATGATGGTCTCGTGCTGCTTCGCGAGGCCGATGAGGGCGGGCGGCTCCGCGCCGAGGGCGACGAAGGCCTTGAGCGCGGCGGCGATCTGGCCGCGGCCGCCGTCGATGACGACGAGGTCGGGCAGGAGCCCGCCTTCCTCCGTGAGCCGGCGGTAGCGGCGACCGACGACCTCCTCCATGGCGCGGAAGTCGTCGTTGCCGATGAAGCTCTTGATCTGGAAGCGGCGGTAGTGGTCCTTGTCCGGCCGGCCATCGGTGAAGTGGACCATCGAGGCGACGACGTAGGTGCCCGAGATGTGCGAGATGTCGAAGCACTCCATGTGCCGCGGGGGCGCCGACAGGCTGAGCGCGGCCTGGAGGGCGTCGAGCGCCTCCTGGTCCGGCCGCAGCAGCGTGCGGTCGCGCTCGAACTTGCGCGTGCGCTCCAGCGTGCGCTCGAGCGCGGCGATGAGGTCGCGCAGCTCGGCGGCCTTCTCGTAGGCCTGTTTCACTGCGGCCGCCGCCATCTCGGAGCGCAGGGCCTCGAGCCACTCGCGCGACTTGCCGTCGAGGAAGGCGCACGCCGCCTCGACCCGGGCGCGGTAGTCCGCGGCCGTGACGACGTTGGTCTGCGCGTAGATTTCCTGGCGCACATCGTCGTAGAGCCGCCAGGTGCCGTCGGGGAGCTTCTGCGGCGTGGCGTCGCCGAGCAGCACGCCGAACTGCTTGCGCATCTGGGCGAGGGTCTTGCGCAGCAGGCCGGAGTGGGCGAAGGGGCCGAAGTAGCGGGAGCGGGTGTCCTTGCGGATGCGGGTCAGGGCGAAACGCGGCAGCTCCTGGGCGAAGTCCACCCGCACGAGCAGGAAGCGCTTGTCGTCGGTGAAGTCGGTGTTGTACCGCGGCCGCCACTGCTTGATCAGCCGGCCCTCGAGCAGCAGGGCCTCGGGCTCCGACTTCACCTCGATCGTGTCGAGATCGGCGATGGTCTCGATCAGCGCCTTGATCTTGGGGTGCACGCGGCGGTCGCGGCCGGGCTGGAAATAGGAGGCGACGCGCTTGCGCAGGCTCTTGGCCTTGCCGACGTAGATGATGCGGCCGAGGCGGTCCTTCATCAGGTAGACGCCGGGCTTCTCGGGCAGCGCCCGCACCTTGGCCTTCAGGTCGACTGGTCCGCCGGCTGGCATTTTGCCAAAATCGGCCTATTGGTGTTTTCCGCAAGTATGGTTTCATCCAGCCCTTCCACGTCCGGCGCCGCGCGCCCGGCC
>CAZGJB010000363.1:0-3158 GCA_964526145.1 uncultured Opitutaceae bacterium
GGGCGTCACCGCCAAGCCCATCTCGATCGACACGCCCGACCCGGTCATGGCCGAGGCCGGCCTCAAGGCCTACGACCGCGCCCGCGCCGGCGGCCGCATCCCGGTGCTCAACTCCATCGCGCAGACGCGGCGCGCGATGTTCGAGCTCACGAAGATCATGCCGTTCATGCCCATCCTCCTCGCCTCCGAGCGCGTGGACGCCAAGGGCATCGGCCAGCCCTGCCACACGGCCCAGGAGGTCTACCAGACCGCCAAGGAGCTCGTCGCCGAGGCCGGCAAGCACGGCATCCCGGTCAACCACTGCATCATCGATCCCGCCATCTCGCCGATCGGCGCCGACTCCGACGGCCGCTTCCACTGCCTCATGGGTGCGATCAACCTGATCCACAATGATCCCGCGCTCAAGGGCGTGCACATGTCGGTCGGCCTCTCGAATTTCAGCGTCATGCTCCCGCCGAAGCGCGCCGACGGCTCCCCGACGAAGGGCCCGCTCGAGAGCGCGTTCCTCACCATGTCCGTCCCGCTCGGCATGGACCACGTCATTGGCTCGGTGAAGCGCAAGTACGACATCCTCCCGGCGGATCATCCCGCCATGCAGTGCCTCACGGACTGCCTGAAGCTCGAGGGCTTCGACGTCATCATGCGCGTCCAGGAGTACTACAGCTGAACCGGCGCCTCGCTCCCTCTCCCCAACCCCCCCCCCTCCTCCCATGGCCGACAAAATCGTCCCCTCCGACATCGACATCGCCCATCAGGCGAAAATGCTGCCGATCGAGCAGATCGCCGCGAAGCTCAACATCCCGGCGAGTTCGCTCGAGCACTACGGCAAGTACAAGGCCAAGGTCGATCTCGACTACTACCGCGAGCAGATCAAGAAGCCCGCGGGCAAGCTGGTCCTCGTGACCGCGATCTCCCCGACGCCCGCCGGCGAGGGCAAGACCACGACCACGGTCGGCCTGGGCGACGCGCTCAACCGCATCGGCAAGCGCGCCACCATCTGCCTCCGCGAGCCCTCCCTCGGGCCCAGCTTCGGCGTCAAGGGCGGCGCGGCCGGCGGCGGCTACGCGCAGGTCATGCCGATGGAGGACATCAACCTCCACTTCACCGGCGATTTCCACGCGATCACCTCCGCGCACAACCTGCTGGCGGCGATGATCGACAATCACATCAACCACGGCAACGCCCTCGGCCTCGACCTGAACCGCATCGTGTGGAAGCGGGTCATGGACATGAACGACCGCGCGCTCCGCGAGGTCATCGTCGGCCTCGGCGGCGTCGCCAACGGCCAGCCGCGCCAGTCCGGCTTCGACATCACCGTGGCCTCCGAGGTCATGGCCATCTTCTGCCTCTCGCAGAACCTCGACGAGCTGAAGGAGCGCCTCGGCCGCATCGTCATCGGCTACACGCGCGCCAAGGCGCCCGTCACCGCCGCCGACCTCAAGGCGCATGGCGCCATGGCCGTCCTCCTCCGCGACGCGCTCGCGCCCAACCTCGTGCAGACGCTGGAGAACAACCCGGCGTTCGTGCACGGCGGCCCCTTCGCCAACATCGCCCACGGCTGCAACAGCGTGCTCGCCACCAAGCTCGCGCTCAGCCTCAGCGAGTACACCGTCACCGAGGCGGGCTTCGGCGCCGACCTCGGCGCGGAGAAGTTCCTCGACATCAAGTGCCGCTTCGCCGGCCTCAAGCCCAACGCCGTGGTCATCGTCGCCACGATCCGTGCGCTCAAGATGCACGGCGGCGTGGACAAGAAGGAGCTCAAGGCGCCCAACGCCGCCGCCGTCGAGCGCGGCATCGTCAACCTCGAGAAACACATCGAGAACGTCACCGGCTTCGGCGTGCCCGTCGTCGTGGCGATCAACCAGTTCATCAGCGACACCACGGAGGAGTTTGCCGTGGTGGAAAAGCACTGCGCGCGCTTCGGCGTGAAGGCCGTGCGGGCCTCCCACTGGGCCGACGGCGGCGCCGGCGCCGAGGCGCTCGCGCATGCCGTGGTCGACGCGGCGGAGAAGGGGAAGAACGACTTCCACCACCTTTACCCCGACGACATGCCTCTCTGGGAAAAGGTGCGCACGATCGCACAGAAGATCTACGGCGCGAAGGACATCGTCGCCAGCCAGCGCGTGCGGACCAAGTTCGAGGACCTGCAGAAGGCCGGTTACGGGAAGTTCCCGGTGTGCATGGCCAAGACGCAGTACTCGTTCTCGACCGATCCGAACCTGCGCGGCCGCCCGACGGGCTTCGATGTCGAGATCCGCGACGTCAACGTCTCCGCCGGCGCCGGCTTCATCGTCTGCCTCACCGGCGAGATCATGACCATGCCGGGCCTGCCCAAGGTCCCCGCCGCCGAGGCGATCGACCTGAACGCGGCGGGCGAGATCGTCGGTCTGTTCTGAGTATTTGTTTGGGTGTGGAAAATAACGGGGCGCGGCACGGGCCGCGCCCCGATTCGTTTTACCCATTCGGATCAAAAGCGTGTCTCTCGCGGAGGCGCGGAGACCGCGGAGGAGAAACCACTACTTTCCACCCATCTTCACTGAAATGGCCGGAACTCATACTTATCAGTGAGGATAATTGATCTCTGCCCTCCGCGCCCACCGCGCCTCCGCGAGAGACCCGTTTAGGTATCAAAATACCAGAGCGATCCGTAGCTGACACGCCCTGTCTTTGACAAACCGGACCCGGCCCCGCTATCACCGGTCCCACACCCGATGGCCGATTTCCTCACCACGCTCCGCGAGCGCCCGCTCCTCACCGACGGCGCGATGGGTTCTTACCTGTTCAGCCTCACGGGCCGGCTGTCGGAGACAAATCACGTCTATGAGGCCTTCAATGTCGACCAGCCCGATCTGATCCGACGGGTCCACGGCGACTACCTCGTGGCCGGTGCGCGCTGTCTCAAAACCAACACCTTCGGCGCCAATCGCCGCCAGCTGCGCCAGTTCGGGCTCCAGGGCCGCGTCGCCGAACTCAACCGCGCCGGCGTGCAGGTGGCCCGCGAGGCCATCGCCGCCTACCGCCAGCAGACGCGGGAAACCGGGTCGTTCTTCGTGCTCGCCTCGATCGGTCCGACTGCGGAACCGCTGACCACCGCGTACGACGTTGCCGAGTGTTACCATGAGCAGATCGCCGCGCTGGTCGCGGCCGGTGCCGATGCG
>CAZGJB010000364.1:0-3143 GCA_964526145.1 uncultured Opitutaceae bacterium
GGCGGCGGCCAGGTTCACGGCCGTGGTGGTTTTGCCGACGCCGCCCTTCTGGTTGGCAATGGTGAAGACAGTGGTGGGCATTGAGACGGCCAAGTAAGGGTGATTCCGCCCCTGCGGCAAGCGTGGCTTGGGCGCTCCCTGGCCCGTAGGGGAACAAAAAGGGCAGGCCGGAGGGCCTGCCCGGATGGTGGCGGCGTGGGCGGGGATCTACTCGCCCACGAGGCGCTCGATGTCCTCGCGGGAGACGGTGAAGACGTCCATGTCCTTCTTCACCGCGCCGAGGCTCACGAGGCATTCGGTGAAGAGCTCGCGGGTGCGCTGCTCCAGGGCCTTGGCCTCGAGGTTGGTCATGACGCCGATGATGCGGCCGCCCTTGCGGACGTGGGTGCGCTCGTCGGAGCGGATGTAGTCCGCGACGTGGCGCAGGACCTCGTCGTTGCGGTCGGCTGCGGCGTCGATGAGCTGGTTGATGGTCTTGAGCACGCCCACCTCGCCGAAGAGGTTGATCTCGGCCATGGCGAACGCCGGATCCATCGGACCGCGGCAGGTGGAGCCGGTGAGGCGGTTGCGCAGCTCGAAGGGATCGTAGCCGGCGATCAGCATCGCGCGGTGGCCGATCTCGGTGTGGCGCGCCTCGTCCCAGGTGATGCGGGCGAGGTCGTACTCGGCGTCGAAGTCCTTGAAACGGATGTCCCAGATGAACGTGCCGAACGCCTCGATGGCGTCCACTTCGTCGCGCTGCGTGCGGATGAAGCGCAGGCGCAGCGATTCGTACGAATCGGCCGGGAAGCGCTCGCCGCCGTCGGCCGCATCGTAGTCACCGGTGTTCTTGAAGGTGTCGAAACGCACGTCGCGGTTGGGCACGGTGCCGCGCTCGAAGGGCTTGGTGTCGATGCGCAGCGGCTTGGGCGCCTCGCCGCGCGCGTCGGCGCCGGAGACGCCGCCGATGGAGCGCAGGAGGCGGTCGAGGTGCCAGCGCCACTGCGCGAGACCAGCCTCGTCCACGCCGCCCTCGATGTAGGCGGCGATCGCGGCGTCGGCCCAGGCGAGCATGGGTTCCTGGTCAGCCAGGATGCGGCGCAGGCAGCGGATCGTCGGGGCGTCGGTCACGGCGTCGGTGAGATCGCAGTGGTGGCGGTACGCCGTGGTGAGGGCGCGGGCGGCGACCTGGTGAACGCCGACGAGGAACTCAGCCGCCGAGTTGGCGCTGAGCATTTCCTCGATGAAACGGTCGATCTCGGCGTCGCGGAATGAGTCGATCGCCGGCGGCCGCATCTCCTGCTCGGTCAGGCGCTCGCGCAGAAACCGGGCGGCATCGGCATGCCAGAAGATGTGCCGACCGGTCTCGAGCTTCACCTCGAACTCCGGGATCGTGAGCGTCCACGCGCCGAGGGCCTGCATCAGGCGGCGTTCGAAGTAGAAGTACCGCAGCAGGCGGCGGGCGTTTTCCTTGACCGTGAACTGCCCGCCGAGCGGCCGGCCGTCGCGGGGGAATTTGAAAGGGTAGCGCGCCTTGCGCTCGAGCGCGGCCTCGAGCTGGCCGGCGACGCGGCGGGTGGGGATGGCGGCCTTGGAGACGTTTTCGTTGAGGTTGTCGGGGAGCTTCATGGTGTGGAAGGGGTGGGTGAGGAGAACGTCCAACATCGGACGTCCAGCACTCAACATCGAAGTCCGGATTCGCGGCGAAATAAGTAAGGACAATAGGAGGGAACTTTTAACGCTTAACGTTCAACGCTTAACGCTCAATTGATGGACCCGAGGTCGTCGACCTCACGACAATTGAGCGTTAAAAGTTAAGCGTTAAGCGTTGAGCGTTCGCCCGGGCCGTCGCGGCCCGGGCGTCAGCCTTTGACGGCGCCGCTTGTCAGGCCGGAGATGAACTCCTTCTGCAGGAGCAGGAACAGGCACATGACGGGCGCGATCGACACGATGGTTCCGGCCATGATGACGCCGTAGTCGGTGCCGTAGAGTCCCTTGAGGTTGTTCAACGCGACGGAGAGGGGATGCAGTTCCGGCGACTGGAGGATGATCTGCGGGCTGATGAAATTGTTCCAAGTGCCCATGAAGCTGATCATGAGGAAGGCGCCGAGCATCGGCCGCACGAGGGGGAGCACGAGTTCGAAGAAGATGCGGATCTCGCCGGCGCCGTCGATGCGCGCGGCCTCGAGGAGTTCGTCGGGCACGCTGTTGAGCATGGCCTGCCGGAAGAGGAAGACGCCGAACGCCGGGGCGAGGCCGGGCAGAATGAGGCCCGTGTAGGTGTCGAGCAGGTCGAGGTTGTACAGGAGCTGGAAGCTCGGCGCGAGGAGCAGCGGCCCGGGGATGATCAGCGCGGAGAGGACGATGCCCATGACGGCGTCGCGGCCGCGGAAGCGGTGCTTGGCCAGCGCGTATCCGCCCATGGCGCAGCAGAGAACCGTGAGGATGGAGCTGACGGACGCGAGGAGGATGGAGTTGTGCAGCGCCCGCGGCAGGCCGAGATCGGTGAAAAGGCGCGCAAAATTGACGAGGGTCAGGCGATCCCAGCCGATGCCGAGCCAGCCGTCGCCGGCCGGCAAGAACAGGGTGGCGGCGAAGTCGTACTTCGACTTCAGCGCCCCGCACACCATGTAGGCGAAGGGGACAAGCGTGAGTACGGCGAAGAAGATCAGCAGGCCGTACAGGAGGGCGTTGGCGAGGCGGCGCAGCATGGTCAGCGGTTTTCGTACCGGCGCGCGAGGCGGCGCTGGAACAGGGCGATGCCCATGAGGGTGAGAGCCAGGACCCAGCCGATGGCGCTGGCGTAGCCGAGGTCGCCGGTGAGGAAGCCAGTCTGGTAGAGATACATCATCACGGTGAGCCCTCGATTCTCGGGCCCGGGCCCGTTGCCGAGCAGGATGTAGCTCAGCTCGAACATCTGGAAGCTGCCGATGGTGGAGAGCAGGGTGACGAACCCGGCCACCGGGGCGATTTCCGGCAAGATCACGTGGCGGAACCGCTGCCAGGGACCCGCGC
Organism: uncultured Opitutaceae bacterium; assembly: GCA_964526145.1. Lineage (GTDB taxonomy): Bacteria > Verrucomicrobiota > Verrucomicrobiia > Opitutales > Opitutaceae > UBA2377. The sequence continues at coordinate 2,995 of CAZGJB010000364.1, forward strand.
CGTCCATGGCGGCCGCCTCCAGCAGTTCGCCGGGCACGTTCTGCAGGGCGGCGAGGAAGTAAACCATGTTGAAACCGGCGTAGATCCAGAGCGCCGCGAGGATGAGGGCGCTCATCACATACTCGCTCATCCACGCAAACTCGGGATTC
>CAZGJB010000365.1:0-3133 GCA_964526145.1 uncultured Opitutaceae bacterium
GGCGCCAGCGTACTGCTTCTTGACCTTGGCAAACTCCTCGGGCGCGAAGGCCGGGGTGCGGAGCTGTTCGGCGATGAGGCTGATGACGAGCGGCACGTCCTTCTGCAGGCACTTGCCGGAGATCGTGAGGACCTCGTTGCCCACGTTGAAGCTCAGGGCGGCGCCGACGCTCTCGAGCTGTTGGGCGATCGCGAACTTGTCCTTCGCGACCGTGCCCTTGTCGAGCATGCTGCCGGTGAGGCGGGCGAGAGCCGGATTGTTTTCGGGTGCGGCGACGTTGCCGACGGGCAAGGTGCCGCGGATGGTGACAACATCCTTCACGCCGGTGGCGAGCGTGATGACGTCGATCGTGCCGGCCTTCGTGCGCTGGATGTTGTCGGCGATCTTGGCGGACAGCGTCAGGGCGCCGGCGGTGACGGCGAGGAGGAGGAGACGGAAAGGTTTCATGGCGATTGTCGGAATGCGGTTACTTGGCGGCGACGGGGGCCAGGGGCACGAACCAGCCGGTGGTGCTTTGGTCCTCCTGGAGGTATTGGTTGGCGACGCGTTTCACGTCGGCGGCGGTGACCTTCTTGTAGGCCTCCTCGAGGGTGTAGAAGAGTGTCCAGTCGCCGGCGGCGATGTACTCGTTGATGTTGCTGGCGATCGCGAACGCACCATCGCGGGCGTAGGCGATCTTGGCGAGCTGCTGGTTGACGGCGGCGGAGACCTCGGCGTCGGTGACGCCCTCGGCCTTAACGCGCTCGACCTCGGCGACGATGATCTTCTCGACCTGGTCGTGCGTGGCGCCCGGGGCGAGGTCGGCGTAGATGTTGATCAGGCTCGGGTCGTGGAAGAAGCCAACGCCGGCGGAAACGCTGGTCGTCAGGGTCTTGTCCGTCAGGGCGCGGTAGAAACGACTGCCCTTGCCGGTCGAGAGGATGGACGCGAGGACGCTGAGGGCGGGGGTGTCGGGGTGCGTGGCGGCCGGGGTCTTGTAGGCGACGCCGACGACGCCGAGCTGGGCGGCGCGCTTGACGGTGACGCGGCGCGGGCCGGTCTGCGCGGGCTCCTCGGTGTAGACCGATGGAATGGGCTTCGGGGCGCGGGGATAGACGCCGTAGTATTTCTTCACCATGCCCAGGGCGCCGACGGGATCGAAGTCACCGATGATCGTGACGGTGGCGTTGTCGGGCCAGTAGAACGTATCGTAGAACTCGCGGAGCTTCTCGATCGAGACCTTCTCGATGTCGGAGCGCCAGCCGATCGTGCTGTGGTGGTAGGGATGGGCGACGTAGGCGGCGGCGCCGATTTCCTTGTCGAGCGCCTCGGTCGGGTTGTTCTCGCCGATCTCGAACTCGTTGCGGACGACCGTCATCTCGGGCTGGCGGTCGGAATCGCGCAGCCAGAGGTTGCGCATGCGGTCGGCCTCGATGGCCATGTAGCCCTCGAGGTGCTCGCTGCCGATCTCGGCGTAGTAGTTGGTGCGGTCGAGCCAGGTGGTGGCGTTGTAGTTGCCGCCGACGGTCTCGAGGAACTGGTCGACATTGTTGCCCTTCGTGCGGTTGAAGTTGGGCGAGCCCTTGAACATCAGGTGCTCGAGGAGGTGCGTGGCGCCGGTGGTGCCGGTGACCTCGTTGCGGGAGCCGACGCGGTAGGTGACCATGAAGGTCACGACCGGGACGGTGCGGTTGGACATGAGCAGGACCGTGAGGCCGTTGCTGTCCATGGTGTATTCGTCGATGGCGCCCACGGTTTTGACGTGGGTGAAGCCGTCGACCTTGACCGGATCCGCGGCGCGCAAGGCGGCGAACGGCGAGGCCAGGAGGGCGAATGCTAACAGGGTGTGCAATTTCATAGGGTGGACGTAGGCGCGAACCGTAACCGATTGTCGCTTCAAGCCAAGCGGTTCGCGATGAGGTGATTTATGCGGGGATGAGCGGTGCGAGGGCGGGCCGGGCGGTTGGGCGCTTTGCCCGTCACGCCATTGCCATCAGCAGGCGGTCGAGCATGGCGGCCAGTTGATCGATGTCCGCGATCGTGACATGCAGATGCGGGCGCAGGCGGATGGTGTCTTCGCCGGCGGCGAGGAGCAGGAGATTCTCGTCTTCCAAGGCGCGGTTCACGAGGGCGGATTTGAGCCCGGACGAGGCCAGGCTGAAACCCTGATAGAGACCCGCTCCGCGGATGTTGCGCAGCTTGGCCGGATGCTTTGCCTGCAGCTCGCGCAGGCGCCGCAACAGGTGGTCGGTCTTGGCCGGTACCTGCTCGATGAGCTGCTCGTCGCGGACGATTTGCAGCTCCTGCACGAAGCGCACCATGTCGGCGAGGGTGCCGCCCCAGGTCGAGTCGAGGACGCCCTCGTCCTCCATGGGGTAGAGCATGTAGATCACGCCGTTGCCGAGCTTCTTGCCGGACGCGATGGCCTGCGGTGGGTGCGGCAGCTCGAGTTGGTCGGCCATGAAGAACTCGCCGGTCTGGCCGCCGGCGGTCTGGACCTCGTCGAGGCCGAGGAAGACATCGTACTGATGGGCGAGGCGGCTGAGGCCCTGGAAGAATTCCTTTTCGGCGGCGCGATGTCCGCCGGCGCCTTGCAGGGGTTCGAGGACGATGGCGACCGTCTCGGCGGCGTTGGCCTTGAGGATGTGCTCAACGCGATCGAGGGCCTGCCGGGTGCGCTCGCGGTTGACGGCAGCCGGGGCGTCGTTGTCGATCGCCGGAAACGGCACCTGCACGTTGCCGTGCACGAGGCCGTGGAAGTCCCGCGTGATCACAGGGGCATGGGTGAGCTCGGTGACATTGAGGGCGAAGATCGTGCGGCCGTGAAAGGCCTGGTCGAAGTAGATGAAACGCCGCGGCCCCGGCTGCCGGCCGCGCTTCCGGTCGTGAAGGTTGATGAAGTACTTCATCATGTTCTCCACGGCCTCGGCGCCGGAGTTGACGGTGTAGAGCTCGAGACGGTCGCTTTGCATGCACCGCGGCGCGACCTCGCGCAGAGCGCGATAATAGTCGAGGCACTCGCGGGTGAGGAAGTCGGGGTTCGCGAGCTTGTTGTTGGCCGCGTAGCCGAGCCGGCGCAGGTAAGCGGGCTCGAAGAGGCGCGGGTGATTGTGCGCGATCCACTTCGAGCCGTAGTAGCCGGCCCAGTCGAAGA
>CAZGJB010000366.1:0-3131 GCA_964526145.1 uncultured Opitutaceae bacterium
CCTGCCCGAGGTCCTCGCGCTGCAACCAGCCCCGGTGCTGGTGCTCGGCCCTCGCGACGCGGCGGGTGCGTTGCTCGGTGCCAAGGCCCGGCGGACCTTCCGCGGACGCCGGGTGCGGGTGCATCCCGGGGCATTCGATGCCAAGGCCGAGGCGGCGGCGCTCGCCTGGCTGCGTTCCCACTGAGGCTCCTCCGTTCCCGTTTTCCTGAGTTCCACATTCATCCCCATGACTCCGCTCAAACTCATCGCCTGCGACCCGGTGGTAGGCCTGCCGCGCAAGCCGTACCCGTGGCTGCGGCCCGACGTGGCCGACCTGCTCGGCGAGCTCGCCCGGCTGCAGATTGCTGCGGCCATCGTGCGCCACCGCCAATGCCTTGAAAACGCCCCTCACTGGGGCAACGCCGTGCTCGCGCGCGAGACGACCGGCCACGCCAGTCTCATCCCGGCGGTGTGCCTCACCCCGGACGGAGCGCCGGACGCCCACGACTTTGACGCCACCTTCCGGGACGCGCTGGCCCGGGGCCTGCGCGTGGGCTGGATCAGTCCGAAGGAGCACATGTTCTCCCCGCGCCCGTGGTGCTGCGGGCGGCTCTATGCGGCGTGCGCGGCGGCGCGGCTGCCGCTGCTGCTCGACTACCGGCAGCTCACGCTCGACGAGGTTGACGAGATCATGACGGCGCACCCGGACCTGCGCCTCATCCTCGTGCAGGCGCCGCGGCTCGGCCGGCACCGCGCGTTGTACGCATTGCTGGAGCGCCACCCGTCGCTGCACCTGTGCCTCAGCAGCGCCTACTCGGTGCACGAGGGTCTGAACGAACTCGTGCGCCAATTCGGCCACACGCGCTTCGTGTGGGGCAGCAATTATCCGGAGGCCGAGGGCGGCGCGTCGGTCACGCTGCTGACCTATGCCGACATTCCCGACGCCGCGCGCGCGGCCATCGCCCACGGCAATATCGAACGTCTGCTCGCGGAGGTGAAATCATGAGCGCAACCGACCATTTCCAGACCGCCGGCCGCCTTGGCCTGCCCCTCCGCGGCGAGGTCATCATCGATACCCACGGGCATCTCGGTCACACTCCCGACTTTCCCATCGTGCGGCCCACCGCCACGGCGCTGGTGGCGAACATGGACCGCCTCGGCATCCAGTTCACCTGCATCAGCTCGATCCCGGCGATCTTCGGCGACGCCGAATACGGCAACGCCCTCGTGGCCGACGCGATCCAGACGCACCCCGACCGGTTCTTCGGCTACCTCGTGGTGGATGTCGGCTATCCCGACAAAGTGGCGGCCCAACTCGCGCGCGGCCTCGCGGCCGGTTTCCGCGGTTTGAAAGTCTGGTCCTACGGCGCGCGACCCGGCCTGCCGTACAATCATCCGAACTACGAGCCGGTGTTCGCCTTCGCCCAGCAGCATGCCCTGCCGGTGCTGGCGCATGTCTTCGGCCCGGAGCTCGACGAGCTGGAGGGCTACATCAAGCGCTACCCGCGCGTCCGCTGGCTGCTCGCGCACATCGGCTCGGCGGAACTCGAGAAGTACATGCGCTTCGCCCGCGAGTATCCGACCGTCTGGGTGGAACTGTGCCTGTCGAGCTGCCCGCGCGGGTTGGTCGAGTATCTCGTGGCCGCGGGTCTCGAGGACAAGGTGGTCTGGGGCAGCGATGCCGTCTTCCTCGACCAGGCCTCCCAACTCGGCCGCGTACTCTTCGCGCAGATCCCCGTCGCCGCGAAGCGAAAGATCCTCGGCCTCAATGCCCGGCGCGCGCTCGGGGTGGAGGCGGGCCGGTGAGCGCCTTCCACGTCGAAACCGCCGCCGGACGGATGCTGCGCTACCTGCGCACATGGCAGGCGCCCGACGGGGCGCTGCACGGCGTGCACACGCATCCCGTGTGGCGCCTGCATCCGGCCGTCGTCGAGGACCACTACACCGGGTATTCGGCCTGGGGTGCGCCGGGTCTGCTCGGCCTCGCCGACCTCGCCGCGCGTACCCGCTTGCCGGCGGTTGAGGCGATGGGGCGCGACTGGGTGCGCTTCGTCCTCGGGACCTTCATGGCCGGCGATCGCTGGGACAATTGCGGGGCGGAACTCGGCCGGCGGTTCAATGCCGCGGCAGTGGACAATTTCCTGCAGGACCTGAGCCTCGCGTACTATGCCCGCGTCGCCGGCCACACGCTGGCGGTCGCGGACAAGGCGCGGATCGGTGACTGCGTGCGCCGCAACCTCGAGAGTTACCTGCGCGAAGCCGGCCAGCCGGAAAGGGACGGGCACCTCCTCGTTGGCACCGTCAACCAGGACTGCGCCGGCATGTGGGCCATGGCCGAGTGGATGGAAACCTTCGGGGCTGATCCGCACTGGCGCGACCTGCTTGTGCGCGGCCTCCGGGCCCACCTGCGCGAGCATTTGGTCACGGGCCTGCCCGACGCTGAGAGCGGCGGGTTCCTGCGGGCGACGACGCTGCCGGACTACATCGAACCCGCCGAGTACTACGGCGTCATTTTGCCGGCCTACGTGCACGGCTGGAAACTCACGGGGGACCGGAGCTTCCTCGAGGCCGCCGCGACCATGGCGCGGCACGTCATGCGCAACGCCTGGCGCGACGACCGCGGGTGCCTGCGCCTGCACCGCACCTGCGATCGCGTGAAAGGCCAGTGGCGCGTCAGCCAGGCTCCCATGCTCGTCGCCGGCGGCGGCTTGTTCCTGCGCGTCCTGCGCGAGCTGGCCGCGCTCACCCCGCTGCCGGAGGCCGAGGCCTTCCTCGCCGGGATGGACGCGACCACCGCGCATTACCAGAACGAGTTCGGCTTCATCGTCGCTGCGACCGAGTGGCACGACGACTACGACCTCATCTGCGGCACGGTCTGGGAGGCCCATGACCTCGCCGCCTTGGGTGCGCGGGTGGGGGACACGGCCACCTTTGCCGCCGCGTTCGAAGCGCCGGCGCCCGACCTGGGCATCGTGATCGGCTGGCACGATCTCTGGGTCGAGAACGCCCGCCAATGGGCCCTCGTGCGGCCATGGTCGTACGGCTTCGGCTACTCCGGCGACAAGCATGGACGGGAGGCGGCGGTATCGGCTCCCGCGTGGTGCAACCCCAAGCGCCCGGAGATCCCGTTCCTGCCGGCAGTCAAGGTCCGC
>CAZGJB010000367.1:0-3125 GCA_964526145.1 uncultured Opitutaceae bacterium
TATCTGGCCGGGGATTTCAACGGCTGGCAGGAGGCCGTCGGCAAGGAGGAGTGGCGCCTGCAGCCCGGCACTCTCGACGGCGTGCCGATGCTGCTCTGGACGGGTCCGACCGAATGGTTCCTCCACAATCTCCCGCCGCGCTTCAAGTTCGTCACGAGCGAGCACCTCTGGCTGCGCCTGCCGGACAACGCGCCCAATGCCGTGGGCGACACCGCCGGGCACATGAACCTGGTCGTCGTCCCGTCGATCACGGGGCGGCAGCTCTTCCGTTTCACCCTCACGGCGCCCCTGGACCTTTCCGTGGCGTGGACCGTGATTCCCGTGGGCGCGAGTGCCAGTGGCGTGCCGCTCGAGCCGGGTGAGTATTTTTTCACCGTCAAGACCGACCTGCCGCTGGGTGCGATCGTGCGCGACGGCCAGACCCTCTTCCGCCTGTTCGCCCCGCGGGCGCGTTCGGTGCGCCTCCATCTGGCGAAGACGCTGGTGGCCGGCAACGGCGGCAAGGTGCTCATTCCGGCCAAGCGCCCAGACGAGCCGGCGGTCTGGGAACTCGCGGTCGCGGGCAACCTGCACGGCTGGTATTACTGGTACGAGCTCGACGGCCCGCACGACATCACGGCGCAGTTCGATCCGAAGCGTCGCGTGCTCGATCCCTACGCGCTGGCCGCCGTGGGGCGCGAGGGACCCGGCATCGTGCTCGACCGCGCGCGGGTGGGGGAGGGGGATCGCGGATTCAAGACCCCGGCGTGGCAGGATCTCGTCATCGCCGAGGCCCACGTGCGCGACCTCGCGGCGCGCGCACCGGTGGCGGCGACGGCCGAGGAGCGCCTGGGTTTCACCGGCCTGCGCAAGTGGGTCGAGAGCCCGGATTTCCACCTCGCGGAGCTGGGCGTCAACTGCGTCGAGCTGCAGCCGGTGCAGGAATTCGACAACGTCACCCGCGAGGAATACCACTGGGGCTACATGCCGGTGAACTGGTTCGCGCCGGCGAGCGCCTACGCGCTGGACCCGGCCCGGGCCTCCGGCGTGCGGGAACTGCAGGAACTGGTGGCGGCTTTCCATCGCCGCGGCATCGCGGTCGTGCTCGACGTGGTGTTCAACCACGTGGGCGTGCCGGCGCACCTCCTCCACGTCGACAAGCTCTACTACTTTGAACAGGACGCCGCCGGCCGGCTCGCCAACTGGAGCGGCTGCGGCAACGACGTGCGCGCCAACGCCGCCATGGCGCGCCGCCTCATCATCGACAGCTGCCTGCACCTGATCGAGACCTACGGCGTCGACGGGTTCCGCTTCGATCTCGCCGAGCTCCTCGGCGTCGCCGCCCTGCGCGAGATCGAGGCGGCGTTGAAGCGCACCAAGCCCGACGTCATCCTCATCGCCGAGCCCTGGAGTTTCCGCGGCCACATCGCCGGTGCCCTGCGGGACACCGGCTGGACCTCGTGGAACGACGGTTACCGCAATTTCGTGCGCGAATACGTCTGCGGCCGCGGCACGGCCGAGCAGTTCGAATACTTCCTCAAGGGCTCGCCCTGGTATTGGGCGAAGTGGCCGGCCCAGACCGTCAACTACACGGAGTCGCACGACGACCGCACCTGGATCGACGTCATCACCGAGAACGCCGACGGCAACGGCGACAACCCGACGCTTCACGACCGCCGCCGCACGCACCTCATGGCGGCGATCCTTTTCGCGTCGGTCGGCATTCCCATGGTCGCCGCCGGGCAGGACTTCCTCCGCTCCAAGCAGGGCGTCAACAACACCTACCTGCGCGGCGATCTCAACGCCCTCGACTACGCCCGCATCGCCCGCTTCCCCGGGACCCACGCGTATTTCGCCGATTGGATCGCCTTCCGCCGGAGCGAGTCCGGCCGGCTGCTGCGCCTGTGGTCGCGGCCGGAGGACAGTTACTTCCGCACCTTCAGCGTCCCCGGCCATCCCGCGACCGCGGTGCTCTACAATGCCGACCGCTCCCTGGGGCCCCTGCAGCTGCTCTTTGCGGTCAATCCGACCTTCGCCGACGTCCGCATCCCGCTCGGTCCGGAGCTGCCCGCCGCGAACCGCTGGCGGCAGCTCGCCGACCACGAGCGCTTCTTCGCCGGCCGCGGCCTTCGTCAGCCGGTCGAGCCGGAACTCTTCCTTCCCGCCCTGGGCTGCGCCCTCTGGTTGGGCGTGCCCTAAGCCCCGTTCCCTGTGCAGTTTTTGGCAATCCCTGCGCATTTCGCACCGTCCGACCCTCTGATGACACAGCGGAAAACGAAAACCCCCTTGCCACCGCGATCTCCGAACTCTTGATTAAGACCGCCTGCGCGCACGCGCGGAGGCACTAAATCATCAATCAGAAAACAACTCATAGAATCGGAGAGTCCCATGGCAGTTAAAATCGCAATCAATGGCTTCGGCCGCATCGGCCGCCTCGTATTCCGCGCCCTTGTCGAACAGGGGCTGCTGGGCACCAAGCTCGATGTGGTCGCCGTCGGTGACATCGTCCCGGCCGACAATCTGGCCTACCTGCTCAAGTATGACTCCACGCAGGGCCGCTTCAACGGCACCGTGGGCTCCCGCAAGTCCTCGCCCGAGAAGACCGAGGACGACGTCCTCATCGTCAACGGCAAGGAGATCCTGGTCGTGAGCGCCAAGACCCCCGCCGAGCTCCCCTGGGCCAAGCTGGGCGTCCAGGTCGTCATCGAGTCGACCGGCCTCTTCACCGAGTGCAAGGCCGACGACCCGAAGAGCTCCCACGGCCACCTCAAGGCCGGCGCCAAGAAGGTCATCATCTCCGCTCCCGCCAAGAACGAGGACATCACGGTCGTCCTCGGCGTGAACGACCAGAAGCTCGACCTCACGAAGCACAACCTCATCTCCAACGCCTCCTGCACCACGAACTGCCTCGCACCGGTCGTCTCCGTGCTCCTAAAGGAAGGCTTCGGCATCGAGGAAGGCCTCATGACGACGATCCACGCCTACACCGCCACGCAGAAGACGGTGGACGGCCCCTCGAAGAAGGACTGGAAGGGTGGCCGCACGGCCGCGCAGAACATCATCCCGGCCAGCCCCGGCGCCGCCAAGGCGACCGCCCTGGTGTGCCCCGAGGTGAAGGGCAAGCTCACCGGCATGTCCTTCCGCGT
>CAZGJB010000368.1:0-3114 GCA_964526145.1 uncultured Opitutaceae bacterium
GGGGAAATTTCCGCAGGCCGCGGCGCAGTTCGGAAAGCGGCTTGCCGGTGGCGCGCATCACGTCGAGCACCCGCAGCGCCGCAATGAGCCCGTCGCCGGTCGGCGAGACGTCGGCGCAGATGATGTGACCGCTGGATTCCCCGCCCAGCGTCGCACCCTCGGCGGTCATGCGTTCGATCACATAACGGTCGCCCACGGCGGTCCGCATGACCCGTCCGCCCGCCGCCTTGACCGCAGCATCCACGCCCAGATTGCTCTGCACGGTGGTGACCAGCAAATTCTGCCCCAGCCGCCCCGTGGCGAGCGCATGGCGCGCGAGGATCGTCATGATCTCGTCGCCGTCCAGCACCGCCCCCTGTTCGTCGCACAGCACGCAACGGTCGCCGTCGCCGTCGTGGGCAATGCCGAGACGCGCACCGGTGGCCACAACCCGCGCCGCGAGCTGCTCCGGATGCTCGCTGCCGACACCCGCATTGATGTTGCCGCCGTCGGGCTGGTCGCCGATGCCGTGAACCTCGGCCCCGAGCTGCCGGAGAACGCGCGGGCTGGTGGAACAGGTCGCACCGTTGGCCGTGTCGAGGACGATGCGCCATCCGCGCAGGGCGCCGGCCGGCAGCAGCGCGGCGGCGGTCGCGGCGTATTCCTCGGCGGCACCTTCACGGATCGCCACCGGCTGAGCCGCGCCGATCTCGCCGTCGCCGAGGCAACCCTCGACGGCGGCCTCGTCGGCGTCCGTCAGCTTGAAGCCGCCCGGGCCGAAAAACTTGATGCCGTTATCCTGGGCCGGATTGTGCGAGGCCGTGATGACGACGCCGAGGACGGCCGACGAAGAGCGCACGGCCCGCGCCACCGCCGGCGTCGGGACGACGCCCAGTGAGACCGGTTCCAGGCCTGCCGTCCGAAGACCGGCGGCCACGGCCGCCAGCAGGACCTCGCCCGAGGCCCGCGTGTCGCGGCCGATCAGGACGGTGAGCTGCGGGGTATCCGGGCGGGCGCGGCGGATCCACGTGCCGGCCGCGGCGGCGAGCCGGGCGGCGAAGGCAGGATTGACGAGCGGGCCGCCGAACGTGCCACGCACGCCGTCGGTGCCGAAATAGCGGCGTTTCATGCGGTGAAAAACTCGCGCGTGGCGTCGATCTTGGCGCGTACCGCGCCGCCGAGGAGCAACTCCTTCGCCCGGGCCACGCCGGTGCGCACGTCGGGAGTGCGACCGCAGACCCAGAGGCCGACGGCCGCGTTCAATGCGACCGTGTCGACCAGACCGGTCGGCCCGCGGCCGGCGACGACGGCGCGCGTGAGCTCGAGGTTGGCCTCGATGTCGCCACCCTGCAATTCGGCGAACGGCGCGACCGGCAGGCCGAACTCCGGCGCGGTCCACTCGGCATCCACGGCCCGCATGCGGCCGACGCCGCGGACGCGGTTGCGGGTGGCCGTGGTCAGTTCGTCGATGCCGCGGCTCGGGTCGATGATGCCGTGCACCACCAGGCCCGAATCCGTGTCGAGCCGGTCCAGCGCCGCGGCCATGCGCGCCACCCAGGGTTCGGCGAAGACGCCCAGCAGGATGTGGGCGGGGCGGCCGGGATTGATGAGCGGGCCGAGGATATTGAACACCGAGCGCTGGCCGCGGGCGGCGAGGGCCTTGCGCACGGGGGCGATGTGCTTGAAGGCCGGGTGATAGTTTGGCGCGAAAAAGAACGCGAAACCCAGCTGGTCGAGCGCGCGCTGCAGCTTCTCGGGTGGGGCCAGCAGGTCGACGCCGAGGCCCTGCATCAGGTCGGCGCTGCCGCACTTCGAGGTGACGCCGCGATTGCCGTGCTTCATCACCTTCACCCCGGCGCTGGCCAGGGTGAGGACGACGAGGGTGGAGATATTGAAGCCGCCGGCGTGGTCGCCACCGGTGCCCACGATGTCGATCGCCTCGGCCGACCAGCGGCCCACGCCGGGATCGGTCGCCTTGGCGCGGAAGGCCCGGGCAAAGGCCGCCATCTCGCCGGCCGTCTCGCCCTTGGCGGACAGCGCCGTGAGGAAATCCGCTTTCTCGGCATCGGGCACCTCAGCCGAGGCCAGAGCCGTGGCCGCCGCCTCGATCTGATCCGGACGCAGTTCGACACCCTGGGCCAACTGCGCGGTGAGTTCCGAAAGACTGGGCATGCAGACTTTGAGAGAGTCAGCTGCCGGAAACTCCGCAAATAAAATTGCTACCCGGCGCCAAAGCGCTGACCTGCATCCGTGCGCCCGTTGATCACTTTCCTCGCCTGCGCCGCGCTCGCCGCGCACCTCGCGGCGGCCACGCCCGCACCCGATCCCTCTCCGACCCCGGCCGCCCCGGCGGCCGAGCTCAGCGCGGCCGATGCCGTCATCCTTGGCCTGGTCGAAGGCGTGACCGAGTTTCTCCCGATCTCATCCACCGGGCACCTGATCATCGCGACGCATACCCTCAGCCTGGAGTCCGAGGCGCCGCTGACCGGCCGCGACGGCCAGGCGCTCTGGTACAAGCGACCCTCCGCCAAGAACCCTGCCGGTGAGCCGCTCACCCTCAAACTCGCGGCCGACACCTACATCGTCATCATCCAGGTGGGCGCGATCCTCGCGGTCGTCCTCCTGTACTGGGGTCAGATGACCAGCATGCTGCGCGGTCTCGCCGGACGGGACAGCAGCGGGCTTCGGCTCCTGCGCAATCTGTTCTGCGCCTTCCTGCCCGTGGCTATCATCGGCCTGATCGCAAGCAAGTGGATCGAGCGCCATTTGTTCTCGGTCGGGACTGTCATCATCGGGTTGCTGGGCGGTGCGCTGCTGATGTTCTTCGCCGAGCATCGACGCCGGCGCTGGTCGGGAGTCGGTCGGGAGGTCAAGGACCCCGCCGACCTGTTCGCGAGTCAGGCACTGGGGATCGGCCTCATGCAATGCCTGGCGCTTTGGCCGGGCACCAGCCGGTCGATGGTGACAATCGTTGGCGGTTATTTTGTCGGCCTCGCGCCGGCCAAGGCAGCGGAGTTCAGCTTTCTTGTCGGACTCCCGGTCCTGGCGGGGGCGGCGGTCGGCAAGGGCCTGCGCTCCGGCCCAGCCATGATCGAGGTCTTCGGATGGGCCAACGTGCTGCTGGGCATCGCCGTT
>CAZGJB010000369.1:0-3095 GCA_964526145.1 uncultured Opitutaceae bacterium
ATGTAACCGGGTATAATTACCAAAACCATGTTTTTTTCTTGTTTTCTTTTTTTCAAATTTAATTCGGTTTTTGCTTTTTTCCCGGCTCCGTTTGCCCCCTTTCCCCATGAAAAAACTGCTTCCCCACTTCTTGCTCCTCGTAGCCACCGCCGTGGTCACCGTCCGCGGTGAGACCTACCAGGTCGCCGTCATCCCGAAGGGCACGACCCACGAGTTCTGGAAGTCCATCCACGCCGGCGCGATCAAGGCCGCTCAGGAGCTCAAGGCCGAGGGCGTGGAGGTGAACATCATCTGGAAGGGCCCGCTGCGCGAGGACGACCGCGAGCAGCAGGTGCAGGTCGTGGAGAATTTCATCGCCCGCCGCGTGAGCGGCCTCGTGCTCGCCCCGCTCGACGCGCGGGCCCTCGTGGCCCCGACCGAGAGCGCGGTGCGCGCGGGGGTGCCGGTCGTCATCATCGACTCGGCGCTCAATTCGAAGCTGCCGGTCAGCACGGTCTCGACCGACAACTACAAGGGCGGCGTCCTCGGCGCACGTCGCCTCGGCGAGGTGCTCGGCGGCAAGGGCAAGGTCATCCTCCTGCGCGTCCTCGCCGGCTCCAACAGCACGGAGCAGCGCGAGGCCGGGTTCCTCGACACTATCAAAAAGGAATTCCCCGGCATCACGGTCATCTCGAGCGACCAGCATGCCGGCCCGACGCGCGACACCGCCTACCGCGCCGCGCAGAACCTGCTCAACCGCTTCGGCCGCGACGTCGACGGCATCTTCGCCCCCAATGAATCCTCCGCCACCGGCATGCTCCTCGCCCTGCGCGACGCGGGCCTGGCCGGCGGCAAGGTGAAGTACATCGGTTTCGACAGCGGCAGCCAGATCGTCCCGGCCCTCAAGGCCGGCGACATGCAGGGCATCGTTGTCCAGAACCCGCTGAAGATGGGCTACCTCGGCGTGAAGACCCTCGTCGCCCATCTCCGCGGCCAGCCCGTCGAGCGTGACATCGACACCGGCTGTGAACTCGTCACCCCGGAGAACATGGACGCCCCCGCCGTCGCCGACCTCCTGCGCCCGCCGCTGGAGAAGTATTTGAAGTAAGGATTTCGCCAACGTGAGCGCCCCGCGCCTACGCCTCACCGGCATCGACAAGGCCTTTGGGGCCACGCAGGCGCTGCGTGGGGTTTCGCTGGAGGTGGCGCCCGGTGAGGTGCATGCGCTGATCGGCGAGAACGGGGCGGGGAAGAGCACGCTCATGAAGGTGCTCAGCGGCGTGATCCGCGGCGACGCCGGGACGATGGAGATCGACGGCAATCCCTACACGCCTTCCGACACCCTCGACGCCCGCCGGCGCGGCGTGGCCATGATCTACCAAGAACTGAGCCTCGCCCCGCACCTGAGCGTGTGGGAGAACATCGTGCTCGGCGCCGAACCCAATCGCTTCGGTTGGCTTGACCGTACCGCTGCCCGTGACCGCGCCCGCGGCGTTCTCGCCCGGCTCGCGCATGAGCACCTCGACCTTGACCGACCCGTGGGGCAATTCTCCATCGCCGAGCAACAGGTCATCGAGATCGCCCGCGCGCTGCTGGCCGAACCCCGCGTGCTCGTGATGGACGAGCCCACCAGCAGCCTCACGCAGGCCGACACCGAGAAGCTCTTCGACGTCGTCGGCCAGCTCAGTGCCCACGGCGTGAGCGTCATCTACATCAGCCACTTTCTCGAGGAGGTGCGCCGCGTGGCCCGCCGCTTCACCGTGCTCAAGGACGGCCAGACCGTCGGCGCGGGCGACGTGGCGACGACCACGCAGGACGAGATCGTCCGCCTCATGGTCGGCCGCGAGGTCACGGACCTCTATCCGACGCGCCAGCCGCAGATCGGCGGTCCGATGTTCACGCTACCCGCCGGTAACCTCACGGTGCATGCCGGCGAGATCCTGGGCATCGCCGGGCTCATCGGCGCCGGGCGCACCGAACTCTTGCGTGCGGCGTTCGGGCTCGACGCGAGCCAGGTCGTCCGCACCACGCCCGCCCGCCGCTGGGCCGAGGGCGTGGGTTTCCTGAGCGAAAACCGCAAGGAGGAGGGCCTCATGCTGCCGCTGTCGCTCGCCGAGAATACGTCGCTGCCCAAGTACGCCACCCTCGCGCGTCGCGGCTGGCTGCCGGCGAAGGTGCTCGCGGCGGCGACGGCGCCATGGATCGGTAAGCTGTCGATCAAGGCCCGCGATGTCCGCCAGGGCGCCGGCGAGCTCTCCGGCGGCAACCAGCAGAAGGTCGCCCTCGCGCGCCTGCTGGCGCACCCGGCGCGCGTGCTGCTGCTCGACGAACCGACCCGCGGCATCGACGTCGGCAGCAAGGCCCAGATCTACGATCTCGTCGCCCGCCTGGCCGCGGAGGGCTGCGCGGTGGTGATGGTGAGTTCCTACCTACCGGAACTCTTCGGCCTCTGCGACCGCATCGCCGTCATGCGCCGCGGCACCGTCGTCGCCTGTCGACCGACCGCGGAATGGACCGAACAAACCCTGATGACCACGGCCATCGGGGCGGATGCGGCGTGATTTTTGACCACGGATTACACGGATAACACGGATATGAAAAGCAGACCGCACGATGGCCACAGAAGGCACAAAAAGCACAAGAGTCCGGAATCAGGATTTTGGCGTCTTCTGTGCCTTTTGTGGCCATCCTTTGAGCATGATCCGCATTGATCCGTGAAATCCGTGTCATCCGTGGTTAAAAAATCTCCTGCATGAAATCGTTGTTATCCCGCTTCGGCCCCTTTCTCGGACTGCTCCTCGTCATCGGGCTGTTTTCGCTCTCGAACGAGATCCGCGGGTATTTCCTGAGCTACGCGAATTTCAAGATCATCCTCACGCAGACGGTGATCGTCGCCATCGGGGCGCTGGGGATGACGATGATCATCGTCAGCGGCGGCATCGACCTCAGCGTGGGGTCGGTCATCGCGCTTTGCAGTGTCGTCGGCGCACTCCTGATCCAGGAAGCCTGGCCGGTCGCGGCCGACGCGCTGTCGGCGACGGTGGCGGTGGCGCGAATCGTGAGCTGCGCATCGGTACTGCACGTGCCGCCGTACACGATCGTGCCAGGCGTCACGG
>CAZGJB010000370.1:0-3086 GCA_964526145.1 uncultured Opitutaceae bacterium
GAGCACCCAGACCGCGCCGGTGAAGAACAGCGCCGCCGCCAGCGTGAGCAGGAGCGAGAGCCGATTGAGCTGGCCGGCCGTGCCGGCCTCGGCGCCGCCCTTGCGCTTGCGCGGCGATGCGCCCTTGGCTTTGCCTGGCAGGACATCGAGCCCCCACCACAAGGCCGGCAGGCCGAGCAGGAGCGTGAGATTGGTGACGTTGTTGACGAGGCAGTTGGTCATCACCTCGCCCGGCGCACCCTTGTGCGCGACCATCAGGCCGATGAAGACCAGGTTTCCCAGCCCCGAGCAATAGGGCATGATGAGCGTGCCCAGCGCCGTGCCCTCGAGCCCGTGATCCAGCATCGCCTCGAGCCGCCACATCATCAGCAGCGAGACGCCGACGAAGACGAACAGGTACGCCGGCGCCTCATTCAGGCCGCAGGCATCGAGCAGTTCGGTGAGCACGTCTCTGGTTGGCGGGAAACCCCCTGCGTGTAAATCCCGCTCAGGCCTTTTACAGGAGGTTGCAGAGGAAACGGAGGAAAACTGATTGGGTCCCCGCCTTACGCCGGCGAGAAATCCTTCACGTGCAGCTTGCGCGCCTCGGCCAGCTCGGCCGCGGAATACGGGGCGGCGTCCGACGCCGTCGCGCAGTCGAGGATCTCTTCGATTTTCTTGGAGCCGGAGAGCACGAGCGAGACGCTCGGGTTGTCGAGCACCCAGCGCATGGCCGCGGCGGCGAGGGTCTTGACGTCGCGCCGCACGAGCAGGGCCTGGTAACGGTCGGCCGTCGCAACGCGCTCGACGATTTCCTCGCGCGAGTAACGCGCATTGAGCGAACCCGCCGGGAAGACCGTGTCCTTGGTGAACACGCCGGCGAGGAAGCCGTTCGCGAGCGACTCGCGGGCGACGATGCCGACGTTCAACTTACCGAGCTCGGCGATCATCGGCTCCCACTCGCGGTAGGTGAGGCTGTAGGCGATCTGCGCGACGTCGATGCGGCCATCCGCAGCCCACTGACGGGTCATGGCCTCGGTGTCCTTGATGAACCCGCACGACAAGCCGACGAACCGCACCTTGCCGCTGCGCTTCAGCTGGTCGAGCGCGGCCCAGACGTTGTCCTTGATCTTGTCGGGGTGCGTCGGCGAGTGGAAGAACAGCACGTCGATCCGGTCGGTGCCCAGTCGGCGCAGGCTCTGCTCGACGGACCACACGACGGTCTCGCCGTCGAAGAGCTCATTGGTATGCACCCGCGAGTGGTAGCGGCCGAACTTGGTCGCGATGGTCACGCGGTCGCGATCCGCGCCGAGCCCCTGACCGAGCACCTGCTCGGCGATGCCGTCCGCCTCCTTCGTGCCGTACAGCGGGGCGCTGTCGAAAAAGTTGATCCCGGCGTCGAGCGCCCCGCGGATCGCGCGGCGAGCTGAACCGGAGTCGACGGACCCGTAGATCGACGGCGACCCAAAGGCCCAGGTGCCGAGGGAGACTTCACTGACGTTGAGGCCGGTCCGGCCGAGGGTGCGGTATTTCATGATCGGGAATGAGGGCTGGGGAAAGGGAGATTCGAATGTGGAAATCAGGAAAGCGGGAAGAGGAATGGATGTCTTTTTCCAGTGTTCCTGAGTTCCACATTCATTGTCTTGCTTGGCTCAGCGCCTCAGCGATGACCTTCGTTGCCGCCTCCACGAACGCAGCCGTGTATGCCTTCCCCTTTTCCGCGGATGCCTCGCGCGGGTCGGGGCCCCAGACGGCGTCCTGCTCGAGGGTGGGGACGCGGTCGGCCGGGAGACGGGTGAGATCCACGCAGTCGGGGTCGGTGTGCATCAGGAACGACACCTCGCCGAGCGCAGCGTGATTCACGATCACGATTTCCTTGGCCACGAGATCGGTCTCCGATGTCGCGATCGCGCGCGTGCCGGCCTGGCGGGCGTTGAACTGCGCGGCCTCGTCCTTGATGATGTCGTAGTGCGGCTGGCCGACGTGGCCGCAGAGGATGAACACCACGCGGAATTTCTCGTCGGCGAGCTGGTCGAGGTGCTCGCGCACGAGCGTGCGCAGCGTGCCTTCGCTGAAGTCGAGCGAGTGGCGCGGAAACGGCAGGTTCTTGAGCCCCTTGATGGTGTTGGCGGCGACGTAGACCGGCGGGAGCACGAGTCCGCCCGCGGCGCGGGCGAGCTCGACGCAGAGGCCGTGCGCCTTGAGGCCGTCAAGGCCGACCGCCGCGTGCTTGCCGTGGTATTCAAGCGCGCCCCAGGGCAGGTAGGCTACCGGGTGGCGCGCGAAGATGGCCTCGATCTCGGCGGGCATGAGCCGCTCATAGCGGCCCCAGGCAGGTGCGGACGGTGTGGGGGGCATGCGGCTCGCACGATGGCGCACGGGTTGCCGCCGCCAAGTTTTTTGTACCCTCGGCGTGCAATTCACCGTTTGCATTCGGTTCGTTCGGTGACCTCATTGGGAGCCTGGGTCCGACGGACCCTTCACACCAACCTCAACCCCCTGAAATCCATGGCAACGTACGTTCCTCTCATCAGTTCCGGCACCGCCGGCCCCCTCGGCGTCCTGCATCTGCCCCGTTTCTGGCTCAAGGCCTCCCTTGAGGCCCGCGGCAAGCTCGACGCCCGCTACCCCGGCTGCGGCAAGGGCTACGACCAGATGACTCTCGATGCCCTCGGCCTGAAGCGCGAGGCCGTGCTCGCGTTCATCAAGGACAAGCGCCCGACCTACCCGCAGTTCGAAGCCTGGATCAAGGCCCAGCCCGGCGTGAAGCTCGACGCCGCCACGATCGAGAAGCACAACGCGGCTGTCCGCGGGTACATCCACGACGACGCCACGCGTAAAGGCGTGTTGAAAAACAACGGTCTCCCGGACGACGCCACCGCCGTGAAGGACGCCGTCCGCCTCAACGACCTCGACAGCTGGCAGGAATTCCACGCCGACATCCTGGCCTGAGTTAAGGCAGGCCAAACCGGCTCACGCGGAGGCGCGGAGCACGCGGAGGAATCCGCGGTCAGGCAACTTCGCGCCCTCCGCGGCTCCGCGTGAGCCCATCCGGCTTACGCTTCGTGCTCGGCGCGCCAGCGCTCCGCCTCGATGGCGGCCTGGCC
>CAZGJB010000371.1:0-3073 GCA_964526145.1 uncultured Opitutaceae bacterium
GGGGAAGTGCGGGTGATCGTGTTTGCGGGGCAGGGGCACAATTACTGGTCGGGCTGGTTCGAGTCGCCGGAGCTGCTGGCGTTCATGATCGCGCGCGCGGGGAAGTAGCTGCCGCTTCCTACGGGTAGAAGGCGTCGGCGTTTGACGCGGTGCGCACACCGGAGCGTCATTGCGTTGTTCCCCCGTTGCCCCTGTCTTCGAACTCCATCGTGGAATCTGCCCCCACTTCAACCCCCGCGCCCAAGGTTTATAAGGTTGGCACGCTTTCCTACACGCGCGGGGCGCTGCTGCAGGTGATGTTCTGGATGCTGTGGGGCGATTTCTGCTTCCAGCTCCTCGAGTCGCTCCCGGCGGCGGTGATCCCGCTGCAGCTCCGCTGGGAGGGGGCGAGCGACACACTGATCGGACTCAAGGGCAGCCTGTCCTCACTCGTGGCGTTCCTGTGGTATCCGGTGGTCGGTTCGCAGAGCGACCGGCACCGCGGCCGGCTCGGGCGTCGTCGGCCGTTCCTGCTCTGGTGCATGCCGCCGGTGATCCTGAGTCTGCTGCTGCTTGGGTTGGCAAAGCCGGCGGGCCTGATGGTGCATGAACTCCTGGGCGACGCTGGGCTCGGGGCCTATGTCACGGTGCCGGGCTGCACGCTCGTGTGGATCGCGTGCTCCTTCATCATCTTCCTGATCTTCAATGCCTATGTCGTGCAGGTTTATGCCTGCCTCGTGGCCGACGTCATCCCGCCTGAGGTCATCGGCAAGTTCACTGGCATCTACCGCGCGGTGGGCGCGCTGGGCAGCCTGGCGTTCCATCGCTGGGGTCTGGGCTACGTGGAGGGCAACACCTTCGCCGTCTATGCGTGCACGGGCCTGTTGTATGCGACGGCCTTCGGCCTGCTCGTGTGGCGGGTGAAGGAGGGCGAATATCCGCCGCCGCCCCCGCCGGCGCCCGGCGGCCGCTTCGGGGCGGTGAAAGTTTACCTGAAGGAGAGCTTCACGAACCGGTTTTACCTCAAGTATTTCTCGGTGACGTTTTTCCACTGGGGTTCGCTGGCCCCGCTGGGCTTCATCGTGTTCTTCGCCACGCAGGCCGGCAAGGAGGGGTACGCCGCCACGCTCGGGCTCTCGCTCCAGGAATTCGGCGCGATCAAGGGCTGGACCTTTTTGGTGCAGATCCCGGTCTTCCTCGTCGTGGGCTACTTCGTGGACCGGTTTCATCCGCTGCGGGTCGCGATCCTCGGCCTGCTGCTGACGAGCCTCACGTACTTCGCCTGCTACTGGCTCGTGGTCGATGCCAACAGCATGCTGCTGTGGTCGTGCCTCAACAACGGCGCGATCGCGATCTACCTGGGCGCCGGCATGGCGATGGGCCCGCGCCTCCTGCCGCGCGAGCGTTACGGCCAGTTCGTGAGCGCCAATCTGATCTTCGGCATCACGAGCCTGATCGTGGCGCCGCCCGCCATCGGGCTGCTGATGGAGTACCTCCGCGACTACCGCTATTCGTTCCTGATCTCAGGCCTGAGCAACTTCTTCGCCTTCCTCGCCTGCATCGCGCTCTTCCTGCAGTGGCGGCGCCTGGGCGGCGACAAGTCCTTCCAGGCGCCGACGGTCGGTTGAGGCCGGATCCTGCCCCGTGGAAACGTCGTCCGTCTCCTCCGGCCCGAAGCTCCACCAGGTGGGCACGCTCACCTACACCCGCGCCGGCCTGTGGCAGGTGATGTTCTGGATGCTGCTGGGCGTGGTGTTCTTCCAGCTCCTGCAGATGCTGCCGGCGAACGCGATCCCGCTGCAGATGCGCTGGGCCGGGGCGGGCGACACGCTGATCGGCTTCAAGAGCACCCTCTCCTCGCTCGTCACGTTCCTCTGGAATCCGGTGGTGGGCTCCATGAGCGACCGGCACCGCGGCCCGCTGGGCCGGCGGCGGCCGTTCATCCTCTGGAGCATCCCGCCCGTGTTCCTCGGGCTCCTCGCCCTGGGTGGGTCGGAGCCGGCCGGCGAGTTCCTGTACCGCGCGATCGCGGCCTGCGGTCTCGGGGCGTCGGTCACCGCGGCCGGCTGCACGCTCGCATGGCTGCTGGTGATGATGGTCGTGTTCATGCTGTTCAACGCCTTCTACATCCAGGCTTACGGCTGCCTGGTGGCCGACGTGATCCCGCCCGACGTCATGGGCAAGTTCTCCGGTTTCTACCGCGCGCTCGGCGCGCTCGCGAGCCTGGCCTTCAACCGGTGGTCGCTGCCCTGGCTCGAAGGGTACACGTTCGAGGTCTACGCCATCACCGGCGTGTTCTATGCCATCGTGTTCGCCGTGATCGTCTGGCGGGTGAAGGAGGGCGAGTATCCGCCGCCGCCGCCCAAGGCGCCCGGCGGCTGGAAGGGCGCGGTGAAGACCTACCTGCGCGAGTGCTTCACGGATCGGTTCTACCTCAACTATTACGTCGCGACGTTCTTCAACTGGGGCTCGCTCGCGCCGATGGGCTACTTGGTGTTTTTCGCGACCTCGGCCGGCCAACCCGGCTATGCCGAGACGCTCGGGCTCTCGCTCGACGAGTTCGGCAAGGTGAAGGGCTGGACCTTCCTCGTGCAGATCCCGGTCTTCCTCGTGGTTGGGCATTTCGTGGACCGGTTCCACCCCATCCGCGTCGCGGTCCTGGGGATGGCGCTGGAGACGGTCAGCTACCTCCTGTGCTACTGGTTCACGACCGATGCCTCGAGCCTGCTCCTGTGGCTGTGCGTCAATCAGGCGGCCATCGCGGTTTACCTCGGAGCCTTCATGGCCCTCGGGCCGCGGATTCTCCCGCGCAGCCGGTACGGTCAGTTTCTCAGCGCCAACGCGGTCTTCGGCATCTCCAGCCTGATCCTCGCGCCGCTGGGGGTCGGCATGCTGCTGGCGGTGCTCCGCGACTACCGTTACATCTACCTGATGTGCGCCATCTTCACTGCGCTGGCGACGATCGCGAACTGGACGCTGTTCCTGCAGTGGCGAAAACTCGGCGGCGATGCCGGCTTCACGCCGCCTGAGCCGAAGGCCGCGCCCAATCCCTCCTCCCCATGAACCCGTCCACCACCTATCCGATTCCCAGCGA
>CAZGJB010000372.1:0-3071 GCA_964526145.1 uncultured Opitutaceae bacterium
GTCGCCGAAAAGATCGTCCTGGTCAGGTTGGGCCATGCGGAACCGTTAATCTCCGCGAATTGCCGCGAATGAGAAGGCAAAATTCGCCCGCGGCCATCGCGTCCGCCCTGCCGTCTCCGCCGCCCGGCCGCAGCCTCGGGCACCGGGCGCCGCTGCTGTGGCTGGCGGCACCGTTCGCGGGCGGCCTGGCGCTGGCCCATGCCGGGCTGGCCCTGCCGACCGCGGTTGCCTTGACCCTCGCGGGGCTCGGTTTGGCTACCGCGACGTTTGTCGCCGGGCGACGGTCCGGTCTCTGGGCGGCAACGCTGGTGCTGGCCCTGCTGGGTGCCGGCGAGGCCTACTACCAGTTGCGTCGTCCGCTCCTGCCGGCCTGGCAAAGTTTGCCGCCGCGCGAGGCGCGGCTGACGGTGCGGATCGACCGCACCTTCGCTCCGACCGATCCCGGCCGTGCCTCGGGTCTGGCAACGGTGACCGGCACCGAGCACCACCTCCGCGAACTCACCGGCCAACGCCTGTACTTCTCCGTGCGCCTGCAGCCCGGGGAACCGCGGCCGCTGCGCACGGCCGAACTGACCGTGCTCGGCGTGCTCGCCGCGCTGCCGGCGGAACCCGAGCCGGGTTCGTTCGACGCCTACCTCGATGCCGCCGGCATCAATTTCCGCCTGACCCGCGGGCAGGTCGAAGCGACCACGCGGCCCGCCACGCGCCATCAGCGTTTCTGCGCGCAGATGCATGCGCGCTGCAAGCGCGTGCTCGGGTTGGGCATCGCCACCGAACACCCCACCCTGGCCGGACTCCTCCGGGCCATGATGCTGGGCGAGACCGGCGAGTTGAGCGAGGACCAGAAGGCGCTGTTCATGCAAAGCGGCACCATGCACCTGTTCGCCATCAGCGGGTTGAACATCGGCGTGATCGCGCTGGCGTTGCAGGCCGGACTGCTCCTCCTGCGGTTGCCGGTGGCGGTGCGACTGCCACTGAGCCTGGCGTTGTTGTGGCTGTTTGTGGACATCACCGGGGCCTCGTCGTCGGCCGTGCGCGCTTTCCTGATGGCGGCATTCCTGCAGGTGGCGCAGGCGTTGCGCCAGCCGGCCAATCCCCTGGCCGCCCTGGCCGGATCCGCCTGGGCCGTGTTGCTCCTGGAGCCGAACCAGTTGTTCGGCGCCGGATTCCAGATGAGCTATGGCATCGTCGCGGCGCTGCTCCTGCTCGGTCTGCCGTTGAGCGAGGCCTGGCGCGCGCGCTGGCCGCTGTTTGCGCTGCTGCCGCAAGCGGCGTGGACCGGCCGGCACCGGCTGGCAGCCGCCGCGTGGCAGGGCTTGAGCACGGCCCTGGCCATCGGGCTGGCGACCACTCTGGTCAGCATGGTGAGCGCGGTGACGTTCTTCCAGCTCCTCACGCCCGGCTCGCTCGCAGCCAACCTCGTCCTCGTGCCGGCGGCCATGGTCGTGACGCTGGCGGGATTTGCCTCGCTGGCGGCCGGGCTTGCGGGGATCGATGTGCTCGCCGCGCTCTGCAACCACGCCGCGGCGCTGCTCCTGCTGGTCATCGAACACGGGGTGCGCCTTGGCGTGCAGGTGCCCGGGGCCCACCTGCCGGCAGCGTTTCGCCTGCCGTGGCTGGGGCCGGTCACGCTCCTCGTGCTGCTGGGCGCGATCGGTTACGGCTACGCGCGGCGCTGGTCGACGGCGCCGGGGGGCTGGTGGCCGCCATTCGTCATCACGGCGTTGGCGCTGATTTTCGGCGTGAAGTTTGGCGCCTGACCCCAACACTCGGCGGAAATGAAAAGCGCCTACGAGCTCGCGATGGAACGCCTGGCCAAATCCGACCCCTCGGCCGGCAAGCCCCTGACCCCCGAACAGAAGTCCCGGCTCGCCGACATCGATCGCGTGTACCAGGGCAAGACCGCGGAGCGGGAGATCTTCCTGCAGAAGCAGCTGAACGAGGCGCTGGCCGCCGGCAACGCGGAGGAGGCAGACAAGATCCGCCAGCAGCTCGCGAACGAGAAAGCGCGGCTCCAAGAGGAGCGCGAGGCCGAGAAGGACCGCGTGCGGTCAGGCCGCTGAGGCCTCAGGCGAACTCGAAATCCGCCACCAGCGTGTGGTGGTCACTCGCCGGCGTGGGCTTCACCTGGTGTCCGAGGCAGCGCAGCGGGGAGTTGTAGAAGATGTGGTCGAGCACGTACGGGCGGCGGCGCCAGGTGATTTCCTTCGACTGGGCCGTGCGGTAGCCGGCGGCGGCGAACTGCTCGACGAGCGACTCGTGCTTGCTGACGTTGAAATCTCCGGTGAGCAGCGTCGGCAGGTCGCTGCGGCGCAGCTCCTGCTCGACGAGGTCGCGCTGCTGGCGGTGTTCCTCACTGCTCGACTTGAGCATGAAGAAAGCGAGCAGGTGCGTGTTCATCAGGCGCACCTCGCGGCCGGCGATGGTCGCATGGGCGCTGATGAGCAGGCGGTCGGTCGGCGTCTTCTTTTCGCCGTAGAAATCGAACTCCACCGGGGGTGACGGCAGGTTGACGCAGGCCTTGGGCAACAGCGGCCACCGGGAGAAGATCGCGAGACCGATGCCGAACGGCAGCTCGCGCGGATCGGGCCGCGGGAACGAAAACATGCTGTCGAAGCCGGCAAGTTCCTGCTTGAGGCGGGTGTAGTTCGGCGGGACCGGCGGGTGCGTGCCACCCGGCTGCGCCTTCTCGACCTCCTGGAGCATGACGATGTCGGCGTTGTGCGCCTTGATCTCGGCCACGGTGGCATCGAGGTTGATCGGCGCGCGATCCGGGTCCGCGTCATCCCAGATCTGCCCAAACTGCATGTTGAACTGGAGTACGCGGAAGCGCTTCATGGCGGGTTGCTACCGCGATCCGTTCCCCGCCGGGTAGGCGGCCGGTCCATGCGGCCACGACCAATTCGGGCAAGGGGTATGCATGGGGTGGTACATGCGACGGATATGCATCATGGGCCCGCCGAAGGGCGCAGCAATAATTTATTCGGGCTCGGCCGTGCCCTCGACGACCCAGTCGCGGGCCTCAGGCACCTGACGGTTGAACTCCCGCAAGGCCGCACTGAGGTGTTCGG
>CAZGJB010000373.1:0-3051 GCA_964526145.1 uncultured Opitutaceae bacterium
AAGCGGGCCGTCGCCGACGCCGTGCTCGACGAGGTCCGGGCCGTGCGCGAGGCCACGCAGAAGCAACTCGCGGCCAACCTGCGCGACCGCCTGGCGGCCATGCTGCGCGAGGGCACCACGACCGTCGAAGTGAAGAGCGGCTACGGTCTGACGACCGAGGCCGAGTTGAAGATGCTGCGCGCCATCCGCCGCGCCGCGGCCGATTGGCCGGGTACCGTCGTGCCCACCGCGCTGCTCGGTCATGCCTTTGAGGGCGAACTCGACACCTACGCCCGCATGGTCGTGAAGGAAATGCTGCCGGAGATTTCGAAAGAGTTTCCCGACATCGCCGTCGATGCCTTCTGCGAGAAGGAGGCGTGGTCGGTCGAGGCCTGCGTGAAACTCTTCGAAAAGGCCCACAAGCATCACCCGATCCGCGTCCACGCCGACCAGTTCAACCCGCTCGGCATGATCCCCGAGGCCATCCGGCTGTTCGCCCGCAGCGTCGACCACCTCGAGGCCAGCCGGAAGGACGATCTGATCGCCCTCGCGAAATCGCCCACCCTGGGCGTGATTTTGCCGTGCACGGGATTTCACACGGATGGACGTTATGCGCGCGCCGGGTTCTTCGTGGACCAGGGTGGCGCGGTTGCTCTGGCGACCAACTGCAACCCCGGCTCGGCGCCGGTGCATTCGATGCCGTTTGCCATCGCCCTTGCCGTGCGGCACTGCGGCCTGACGCCGGCCGAGGCGATCGCTGCGGCGACGATCAACGCCGCGGCCGTGCTGGGCCTGAAGGACCGCGGCCGCATCGAGCCCGGGCTGCGCGCCGATTTGATCCTCCTGCACCACAAGGACGAACGCCTGCTCGCCTACGAAGTCGGCGGCAATCCGGTCGACCGCGTCATTTGCAACGGGGCGTTGGTTTGACCACGGATTACACGGATTTCACGGATCAGAGGATAGCCACAAGAGGCGCAAAAGGCACAAAAGGATCAGAGCCTCATATCCCTTCTGTGGCCATCCAGCCATGCATCGCACGCTGGATCCGTGTTATCCGTGAAATCCGTGGTAAAATATCAGGCTACCGCGACGGGCTTGCCGGAGTCGGCCGAGGCGTAGAACGCGTCGGCGATGCGGGCGAAGAGCAGGGCTTCCTGCAGGGTCGTCTGCGGCTTCCGCTTTTGCAGAATGGCGTCCACGAAATCGAAGACCACGCCGTCGTGCTCGCTCGTCGAGGAGGCTTCGTCGCCTTCCCAGAGGACGCTGGTCTTTGTGCCGGTCTCGGGGTTAGGTTCGATCAGGACGATGTTGGCCGACTTAGCCTTGAGCATCTGCAGGTTGAGTGAGGCCTTCTCACCGCCGATCACCCACATGCTGCCCGGGGGCAGGGTGGTCGCCTCGGCGCGCTCGTAGTTGAGCACGCAGCCTTCCGCGAACGTGACGAGGCCGGAGAGGTGGGTTTCCGCGTCGGAACCCGGGGCCGCGTACGCCGCGAAGGCCGGCGGGACCTGCCAGGTGCGCGCGAGGGCGAACTGCGGGGTCAGCTTGAACTCGAGGATGCCCAGCAGGTAGTCGAGGTCGTAGCAGCCCCAGTTGACGAAGATGCCGCCGCCGTTCAGGTCGCGGCGCAGGCGCCAGACCGGCGGGGTGTTCTTCGGCGTGGGTCCGGGCTGGCTGATGCCGCGGCAGGTGATCGTGCGGATCTTCCCGAGGCCGCCGTTGCGGATGAACTCGGTGGCGACGCGGGCCGACTCAAACGAGCGGTAGCGCGACGAGCAGACGGCGCCCACGCGGTCGCCCTGCACGGCGAGCATCGCGCGCACCTCGGCGGCGTTCATCGCCACGGGCTTTTCGTTGAGGACGTGCTTGCCCTGCTTGAAGGCCCTGATCGCCAGCTCGGTGCGCGCAAAGGCGGGCAGGGCCAAAATCACGCCGTCGATTTTGGGATCGGCCAGCAGTTCGTCGGCGCTGGTTGTCCATCGCGGTACACCAAACTCGGCGGCGGTCTTCTGGGCCATCTCTCCGCGAAGGTCGCAGACGGCGGCGGCGCGGGCGGTTTTGAGTTTGGCGAGGGCCCGCAGGTGGTACTGCGCGATCACTCCGCAACCGATGACAGCGAGGTTGAGCATGGGGAAAGAATTGCACGTCTGCTTCACACGCCCCGGGACCAAAGTCTAGAGCGGATCCATCCCCCGGCGTAACGATGGCTTTCTAGCTGTAGGGAGCGGAGGGGTTAGGGGCATTGGGCCCGGGCTATTGGTGCTTATTGGTGTGCATTCGTAGTTAAAAAGGTTTGGGAATCCATACCCGTGTCGCTCCCGCATTTCATCGGCTCCGAACTCGTCACCGCCCTCGGGCGGCTCGCTCCGGCGCAGGTGCTCGGGTCGTGGCGCGGGCATCGTCCCGGCGAGCGGCGGCGGCGCATGCGGTTCGCCCCGGTGCTTTATGGAGAGGACCATGCCCATGACCACGCCGAGCTTTGCCTCCTCCTCGAGGGGGTCTGCCGGTTCAGCTACCGGCACGAGGGCTGTGTCCTGCGTCCCGGCGACCTCGTGGTCTGCCCGGCCGGCGTGCCGCATGCCGAGGCCTACGTGCGCCCCGGTGACGGTTACCGCCTCGTGTGGTGGAGTCTCAGTGAATCCGAGCCGCGCCTTCATGCCACCCGGTACAGCCGCCGCGGCGGGTTCGCGATGGAGCACGTGATGGACCTCGGCCTGCTGCCGGCCGACGCGCGCGAACGCCTGCACGTCCTGCGGCGCCTGGCTGCCGGGGTGCAGCCGCCGGCGGCCGATGCCTTGCGCGAGGCCATGCTCACCGTCGCGCTGGCCCTCTACCGTCGCGTGCTCGACGGCGGGGAGGCCCAGCTCGACACGCGCGCGCAGCTCGTGCGACGGGCCGCGGATTTCGTGCGGGCCGAGTCCGGCCGCCCCCTGGCTCTCGCCGACGTCGCCCGGGCCGTGCATGTCTCGCCGAACTACCTCACCGGCCTGTTCCGCAAGGAGACCGGGGTTTCGCTCGGCCGCTTCATTCTCGGCGAACGCATCGCCCGCGCCCAGCAGGCCCTCGCCC
>CAZGJB010000374.1:0-3050 GCA_964526145.1 uncultured Opitutaceae bacterium
GGATGCCATTAAATCATAGAGTATGGTTGGGCTGACGCTCTCTAGACGGAAATCTAGGGCAACTCAAGACTAGCCTAAGACGTTATCATCTCCTTTAGTGATGTTAACGGTAACATTTCCAGCAGAGGTAGAAAGCTACTATCTGGCTGAAAGACTAAAGTGCAAAGGTCGGAGAGATAACCGATAAACCTTGAAAGTATTGTGATCGTAATACGGCTGTATGGCGGGGCGTGCCTGCAATCTAAGACTAGCCTTAATAACCTATGAACTCTTGTAAGAAATGCTTTAAGAATAGGTGGAAGTTCTTCAAAAAGAAGGGCGACATGGTGACAATGAAGTGCCGAATCTGCGGGGCGAAGGTAACCTTTAATTCCAAGACTTCGGAGGCAAGAAATGTATCTAGTAAGAATGCCCAGCAACTAGAGGATAAAAGAGCTGAAATGTTGGCCGAATGGAAGAAGTCTAAGCGATTATCCACAGGGTCAGCTTGACAGATTGTAAAGCCCAAGGTACTATGTTCTAGTAAGGTTGAATCAGGCAAAGAGGCTATAGACCCGCTGGTCACGACTGGCAACGCCGTAGTCTCTATTCATTATTAATTGTAATCACACATCATATGTACACATACGGAGAGATATTCAACTGTGAGAACTGTCCCAAGAAGATCGTAAGAGGTTTTAGTGAAGACAACATGACTGAGCTTTGTAACGAATGCTTAGAGAAAGCTCAGGAATCTATGCTTGATACTTGTGAGAACTGTGGAGAAAAGGCAGATCTTCAAGAAGGCGTTTGTTCACCATGTGGCTATAAGCTCTTTAAGTAATATGACTGACAACCAGAAATCAGCCATCTTAAAGAAGATCGGCAGACCCGAGGGATGGTCAATCAGCAACCCAACAGATTTAAAGCCCTACCTTCTAACTATCTATAACAGCTTAGACAGAATGAATACGGCGGACGCTTCTCAGCTAATGGACGCTATCTTTACTATCCACGCTTGTGACAGAAACCGTAACCCCTATTCTGAGAACTGGGTAAAGGAAAATGAAGACTCTTACAAACTTCTAAAATCCCTACTTCAAAAGAACATGATCCTGCAAACGTGTGAGATCTGTAACATAGGCGAGGACGCATTGAAGTTTGAAACCCGTCGCATTTGTCAGGACTGTATCACTAACAGAATTAGTAAAATGAAAAGATATGTCTCTCCACTCTAAGTTATTAGCTATTCAATCAGAACTCAAAGCCGTTAATAAAGAAAAAACAGGCGGGCATTTCAAAAATAAGTACTTCGATATCAACATGGTCATCGAAGCTGTTAAGCCTACCTTCACGAAACACGGTATCGTTGTCCTTCAGCCGCTAACCCACGTAGAAGGTAAGCTCGCGATAGAAACCATCGTCAGTGACAGCGAAAGCGGGGAGACTATGCGCTTTGTAGCCCCTGTTACCCCCTCCGATGATCCTCAAAAGATGGGTGCCTCAATTACCTACTTTAGACGCTACGCTTTAACATCACTGTTCTTGATCGAGGGTGAAGAAGATAATGACCTTCAGGATATCAAGCAAGATGTTAAGCCAGTGGCGAAGTTTGTGCCTAAGGAATCGCCAGTAGGTTCATGTGGCGCTTGTGAAGAAGCCAAGGCTAAGGGATATAAAGCCTGCTACACCCACCGATAATATGTCAGACCTCAATAGAGCCATGCTTATTGGTAACATCACCCAAGATCCGTCACTTCGGATGGCGGGTGATAAAGCCGTGTGTAACTTCCGAATAGCTACTAATTATAAGAAAAAAGACATAACTAGCGTCGAGTATCACAACATCGTTTGCTGGGATAAGACCGCTGAGAATGTAGGCACCTTCTTAACGAAGGGTGATAAAGTCTACGTAGAAGGTAGACTCCAAACTCGTGAATGGACTTCCGCTGATGGAAAGGTAAACCGAACTACCGAGATAGTCGCCGATAAAGTTGACTTCTTACAATTCAGACGCGACACGGATAAGAAGGCGTATAAGCCTGAAATGGGTATTAAGCTATCTGAACCCGCTACTCTTGAACAAATTAACGGAATGATTGCACCGCCTAAGTCTAATTTTTATGGCATGAGTCCATCTGATTTCAGTGATGGCGACATGTCTCAGGGCATTCCTTTCTAATATGAAATACAAAATACGCAATAAATATAGTGGTAAAATCTTAGAAGACTACGAGACAGATGACCTATGGCTCAAGAAGGATGGCAACGTATATCGTATCTCGTTGGAGATTACAGGAGGGCACCACTACTCAATTGAAGAGGAAAAGAGACCCGCACTAGAAGCGGTGCTATATGAGGCCTAGACCTATAAGAGCCGTTATAAACAAGCTAACCTTCCAGAATAACATAGGCAAGATGAGCGTAGAGACGGCTGAACTAAACATAGAAGATAAACACTACCTATCCGACAATGAAGGTAAAGAAGGTTTCTTCTACTTTGCCGAAGCTCCTTTCAAGGAGATCCTTATCCCAAACGTCCAGCTAGGCGAGTTTGAAAATAAAACCTCGTCAGAAAGAATGCGGGCTGTTATATGGAGAATCTGGGAGGCTAACGGCAAGAAAGGAGACTTCGATACTTACTACAAATCCACGATGGAAAAGATCATCGACCAACTTAAAGAGAAATTAAACTAGTGGTATAATATACACACCCTTATCATAGCGTGTATGAGGATAGAAAGGTAATGCGCTAGTCGTATTATCTCTCGCCTTGAGGTGGTGACGGTCAATGGCGAGCTGGTGGATAGCAAGGCGCGCTGTAGCCTTACTTCCACGGGTCATTCACCTCTTCAAGGGGAGAAATCCCGTATAGCGCCAGAAGCGTGGTCACTGTTACAGTGCGCCGTGTTATGGCATAAGTTCTCCACAAAGGTTCCTTCCTACTGACAAATCCCCGCGGGGATTACAATATCCGAACCCCAATGGCATATGGTCGCTCTATATGTGTACGGGAAGGCACTATTGATAGGTAGGTAGGTCAAACAGCGAGTCGAAAGCGCTATAAGAGC
>CAZGJB010000375.1:0-3037 GCA_964526145.1 uncultured Opitutaceae bacterium
GCTATAGCAAGGAGCTTTACGCGCTACGCGTGAGCGAGCGGCTGTTTGACATTTCCTCGAAGGGCGAAAAGGGAGGCGCCCACGTCTATAAGCT
This sequence comes from uncultured Opitutaceae bacterium, assembly GCA_964526145.1. Taxonomy (GTDB): domain Bacteria; phylum Verrucomicrobiota; class Verrucomicrobiia; order Opitutales; family Opitutaceae; genus UBA2377. The sequence goes on from CAZGJB010000375.1 coordinate 95, forward strand.
AAAGGCCGCTTAACTTTCCTTACAAAAGCAACAGGCCGACGGCTCAATCGAGAAGAGCGATCCGTCGGCCTGCTTAGAAACGGACTTCAACCTGAGGTCCTCCGCGTCTTGCGACGCGATGGCGTGACGGGCTGGAACCAGTTTGTCGGAGTTACGAGCTTCGACGAAGGGACGTTGGCCCGGCACTATTGCGCAGTCAAGAAAACTGCGCGGATGGGCGCGTTTCAGTTGGCACATGCGTCGTGCCCTCAACACGCGCAGTTTGAGAAAAGCCCCAACACGGCACCTAAGTGCCTATCGGCCAATGAAAAGACAGTTCATGTGGTCGCGCATTTCCGCGCGGCCCCGCCTGCTAGCATGAGTGGGCGCTTCCATCCCCTCTTCCTCGCGCGCGACTACGAGAAGTGTGTTGTTGCCCGAGGCAAATGCCGCCTTGAGGCGCCGCCCGAGGAATACAAGCCGCTATTCACCGTGGTGGACTTTCCCTCATTCGGCTTCCGGACGATGTTCGGCTCCTGGGTTGTAAACCGAGTCATGCACCCGGTCTCGACGCCAGAATTCGACACACTCCTCATGTTCCACGCACCGGGAATGGGCGTGGTAAATCTAGCCGAGCAGTTTGCCCTAGACCCGGCATTGACGCGCGAAATTGCGCACGAGCTTGGGGTAGATCACCCCGCCGTGCGGGGCCAGGACATCATTATGTCCACCGATTTGGTTGTTACCTTCAAGCGGCAGGGCGGCGGGCTCCAGCGGCACGCCTATGCCGTGAAGCAAGCAAAGGATCTCACGCCGCGGGTCGTCGAGAAACTCGCCATCGAGCAATCGTATTGGACGAAGCGGCGCACTCCTTGGTCGCTGATCCTCGACACCAACCTGCCACGTCAACTGATCGCGAACATGGATTTGATTATGGAATTTGCGGAAGAGGGCCGGCTGCCCTGTGGTGCGCGGCCCGCCCGCGATGTCACCGCTTGGATCGTCCCTCACCTTGGGACGGGCGCCCCATTGCGCACGGTTTGTTCGCGTTGCGACGCTGCATTGGGCCTGGCGCGCGGCACCGCCCTATCGGTGGCCTATCACCTAGCCGTTCAGGGAACCCTCCCGCTGGATCTGAGCGGAGCCTTCCTCCCAAATGCGACCCTAAAACCGATTCATGCGGTTGCTTAGCCATGACTGATACCACTCCCTGTCGCCCTCTCCACCCCTTCATCGAAGGACAGGTTTACCGTGAATGCCGCCCAGATGCGGTTCAGAAACTCGAAGACCGAATCCGGCAGGCCTATCGCGGAGCAAGCAAACTGAGGGTCCGACTGCCCAATCGGCTCTACGTGCGCGTGCTCGCCGTGATGAGCGGGCACGTGATCGTCATTTCCACCGAGGACCCGCGTGCTCGCGAATGCTTCTATCCGGTGGAGCAGGCCGTGCGATTCGTGGAAACCGGCGGCTGGTTACAGACCGATATTGAGCCGCTCCCGGTCATGCGCATTCCCGACCACAAGTTGTCACCAGCGCAGATCGCCCGGATGGCGAAGAACAGCGATCTGATTCAGCCGCTAATTGCCATGGACAGCGAGGCGCTGATCGCGAAAGCGCGCTGGCCGGTGGTGCGCCGGATTTCACAAGAGAGGCATGTGGCCCCGGCACATGTGTTCCGAGTATTCATCCGGTATCTGCAAGGTGGAATGTCGCCGCAAGCATTGGCCGGGAGATGGTTTCGCAGACTCAAGGGCATCGGCTTGGGCGCTCGCGTAAGGATGGCCGCCGAGTCCGGTGTGCCAAGGAAGCCGGCAGGACGGCCGAGGTTGGACGGCCGCAAGGCGTTTGTTGTCGAGGAGATGGATGCCAAGAAGATCATCGCTGGGTCGCGGAAGTATTTCTTCGCGGGATCGACTACAGGAAAACGACGGCGGGCTTGGAAGCTCACAGTGGGCGACCTATTCCTCAACCTCGATTGTAGCGATGGGGTGCCCTCCGATCGCGAACTGGCGAGGCATTCGCCGGGTAGTTACCCCTCCTACAAGCAGTTCTGCTATTGGTCGGCGCTAGACGATGAATTCGAGATGCTTCTACGTCGCTTGTATGGTGAGCGAAAGTTCGAGCTCTGGTTGCGCCGCCGGCGGCGAAAGACCGCGGCGAGGGTGGCGGGTTCGGGGGCGGTCTACTTCGTAGATGCCACCCCGCTCGACTGGCATCTAGTGCACCAGATTACCCGCCTGCCGCTCGAAAAGAAAGCGAAGCTCTACCTCGTGGCAGATGCTTTCAGCCACATGATCGTGGGTTTTTACCTCCATCTCGGCAACGAGAGCTACGACGCAGTCAGTCTGGCCCTGTTGGCGGCGGCCGAAAATAAGGTTCAGTTGTGCGCCCGTTATGGCCGCGAAATAGGGCCGGATGAGTGGGTGTCGGCATGCTTGCCCACCCGGCTGGCCGAAGACGGAGTTGGGGCAAGTTACAAGCACGGGATTCTCGTAAAAAAGAAGGTGATACGCGGGCTCACGGTTCTGCCACCCTACCGTGCCGATATGAAAGGGCTCATCGAGGCGTATAACTCCGCGGTGCGAAAAAAAGCCGAGAGTGTTCCTGGGCATACCGACGGAGGACCCAGGCAGCGCGGCGAAGAAAGTCCGATCGCGCTCGCCTGCATGGACTACTACGAGAGCGTTCGGCTCATCATCTCTTGGATCCTTCAGACCAACCGCCGCGTCATTGCCAACTACCCACTCACGCCGGAAATGATCGCTGTGGGCCTGGTGCCATCGCCACGCAATCTGTGGAACTTTGGGCTTACGGAACTGGCGGGGCTGCGCAAGACTTGGCCGATGGAGTCGCTCATGCGGTGGTGCCTGCCGACGGCTACGGCGCGCTTGACCCGCGACGGAGTGGAATTTGGGAAAAAACTGTTGTATGAGCCCCTCCCGGGGACGCTCCCGAAGTTCAATG
>CAZGJB010000376.1:0-3029 GCA_964526145.1 uncultured Opitutaceae bacterium
GCGCGGGGCACGAACCGAGCCATGCCGGGTTCATCGGCGAGGGCATGCTCACGGCGGTCGTGAGCGGGGAGATCTTCGCGTCGCCGAGCGTGGATGCCGTGCTCAGCGCCATCTGCGCCGTGACGGGAGATCCGGGCTGCCTGTTGATCGTCAAGAACTACACCGGCGACCGCCTCAACTTCGGCCTCGCCGCGGAGCGGGCGCGCCAGATGGGGTTCAAGGTCGAACTGGTATTCGTGGCGGACGACATCGCCATCGTCGGGGCACCGCAGCCGCGTGGCATCGCCGGGACGGTGCTGGTGCACAAGGTTGCCGGCCATGCGGCCGCGCGCGGCGCCACCCTCGCCGAGGTGAAGACGGCGGCGGCCGAGGCGGCGCGCCAGGTGGTCACGCTCGGCCTCGCTTTCACGACGTGCACGCGGCCGGGTGACGCCGCCAATCTCCGCATCGCGGCCGGCTCCGCGGAACTGGGCCTCGGCATCCATGGCGAACCCGGGGCGCGGGTGATTCCCGCCGCGACCGCCCGCGAACTGGTCGCGACGATGGTGCGGGAGCTCCAACCCCATATCCCGGCCGGCGGTCCGCTGGCGGTGCTGGTGAACAACCTCGGTGGCACGACGCCGATCGAGATGAACATCGTGGTGCGCGAGCTTGCCGCTTCCGTCCTCGGCCCCCGGATCGAGCTGCTGGTGGGGCCGGGTGAGCTGATGACGGCCCTGGACATGCAGGGCGTCTCGCTCTCGCTGCTGCCGCTGGATCCCGCGCGGAGTGCGGCTCTCCTCAGCGCGGTGCAAACCCCGAGCTGGCCCGGGGCGCGGGCGATCGCGCCGCTCGCGGTGCTGCCGATGCCGCGGATCGCCACCCGGACCTTCGCGGGTTCGGATGCGCCGGCGGTGGCCGGCCTGATCGCCGCGATGGGCCGGGCGCTGCTCGCGAGCGAGGAGGAGGTCAATGCCCTCGATCGGCGCATCGGCGACGGCGACACGGGCTCGACCTTTGCGAATGCGGCGCGGGCGGTGCTCGGCGGGCTGGAGCGGCGCGAGTTGCCGCTCGCGGAACCTGACCAGCTGTGTCTCGCGCTGGGTGATCTCCTGGGGCGCAGCATGGGGGCGGCGAGCGGGGTGCTGTTGTCGATCTTCTTCACGGCGGCGGGCACCGCGCTGGCGCGGGGGGCAAAGCCGACGGCGGCGTGGACGACGGGCCTGGAGCGCATGCAGGCCTACGGCGGGGCCAAGCCGGGTGATCGCACGATGATCGACGCGCTGGCGCCGGCGATCGCGGCGCTTGGGACCGGCGGACTCGCGGCCGCCGCCGCCGCGGCGAAGCGCGGAGCGGAGGCGACTGCGGCCATGGCCAAGGCGGGGGCCGGGCGCGCGTCGTATGTGAACGCGCAGAATCTGACCGGTGTGCCGGACCCGGGTGCGGCTGCGGTGGCGATTGCCCTGGCCGCGGCGGCCCAGAGCTGATCCGGAGGCCTATTTTGTCCCGTTCGCCTTCGCGCCGGGTTCGTCGTCGGGGAAGGTCATCGGGCCGATGATGACCTTGCCCTCGGGGATGTCGGTGGAGACGGTGACCTCCTCCTTGTCCATCTCGCGGTCGAACCACGGGGCGCCGGCGGCGAACATCTCCTTGATGAAAAGGTTGAGGTCCCGGTTTGCGGGATCGTCGACGATCATGTCGGTCTTCCAGAGGTAGCGCGGCTTGGCCAGGCGGCCCTTTTTGTCCTTGGTGCCGGGCTCCTGATAGGCCCAGGCGGTGACGCGGATGAAGAGCTTCTCGTAATTGGCCTTCTGCAGGCGCTCCTCGAAACCGTGCTCCTTCTGGCGCATGAGCTGCGTCGGGACGCCGCCGATGATCGTGGCGACCGGCGGGTCGGAGGTTTCGTTGTAGATCACGTCGCTCAGGTACGGGTTGCGGAGGAAACCGCGGCCGTAGTGCACGGTGAGGACGATCTCGGGTTTCTCATCGGGCTTGATCTCGCGGAAGCCGCGGCGGTCGAGCTCGGCGCGCAGGTGCTTGAGGACCTCGCCCTGCTTGACGGGCCGGACGAGGGGCACGGCGCCGCTGGCGTCGGTCACGGCGGCGATGCCGTAGATTTTGCCGTTGGGTTTGACCTTGGCCTTGCTCCACCCCTCGAACGGCCGGTCGATCGCGGAGCGCACGTCGATGTCGAGGGTGATCTCCTGGCTGTTGCGCTTGACGGGCTTGGCGGCCGCGCCGGTCGTCACGGGTTCGGCGGCGTGGACGGCCAACGGAAGCACGAAGGCGAGGGCCCAGGCGCACAGGCGCCGTGACGGAAGGGGTGGGATGGCGGGTGCGGCGGGAGGCACGGGTAAGGGGCTAACCGGTCGGGCCGGCAGCCGTCAACCGGGCAGGTGATCGGGTCACGGAGCGGCCGGCTCGTCGGGCGCAACGGCCTGCAAGGTGAGTGTCTGGCTCTCCTTTTTGCCTGCCACCTGCAGGCGCACCAGGACGTCGATCTTGGCGGCGACGACGCCGAGTTGGGAGACCATGGGATCGACCTCGGTGCTTTGGCCGGCCGCCAGTTGCACCCGTTCGGGCCGCACGGCGAAGTCTCCGAGGGCCGAGCTGCACTCGAGAATGGTGACCTCGATCGGATCGGGACCCTGGTTGGTGAGGCGGAGCCGGAGCGTGAGGGCCGGGCCGCCCGGCCGGTTCATCATTCCGCTGGTCGGTCGGCGCGGGCCGAGTTCGACACCGGGAGGGGTCTCGCCGATCGCGTGGGGCCGGAGCATCGGAGCGTACTCACGGGGCGGACGGTCGCCCCGGGAGCCGGATTTGGGTTCGCCGAGCCGGCCGCGAGTCAGGCTGAGTTCGGCGAGCAACCGGCCCTCGAGATACGAGGCCGAGGCGGTCATTGCGACCGGCGGCGGTCCGGCGGGGGCGTCGCCCGGCAACGGGCGTTCGTGACGGGCCGGGCTGCCGCAACCGGCGAGCAGTCCGGCCAGGACGGTGGTTGCGATCAGGAGCGGAAGGCGCAAAGCGGAAGGGGCCATGGGCTGTTCAGA
>CAZGJB010000377.1:0-3025 GCA_964526145.1 uncultured Opitutaceae bacterium
AGCTCCGGAAAGACCGGCTGGCCCAGAGCGCGAAGGTGGTCAGTGCCGACTGGCCGATGCGCACGCTCTACCTGCAGGACGAACTCGACCGCCACACGCTGCGTTCCACGCTCATGAGCTACGCCGAGCGGCTGGAGGTGCCCGTCGTGACCGCGTTCGATCCCGATGGCAGCATGCTGGCCACGACCATGGACGCGTTGGACGACGAGGCCTGCGGCCCTTTCCGCCACCTCGTGCAGCAGGCCGAGGCCGGCAATGCGGACCAGGCCGGTGATTTCGCCTATCTCGCGGGCCGCCTGCATGTGCTCGTCGTGGTCCCGCTCTACGCGCCGCGACCCAATATCATCGGTTGGTTCGGCGCGGCCTTCCCCATCGACGACACCTTTGCCCAGACGCTCCGGCAGACCACGCAGGCAGAGGTCACGTTCATCAGCGGCACCGGCGAGGCCACCCAGCGGGTCCTCGCCACCACGCTGCCGCCGGCTCGCGCACAAACGGTCGCGGACCACGGCGCGTCAGTCGCCCCGGTCGCGGGTGCCACCACCGTCGTTGACTTCGATGACGAACCGTTCGTCACACTCTTCACCCCGCTCGGACTGCTCGGCGACGATCCCGCCCGCATTGCGCTGCAGCGCTCGCTCGCGGCGGAATTGGCTCCGGCCCGCGAACTCGAGAACATCATCGCGCTCATTGCCGTGGCTGCTCTCGTGGCGGCCTCGCTGGTGGCGCTCGGCGCCGCCCGCAGTGTCAGCCGCCCCGTGCAGGCGCTGGCCGCGCACACCGAGGTCATCGCCCGCGGCGACTACGCCGCCCGGATCGAGCTCGATCGCGCCGACGAACTCGGCCAGCTCGCCGCCAGCTTCAATCGCATGAGTGCCGGGCTCGCCGAGCGCGACCGGGTCCGCGACCTGCTGGACAAGAACGTGTCGCCGGCCGTCGCCGCCCAGCTGCTCCGCGACGGCGCCGCGCTTGGTGGTGAGGAGCGATCCGTGACGATCCTGTTCGTGGACCTCCGCGGCTTCACGAGCCTCAGCGAACGGCTCGCCCCCCGCGAGCTCATCGCCCTGCTGAACCGCTATCTGGATGCCATGAGCCGCGCGATCGAGGCCGAGGGTGGGATCATCGACAAGTTCATCGGCGACGCGATCATGGCCCTATTCGGCGCCCCGCTCGCCCAGGCGGATGCCGCCGACCGCGCCCTCGCCGCCGCCCTCGCCATGCGCCGCGAGCTCGCGCTGCTCAATGCCGCCCTCGTCAGCGAAGGGCACCCGTCACTGGCCTTCGGCGTCGGCATCAACACGGCCCGGGTCGTCGCCGGCAACATCGGCTCCCATCGCCGGCTCAATTACTCGGTCATCGGCGACGGCGTGAACGTGGCTTCACGCTTGCAGACCCTCACCCGCGAGGCCGCCTACGCTGCCGACATCATCGTGAGCGATGCCACCCTCCACGCGACCGCCCGACCTTGGTCGACCCAGACTTTGGGCTCCGTTAAGGTCAAAGGCCGGGCCGGAGAGCTGGTCATCCACAAGCTCCTAGGGTCCTAATGAAGCCGGGGCTGCATTTGCCACGGTCCAAGGCCTAGTTCGCAGCGGTGGCGGTCAACCTTTCCGTCATTCCGATCAGAGTTAGAAACTCGCTGCGGTAGCCACCGGCGTCATCGGCGAGGCCGGCCTGGGCCCAGGCCGCGACCTCGGCGAGCGTGACGGCGCCTCGGTACGGTGAATCGCGCAGCACCATCCCGAAGCCCGCGACGGCGGCCGCGAACTTGAAATCCGAACTGGCGGCGGTGAACGCCATCCCGGAGTCAGTCAGGGGGAACTCCAGCTTGCGGCTCACATCCCCGGCGGGTTCCTTGAACCGCACTTTCACGGTGAGCAGTTCATCGCTCGCCGCCGACGTCGGCTCACCTGCCTCTGCCCGCCGATACTTCAACTCGTCCACCACCACGCCTCCCGGCAGCGTCTGACCCACTGGCACGATCTCGTACAGGGCCGTGACCGTGTGCCCGGCCCCCAGTTCGCCGGCGTCCACCGCATCGTTGTTGAAATCCTCCTTGGCCAACCGCCGATTCTCATAGCCGATCAGGCGGTAGGCCGCAACGCGGGCCGGATTGAACTCCACCTGGACCTTCACGTCCTTGGCCACCGTCACCAGTGTGCCATTGACCTGCGCGACGAGCAGCTTCTCCGCTTCGCGCTTCGAATCGATGTAGCCGTAGTGACCATTGCCCTTGTCGGCGAGACGCTCGAGCGTTGTGTCCTTGTAGTTGCCCATGCCGAAGCCGAGCACCGTGAGGAACACGCCGGACTTGGCCTTCTCCTCGATCAGGCGCACGAGTTCGCCCTCGCTGGTGACGCCGACGTTGAAGTCGCCGTCGGTGCACAGGATCACGCGGTTCAGGCCGCCAGTGACGAAGTTCGCCTTGGCGATGTCGTACGCGAGTTGGATGCCCATCGCACCATTCGTCGAGCCACCCGGCCGCAGGTCGGCCACCGCCGTCAGGATCTCCGCAGCCCGCGCGACCGGTGTCGAGGGCAGGGCGAGCCCGGAGCTGCCCGCGTAGGTCACGATCGCCACCCGGTCGTCCGGCCGCAGCCGGGCCACGAGCAGGCGCAGCGACTCCTGCACCAGCGGCAGCTTGTTCGGATGGTTCATCGAACCCGACACATCGAGGAGAAACACAAGGTTGGCCGCCGGCCGCTCGCCCGTGGTGACTTCGCGCCCCTTCAGGCCGACGCGCACGAGCCGGCGATCCGACGCCCACGGCGCTGCGGCAACCTCCAGCGTGACGCCAAGGGGATCGGAGCCGGCCGGCGGAGCGTAGCGGTAGGGGAAATAGTTCAGCAGTTCCTCGATGCGCACCGCGTCCGCGGGCGGCAGCCGGCCCTGATTGAGGAAACGACGCACGTTGGCGTAGCTCGCCGTGTCCACGTCGATGGCGAAGGTCGACAGCGGGTTCTGCGCCGCTTCGACGAAGCCGGTTTCAGCCTGGTGGGCGTAGGCCTCGGTGTTCATGCCCGGG
>CAZGJB010000378.1:0-3021 GCA_964526145.1 uncultured Opitutaceae bacterium
AATCGACGAAGAAACCTTTCTTGATGGAACGTGCCATGGTGCGAGGTCGTTGGGATTACTTTTGGCCGCGCGGCTTGCGACCGTTGTGGTGGACGATGATGAGGCTGTTGGACGGCTTGGCGCGGCGACGGGTGACGAAGCCCTTGGCGAGCTGGCCCCACGGCGACACGAGGTGCTGGCGACCGCCACCACCCTTGGACTTGCCCTGACCGCCACCGTTGGGGTGATCGACCGGGTTCATGGCCATGCCGCGGACCGTCGGGCGGACGCCGAGCCAGCGCTTGCGGCCGGCCTTGCCCAGCGACTGCTGGTTGTGGTCGGAGTTGCCGACCTCGCCGATGGTGGCGCGGCACTTCGGGTTGACGAGACGGAGCTCGCCGGAAGGCATCTTCAACTGGGCGAAACCGCCCTCGACCGCCACGAGTTCCAGGCCGGCGCCGGCGGAACGCGCGAGCTGCGCGCCACGGCCGGGGACGATCTCCACGCAGTGGAGACGGGTCGACGGGGGGATGATCTCGAGGGGGAAGTTATTGCCGACGTTGAAGTCGTTGGTCGTGGCCTTGTTGGAGGTGACGATGGTGTCGCCGACCTTGAGGCCGTTCGGGGCGATGACGTAGCGCTTCTCGCCCGTGGCGTAGGCGATGAGCGCCAGGTGCGCGGTGCGGTTGGGATCGTACTCAATGGCCTGCACGCGGGCGGGCACGTCGAGGATGTCGCGCTTGAAGTCGATGATCCGGTACAGCTGCTTGTGACCACCGCCGCGATGGCGCGAGGTGATGCGGCCATAGACGTTGCGGCCGCCGGTCTTCGGCTTCGGCTCGGTCAGGCGGCGCTGCGGGCGCGACTTCGAGACCTTGACCTTGTTCAGGGAGGTGAAGCGGCCGGCCGGCGTGAGGGGACGGAAGGATTTGATAGGCATGTTGGGTTTCTCCTGGGGCGGCGGCTCAGACGAGCTCGATCTTGTCGCCAGTCTTGAGCGTCACGATCGCCTTCTTGTAGTCGGAACCGACGACCGGGCGGCCGGCGCGGCTGCGCTTGTTCTTGCCGCGGTAGTTCTGGATGTTCACGCGGCGGACGGTGACCTTGAAGGCCTCCTCGACGGCGGCGGCCACGGTATGCTTGGTGGCGGCGACATCCACCTCGAAGGTGTACTGGCCGAGGTCGGCCGACAGCTTGTTGGACTTCTCCGTGAGGCGGAGGTGCTTGAGCACTTGGTCGACTTTCATTAGTTCTTACCTCCGTTGACGCGGGCGATGATGGCCTCGAGCGCCTTGGTGCTGACGATGATCTTCTTGTATTGGGCGAGATCGAGCGTGTTGAGCTTGGCGGCCTCCTGGAGGGAGATGCGCTCGATGTTGCGCGCGGCGCGGGCGGCCTCGACGCTAAACGGTGCATCGACGAGGAGCACCTTGCCCTTGGGGGCGATGCGACCGACGACCTCATTGACGAGCTTCGTCTTGGGCTGGGCCACGGCGAACTGCTCGATGACGGCGATCTCACCGGCCGAGGCGCGGTCGAAGAGGGCGCGGCTGAAGGCGAGCGCCTTCACCTTGCCGTTGATCTTCTTGGAATAGTCGCGGGGCTTCGGGCCGAAGACGACGCCGCCGCCGACCCACAGGGGCGAGCGGATGGAGCCGGCGCGGGCGCGACCGGTGCCCTTTTGGCGCCACGGCTTCTTGCCACCGCCGCGGACTTCGCCGCGGGTCTTGGTGGAGTGTGTGCCCTGGCGGTTGTTGGCGTTGATGGCGACGATCACTTCCTTGACGGCCTGGAGGCCCTTGTCGCCTTCGAAGGTGGGCAGACCGGCGAAATCCTTTTCGCTGCTGGTTTTGCCGTCGGAGCTGAAGACAGTAAGTTTCATGGGTGCGGTTTCTCCCGGTTAGGCTTTCGGCTGGCCCTTGATGGCGCTGCGGACGATCACGTCGTCGCCGTTGGCGCCGGGGATGGCTCCCTTGACGAGGAGCAGATTCTTGTCGGCGATGACCTTGACGACGCGCAGGTTCTGGACGGTGCGCTTCTCGCTGCCCATGTGGCCGGGCATCGCCTGGTTTTTCCACACGCGGCCGGGAGTCTGGCGCATGCCGATCGAACCGATGCGGCGGTGGAACATCGAACCGTGGGAGGCAGGACCGCCGGCCACGCGAAAGCGGCGGACGACACCCTGGAAGCCCTTGCCCTTAGTGATGCCGATCACGTCAATCAACTGGCCCTCGGTGAACGAGGTGACCGTGACGACGTCGCCAACCTTGAGGGTCGGGGCGGCAGCGAGGCGCACCTCGCTCAGCACGCGGGGGGCGCGGTCGAGACCGGCCTTCTTGGCGTGGTTGAGCTCGGCCTTGCTGGCGTTGCCGTTCTTCTGGGCGGCGAAGCCGATCTGGACGGCGTTGTAGCCGTCGGTTTCCGCGGTCTTGACCTGTACGACCGTGCAGGGACCGGCCTCGACCACGGTGACGGGCACGAGCACGTTCTGTGCGTCGTAGACCTGCGTCATTCCGATTTTTTTGCCTAAGAGCGATGAGATCATGGGCTAAGTGGTAGGTGGAAGGGTTTCCGTTTGTGACCTACATTAGAGGGACCCAGAGGTGCGCGGGGCGCACATGGGCAACTGCTAACTGAAGGACTGTGGAATCAGTTGGTTATACGTTGATGGTGATATCTACGCCGGAGGGCAGATTGAGTTTCTTGAGCTCGTCGACCGTCTGGGCCGTGGGCTCGATGATGTCGATGAGACGCTTGTGCGTGCGCGACTCGAACTGCTCCATGGACTTCTTGTCCACGTGCGGCGAACGGTTGACCGTCAGCTTTTCGATGCGGGTCGGCAGCGGAATGGGGCCGGAGACGCGGGCGCCGGAGCGCTTGGCCGTCTCGACGATCTCCAGCGCCGACTGGTCGATGACGCGATAGTCGAAGCCCTGGAGTTTGATGCGAATGCGTTGGCCTTTCATGGCGAAAAAAGAACGAAGGGTTTTAGGTGCGGGCGGGAGCCTTGACGGAAGATTCGACGATCTTGGTGAGCAGCGA
>CAZGJB010000379.1:0-3007 GCA_964526145.1 uncultured Opitutaceae bacterium
ACACGGCCTCGAGGTCCGTCCGCGCCTGCCCAGACCCCTGAAGTCGGCGTCGGCGCGGCTGACCTTCCGAGGCCAGACGCTCGGCCTGAAGGTTGCCCGCGGCGGTGACTTCCGGGTGACCCTGAACGGCAAGGCGTTGGGCAGTTAAGGTTGGTTATTCCCGTTCCAGCCGGGGAGTCCTTGGCAAACGAGCAGGACTCTGCATCGTTGGCTCCATGTTTGTCGACGAGTGCACAGTCAAATTGGCGGCCGGTGACGGCGGGCGGGGTTGCATCAGCTTCCGCCGCGAGAAATACGAGCCCTGGGGCGGCCCCAACGGTGGCGACGGCGGCCGCGGTGGCGACGTCGTCCTCGTCGGCGACGACGACACCAACAACCTCGTCGACTACAAGTACCAGCCCCACTGGCGCGCCGGCCGCGGCGAGCACGGATTGGGCTCCGACCAGCACGGCAAGGATGGCGAGCACTGCCGCCTCCGCCTGCCGCTCGGCACCGTCGTGATCGACGAGTCCACGGGCAAGGTCGTCGCCGAGCTGATCGAGGACGGCCAAGAGATTGTCCTGTGCAAGGGCGGCAACGGCGGGTGGGGCAACACCCACTTCAAGTCCTCCACCTTCCAGGCCCCGAAGCGCGCCAACCCCGGCCTGCCGGGCGAGACCGGCAGCTTCCGCCTCATCCTCAAGAGCATCGCCGATGTCGGGCTTGTGGGTTTCCCCAACGCCGGCAAGTCGTCGCTCACCCGCGCCATCACCAAGGCCCGGCCCAAGGCCGCCGCCTATCCCTTCACCACGCTGCATCCGCAGATCGGCGTGATCGAGTACCCCGACGACAAGCGCCTCCTCCTCGCCGACGTTCCCGGCCTCATCGAGGGCGCCAGCGAGAACCGCGGGCTCGGTCACCGCTTCCTGCGGCACATCGAGCGCTGCGCCCTGCTGCTCGTGCTGGTCGACATGGCGGGCACCGATGCCCGTGACCCGCGCAACGACTACAAGCACCTCCTGCATGAGCTCGAGCTCTACGATGAGGCGCTGCTGGAGAAGCCGCGCCTCGTGGTGGCCAACAAGATGGATGTCGAGGCCTCCGCCGCGAACCTGGCCAAGTTCAAGAAGCGGTATGCGAAGGCCGACGTGATCGAGATCTCCTGCCTGACCGGCGACGGGCTCCCGAAGCTCAAGAAGGAATTGCTAAAACGGGTCGCGGCCCTGCGTCGGCGCGAAAAAATGTCGCCCCCGCGGTCCGCCCGCGCCTAGTCTCCCGCTGCGATGTCCACGGAATACCGTTCACTACTCATGCGGGCCAACCGCCTGATGGGGGCCAATCTCGTGGATGCGAACCTGGTCAAGATCGACGACCTGGAAAAGGCCAACGAGCGCCTGCTCGAACTCGTCGCCTCCGGTCAGCCCCGGCAGAACACGGTCCTGGGCATCCTTTGCTATGAGATGAAGGTCGTGCGCGAGGAGGACGTGCTGCAGCACGTCGTGGACAACGAGGGCGTCGGCCTCGTGGACCTGCGCGATTACGACGTCCCCGAGGATATCCGTCGCCAGACGGACGTCAGCTCGTGCTGGGCGACCTGGTCGGTGCCCTTCGATCGCGAGGAGGATTTTCACTTCATCGCCACGGCCTATTACCTGAGCCCGGCGGTCCGCGCCCACTGGGAGAAGCTGCTGGGCGGCTCCGTCCTCTGGTTCGGCGTCACGCTGGACGCGATCGCCGACTACCTCGAGAAACTCGAGCTCGAGCGCGCGGTTCCAGCCGGCACGCGCACGCCCTTTGCCCGGCCCGCCGGCGGCACGACGGCGCCCTTTGCCGCCAAGCCGACAGGCAGCGGCCCGCCGTTCGCCAAGCCCGCCGCCACCGCCACCGTCCCGCCGTTCCCCGTTCCCGCTTCCGCCCCCGCCACTCCCGCCGCGCCCGCGGCACCAGTGGTCCCGCCGCCCGTTCGCACCTGACCGACCATGCCGATTGGCAAAGTCCAGACCCAGATTCTCGTCAAGCTCGAGGCCATGCACCGGCTCACGTCGGAGCAGCGCGAGAGCATCATGGTGCGGCCCGAGGATCTCACCGGCGAGGCCCTTGAGAAGATCCTTCAGGACGAGTTCCACGTCACGCCCTTCCAGCTCCTCGTCGCCAAGGCCCGCGCGCTCGGCATCGCCCCCTACAACGTCGCGCGCTACCGCCTGACCAGCGGCACCTTCGAGCGCATCCCGCAGGAATTCTGCCAGCAGCACCTCGTCCTCCCGGTCGGCCAGGTGGGCGAACTCCTGCTCGTGGCGTTCGCCAACCCGTTCGACGTCTCGCTCCCGACCAAGATCCACGAGATGACCGGCAAGAAGGTCATCCGGCTCCTCGGGCGCGAGAAGGACATCCGCGACCGGTTCGCCAAGGGCCCGGACCGCGAGGCCGCGGGCTTCGGCGACGTCGTCGACCAGATCGGCGCCGAGTTCGGCAGCGTGGGCGAGGTGACCGAGGAGGACCTGACCAACGAGGAATCCGGCCCGATCATCGAGCTCGCGAACCGCATCATCGAGGAGGCGTATTTCTCCGGCACGTCCGACATCCACGTCGAGCCGCAGGAAAAGGACGTGGTCATCCGCTACCGCGTGGACGGCCTCTGCCATGAAAAGCTGCGCCTGCCGGCCAAGGTCGGACCCGCGCTCGTCGCCCGCCTGAAGATCATGTGCAACCTCGACATCGCGGAACGCCGCCTGCCGCAGGACGGACGCATCATCTTCAAGCAGTACACGCGCAAGAACCTCGACCTCGACCTCCGCGTCTCGACCGCGCCGCTCAACCACGGCGAAGGCGTGGTCATGCGTATCCTCGACAAGCAGAAGACCACCCTGCCGCTCACGGCGCTGGGCTTCTCGGAGGAAAACCTCGTCCGCTACCGCAAGTGCATCACCCAGCCGTACGGCATGATCCTGCACTGCGGGCCGACCGGCTCCGGCAAGTCGATGACCCTTTACTCGGCGCTCAACGAGGTGAACACGCCCGACGTCGTCAT
>CAZGJB010000380.1:0-2995 GCA_964526145.1 uncultured Opitutaceae bacterium
AACCTCTTCCCCGGCAGCGCCCGCCTGCTCGCGCTCGCCGACGACCTCATCGAGCTCAAGACCATCTGCCACTGCGGCCGCAAGGCCACGATGAACCTCCGCACCGACCCGACCGGGCGCGCCCTCCACGAGGGTGCCCAGGTCGAGATCGGCGGCAATGAGCGCTACGTCCCGATGTGCCGCCGGCATTACAAGGAGGCACTGGCCAAGGCGTGAGCACCCCATGCGCGCCCTCCTCCTTCTTCTTGCCATGACCCTCCCCGCCGCCGCCTCCAGCCATCTCATCTACCTCGGCACCTACACCCGGTCCACGAGCAAGGGCATCTACGCCGTGCGCCTCGACGGACGCACCGGCGAACTCTCCCAACCCGTCCTCGTCGCCGAGACGGCCAACCCCTCCTTCCTCGCCCTCTCGCCCGACCGCAGCCACCTCTACGCTGTCAGCGAATCGAGCACGATGGCCGTGCCGTTCGCGACCGACCTCGCCACCGGTGCGCTCAAGCCCCTGCAGGCCCAGGACGCCGGCGGCAAGGCGCCCTGCCACCTCGTCGTCGACCGCACGGAGCGCACGCTCGTGCTCGCCCATTACCACTCCGGCATCGTCGCCGCCCTGCCCATCGCCGCCGATGGCACGCTCGGTCAGCCCGGCACCGTGATCCGCCACGAGGGCAGGAGCGTGAACCCGCAGCGCCAGGAAGGCCCGCACGTCCACTCGGTCACGCTCTCACCCAACAACCGGTTCGTGATCGTCTGCGACCTCGGCCTCGACCGCGTCTTCACCTACGCGCTCGATCCCGCCACCGCGAGACTCACGCCGGGACCCGTGCCTTTCGTTGCCACCGCCCCCGGCGCCGGGCCGCGGCACGCGGCGTTTTCGACCGACGGCCGCCACGTTTTCGTGATCAACGAAATGGGCAACACGCTCGTCAGCTATCGATACAACACCGCCACCGGCGTCCTCCTGCCGGTCGACACCCAACCCACGCTGCCCGCCGGCTTCACCGGCGACAGCAGCACTGCCGAAGTGCGCGTGCATCCGAACGGTCGCTTCGTGTACGGCTCCAACCGCGGCCATGACAGCATCGCGATCTTCGCCTTTGACTCCGCGACAGGTCACCTGACGCCGCGCGGCCATGTTTCCACCGGCGGACGCAACCCGCGCAATTTCGCCCTCTCCCCCGACGGCGCCTGGCTCGTCGCCGCGAACCAGAACTCCGACACGCTCACCGTGTTTCAAGTCGACCCGACCACCGGCGCCCTCACCCCCACCGCCGCCAAGGCCAGCGTGCCCATGCCGGTCTGCGTATTGTTCGCAAATTGAGGAGCCGGAACCCGGTTTTGGCTTTTTCTGATCCTAACCGATTTAACCGCAAAGAACGCAGAGAATGCATAGAACATCCCATAATGATCCTGTCCGGATCTCTGCGTTCTTTGCGTTCCTTGCGGTTAAAACCTGCCTTGGAACGGTATCAGCGAGGATAAGCGCTGACCAGCGTTCCTAAGCCTTCAATTCCTCGGTTTCGCCGAAGGCCTGCTTGAGCGCCGCGTCGAGTTGCTCGCGGTTGAAGGGCTTCGGCAGCAGCACGTGCGCGCCGCAGTGCTTGGCCATCTGGAGATAGCTTTCCTTCGGCGCCTGCCCGCCACCCGACATGGCCACGATGCGGAGCGGAGTCTTTTTCCGGCGGAGTTCGTTCAACAACTCCACGCCGTCCATCTCCGGCATCAGCATGTCGGTCAGGATTCCGTCAAATTTCCCCGCCGGCAGCGCCCGCAGGGCCGCCCGCCCGTCCGCCACGCATACCGCCGTGTGTCCGCACATCTCCAAGAGCAGCTTGGTTACATTGCGCACTTCGGCTTCGTCATCAACGACTAGGATATGGTGGGAAGGCATCGGATCTGTTAAACAACAGCACTACAAACGCCAAAAAGCTTCAATAGCTGTCACGGCTAAAATGATGTAAAAAACCGACGGAGGGAACCACGGATTTTGCGGATTGCACTGATTCGATCAGGGCGAAATGGCCCCTCCGTCTGATCCGTGCTATCCGTGAAATCCGTGGTCAGGCTTGGTGCCTGCGTCGGTACTCCACCGGCGACATCCCTGTGCGGCGGCGGAACTGGCGGTTGAAGTTGGCCAGGTTGTTGTAGCCGGCGGCGAAGGCGATCTCGGCAACCGATTTCTCCGGGGTCTCGATGAGCGCGCGGCAGCTGCGGCCGACCCGGATCTCGTTAACGAAATCCTCGAAAGTGTGCCCCATCTTCTTCCGGAAATACCGACTGAACGCCGCCGGGCTGAGGCCTGCCCGCCGCGCCGCCTCGCGCTGCTGCACGCCCTCGGCCGCGCGCCGGTTCACGTAGTCGAGCACGCGCCCCAACCGCCCCTCGTCCTCGACCCCCATCGCCGGCGTAAAGCCCGCGCTCGCCAGCAGCCGCGCCCCCGGCGCCCCCGCCAGCGCGTGCAAGGTCTCCAGCAGGAACTGCAGCCGCGCAAACGGCGCCAACCCCGTCATCGTCCGCAACCGCCGCGCCGCCGCAGCCGCGGTGCGCCCGCGGAAATGCACGCCCCGCTCCGCCTTCACGAGCAACCGCCGCACCGCTGCGAACTCCGGCGTGTCGAGCCAGCCCGCGCCGAACAGGTCGAGCGGGAACTGCACCACCACCGACCGCGCCGTGCCGCGCCAGTCCGGCGGATTCGTCCAGTAATGCGGCAGGTTCGACCCCAGCAGCACGAGGTCCCCCGCCTCGAAGCGCTCGATGCTGTCCCCCACGAACCGCAGTCCATGGCTCGCCTCCACCAGCGTCAGCTCGCACTCCGGGTGGAAGTGAAACGGCGAGTCGAACCGCGGCAGCCGGAACTCCCGGCAGACGAAGGATTCGCCGGGGCGGAGTGCTACTTTTTCAAGCGAAGCGCGCATCGTGGGGTGCGTTGGTGTTAATTAAGTATCAGACTTCGTCAAACGCGGCGTAGTGGCCCCCCCCCCCGCCCCCGACCCGG
>CAZGJB010000381.1:0-2991 GCA_964526145.1 uncultured Opitutaceae bacterium
GAGATGCGGGTGCGCCGTCTCGTCGAGCAGATCCATCATCAATTGCTCGGGCCCGCGCAGGAGACACGCCAGGCTGAACGGCCCCTGGTCGGCCCGACCCATGATCCAGACATGGTCGCCGATCGCCTCGGTCAGGTGGCGCGTGGTCTCGAGCCACACCGGCAAACGACCGTCGCGCCACGGATCGGGCAGCTTCAGCCGGTCGAGGTCGCTCCACTCGCGCACCACGATCTGCGCCTCGTCGACGATCGCCGGATCGGCCGCGCGGTAGATGACGGCCGCCCCGCAGGCCTCGGCCAGTGACGCGTCGTCGAAGTCGATGATGCAGCCGTCATAGCCGTATCGCTCCTGGCTGACGACGTGGGCCTGCGCCATCTTGCGCGCATCGCGCACGAGATCGCCCATGGCCACGCCGGCGGTCTCGACCGCAAACATGAAAGTCTGCGGCACGACCGGGACCCGGTCGGGTTCGCGTCCGGCCAATACCGCAAGGCAACGTTCGAGGGAATTCATGGGGATAACCTTGCCACCATCAAAGCAACCGATCGCACGGCGAACACCCGATTCCTCGGCCCCGGCTCGATTATGCACGGCGCTTGTGCGAACGAAAACGCCGCGTAATGCGCCCGCCGGCGTTTGGGTTGTGCCGTGACGCCGGAACCTCTTGGCTCGGGGTATGGATCGAGGCCCGTCCACCGCAAGCGACCCGCTGACCGCCCGGCGCCTGGCGAACCACTTGCGCCTCGCCGCCTTCCCGGTCGCCTACGGCCTGAGCGGGGTGCTGATCGGCGGCACCCTCAACCGCGTGATGATCGCCGAGCTCAACGTACCGGCGACCCTCGTCGCACTGTTGTTCGCGATCCCGCTGCTGTTGTCGCCCTTGCGCCTGTGGTTCGGCTACCGGTCGGACGGCCACCCGTTGTTCGGACGCCGGCGCGAACCCTATCTGATCCTCGGCGCGATCGTCATCGGCGGCGGCATCCTGTCCATCGCCTGGGTGACGCGGCATCATACCGCAAGCCTGCCGGCGTTCGCCGCCGCGGGCGCCGGGGCGTTCTTGCTCTACGGTCTCGGCCGCAACCTTGCGCACAACAGCTACCAGGCACTGGTGGCGGAGCGCTTCACCGATCGCCAGCGCGGGCGGGCGATGACGCTTTACGAAGTCGCCACGCTGGTCGGAGCCGTCGCCGGTGCCGGCTTCATCGGGCGCGCGATGGAGCATTACGATCCCGCCAAGCTCATGACCGTGGCGGGCGGCGTGGCCCTGGGCGTCTGGGCGCTCACCCTCATCGCAGCGCCGGGGCAGGAAACCGGAGGAGTCGCCGTGGCCCGCGCCGGGCGCGTGCGCGAGAAGCCGTTCGGGGCGGTGCTGCGCGACTACGTCTTCGCCGATCCCCAGGTGCGCCGGTTGTTCTTCGTCGTGATCTTCACGTTCACCGGCACGCTCGCCCAGGACGTGTTGCTCGAACCGTACGGCGCTCTCGTGCTGGGCCTGAGCGTCGGGCAGACCACGCGGCTCACCATGTTCTGGGGTCTCGGTGTGCTCGCGGCGATGCTGCTTTCGGGTCTGCTCCTGCTGCGTTGGCTCGGGGCGCTCCGGCTGATGCGGATCGGGCTCGGGTTGAGTATCGTGGTCTTTGCCAGCGTGGGTGCGGTCGGACTGGCCGGGGCGCCGGAGTATTTCCGGTGGCTCGTGCTGGGGCTCGGTTTCTGCGCGGGGCTGACCGGCGCCGGCATGCTGGCGAGCGTGGTGCAGTTCACGACGCCGGAGCGCGCCGGCCTGCTGATGGGCGTCTGGGGCATGGCCAACATGGTCGGCCACGCCGTCGGCAGCCTCATGGGCGGCGCGATCGTCGACACCATGCGGCTTGCGACCGGCAGCGCCCTGACGGCCTACACCACCCTTTTCGCCGCGGAGGTGGCGCTCCTGATCGTGGCGCTGAAGCTCAGCCTGGCGCTAAATCCGACGCGGACGCGGGCGCAGGCGGAGTTCGGGGAGCAAAACGCAGGCGAAACCTAACCACGGCTAGAACCCGATGCTCGCGCCGCCGTCGACAACGAGGATGGTGCCGGTGACGAACTTGGCCGCGGGTGAGCACAGGTAGGCGACGGCCCAGCCGATGTCGGCGGGTTCGCCCATGTGGCCGAGCGGCGTGCGATCGAGGATCTTCTGCTTGCGCGCCGGTTCGTTGGCGAAGGCCTTGCGCGTCATTTCCGTTTCGATCCAACCCGGGGCGACCGCGTTGACGCGGATGTTCTCCCCGCCGAATTCCACGGCCAGCGAACGCACGGCGCCGGTGAGCGCCGACTTGGCGATCGAATACGCCGTGACCTTCGGCAGGCCGAAGATCGCCGCCATCGAACTCGTGAACACCACCGAGCCGCGGCCCGACTCGCGCAGCTGCGGCAGCAGCGCATGCGTCAGCGAATTGGCACCGACGACATTGGTCTGGAGGACCGAGAGCAGCTCCGCGTCGTTGGTCTCGGCGTAGGGCTTCTTCAGGTTGATGCCGGCATTGTTGACCAGAATGTTCACCGGGCCGTGCTGGGCGCGGAGGGACTGGACGATGCCCGGGATCGACTTGAGGTCGCCGACATCGAGCACCTGGGACGAGGCGGCCGGTCCGATCGCCGCAACCGCCTTGGCCAGTTCCGCCTCGCGGCGCCCGGCGACGATGACGCGCGCACCACAGGCCGCCAGGCACTGGGCGGCGGCAAAACCGATGCCGGTGCCACCACCGGTGATGAGCGCCGTCTGGCCGGCAAGGGAGAAAGGAGCGGGGATGTTCATGAGAGTTCTCGCTGCACCGCCTGCAGCGCGGCGCGCATGTAGCCGAGGGCGAAGGCCATGCCGGCGTGCCAGGGGGCGGCGCAGGTCATCTGCGGGGCGTGATCGGGGATCAGCACGCCGTCGTAATTGTGGTCGCGGAGAATTCGCAGGATGCGGAGCATGTCGACGTCGCCGTCGTCGATGAATGTCTCGCGGTAGTG
>CAZGJB010000382.1:0-2988 GCA_964526145.1 uncultured Opitutaceae bacterium
ATATTTGCTGATCGCCCGCCCGGTTTGGCTCAGCAGCGCTCTGCCGAAATCGCCTGCAGCACTTGGTCCACACCTGCAGCCGGGAGGGCGGGGACTTGGGCCTGGTCGGCGAACTCGCGCCAATGGCACACGGCTGTGTACACCTGATCGATGATGCCCTCGGCGACGCGGCGGTCCAGGCCTTCGGCGCCAGGACGAACCAGGCTCACTTGGGCGCGGTGCCAAAATCCGGGACGGGCATCCACTCGCCTTCGCGCCGGGAGGACTCATGGGCGATGATGCCGGGGGCGTTGTATTTCGCCGACTCCCAGATGTTGATCGGCGGCTGCCGGCCGCTGACTACTGCGCGCACGAAATCGTCGGTGAGAAACTGGTGCGAGCCCTCGTGACCGTTGGGCTGGGTGCGAAAGGAACCGGGCAAGCGTGACCGATACTTTTCGTGCACGGGCGCAAAGCTGGTGAGGAAATCGCGGCGCAGCTCCTGCTCGATCTTGAGCTCCTTATCCTGGTCGGACGCATAAACGTCGACGCACCTGACCTGATCTTCCACGGACACCGGGTCCGCCGTGCGCGAACCCCACATGGCGTTCAACGCAGACTCCTCGTAGCTGCCCTCGGTGCCAAAGAGCGAGAGGCGCACCGAGCGTCCGCCCTTCGTGCCGCAACGGCGGAATTCATTGATGCGCGCAATCCCGCCGTCGCTCGTGCGGCCGAGCGCGGTCTGATTGCTGAAGTCGTTGCCGAACTGGCTCACCTCCTTGAGGAAGATGCCGTCGTCGGACCGATCCTGCCAGCCGAGGCACGACACCGACGTCATACGGGCGCCCGTGACCGACAACACCATCGCGACCGAGTGGGTGGGGTACAGCATGGGCGGGACGCTTGCGGTCGCCTTCCAGTTGGCGCCGCCGCCGCGTTGAAACACCGAATAGAAACCGTGCGACATGTCGTGGTAGTAGGCGCCTTCCCCGTAGACGAAATGGCCGAACTCGCCGGCGTCCCACTTTTCCCGGCAGAAAAGCCGGTTCCCATAATAGCAGGATGTCTCGCCCATCATGTAGATGAGGCCGGACTTTTTCACCGCCTCGACGAGCAGGTGCAGGTCCTCGATGGTGGTGGCGGCGGGCACCGCGGAATAGACGTGCTTGCCCGCCGCCAGAGCCTGCAGCGCGATCGGTGCGTGGGTCCAGCGTTGGGTGAAGATGGCGATGGCATCGACATCGCTCCGCAAAACCTCGTCCAGGCTGCGGAAGGTGCGGGCAATCCGGAAGCGCTGGACGACCTCGGCCATGGTGCTCTCGTCGAGGTCGCAGGCGGACACCTCCTGGATCAGCGGGTGCGCCTGGAAAAGCGGAATGAAACAGCGGCTGAAATGCCCGGTGCCGACGAAACAGAGTCTGAAGGGTTTCACGGATGGAAGCGTGGGGATACGTGGCCGATCTCAGGGACTTTTCCATTTCCGCCGATCGAGGCGAAACAATACGCGCGGCGGTCCGAAGGTGTCCGACCGGGCCAATGCCGTTCGCGGCCTCGCGCGAGCGCGAGCCCTACGCAAAACTCGATTTCCATCGCTGAAACGCGGAAGAGCGAAAAGCACGGAAAAGTGACCGGCTCGATTCCGCGTTTCCGTCCTTCCGCGCTTCCGCGATTGGCGGTTCGGGATTGGCTCAATGCCCGCCGTCCAGGTCGCCGGGCTTCAGCAGCGGCGCGAAGAGCGCTTTGTTGGCGGCCTTCATGTAGGCCTCCTTGGCCTCGATGGTGCCGTCCTTCACGCGTGCCATGAGGCTGTTGTCCATCGTGATCATGCCGTCGGCGCCGGAGCTCTCGATGATGGACTTGATGTTGGCGATCTGCCCGCTGCGGATCGTGTTGGGCAGGGCCTCGTGGGTGAGGAGGATCTCGTGGACGGCGCAGCGGCCCTTCGGGATCTTCTTGCAGAGGAGCTGGGCGACGACGCCGGCGAGGCAGCTCGAGAGCATGACGCGCACCTGGTTCTGCTCGTCGGCCGGGAAGGTGTTGATGATGCGGTCGACTGTCTTCGGGGCGTTGTTGGTGTGCAGCGTGCCGAAGACGAGCATGCCCATGGAGGCACAGCCGAGCGCGAGTTTGATGGTCTCCATTTCGCGCATTTCGCCGAGGAGGAGGATGTCGGGGTCGTGACGCATCGCGCCCTTGAGCGCGGCGGCGAAGGAGCCGGTGTGCTCGCCGACCTCGCGGTGGACGATCACCGATTTCTTCACGGGATGCACGAACTCGATCGGGTCCTCGATGGTGATGATGTGCCGACCGAGGTTCGAGTTGATGTAGTCGATCATCGCCGCGAGCGTCGTGGACTTGCCGGAGCCGGTGGGGCCGGTGACGACGACGAGGCCCTGGTCGAGGTGGCAGAGCTTCTTGAGTGCCTCGGGCAGGTTGAGCTGCTCGAAGGTGAGGATCTTCGCCGGGATCTGGCGGAAGACGGCCGCCTGGCCCCAGTGGTTGTAGAGGTAGTTGCCGCGGAAGCGGGCGAGGCCGGGGATCTCGTGGGCGAGGTCGAGGTCCTTTTTCGCAAGGAACTCCTCCCAGCGCTTGGCGGGGCAGATTTCCTTGAGGAGCGACTCCATGGTCTGCGCGTCGAGGGGCGTGTCGGTCAGCGGCTGCAGCGCGCCCGAGGTGCGCGTCTTCGGCGGGAGGCCGACGGTGAGGTGCAGGTCGGAGCCGCCCTTTTCGAGCATGGCTTTGAGGAGGGAATCGATGGCGGCCATGGGTCAGGAAATCTTCTGCTTGAGGACGCGGTTGACGATGTTCGCCTGGGCAACCTCGGCGGCGATGCGCTTCTCCTGCCAGAGGCCGAAAACCACGTTGTCCATGAGACACATGCCCTCCTTCACGCCGGTCTCCATGGTGTTGCGGAGGCCGGCGGACTTGCCCTCGCGGATGAGGTTCTGGATGGCGGTGTTGCTGACGAGGATCTCGCAGGCGAGGGCGAGGTGGCCGTCGGTGGCGGGC
>CAZGJB010000383.1:0-2965 GCA_964526145.1 uncultured Opitutaceae bacterium
CCCTCCGGCGAATACCCGATCACGCGCAGCGTTCGCCCGGCCATGGTCCGGTGCACGAGCACCCAGATGCCGATCGCCACGGCCGCGAACACCCAGGCCTGGGTCGGCACGCCCAGCCAGCGCTCCTGCCCGAGCCTGAGGAAACCCGCCGGGAAATCCGAGTACGTCACCGCCCCGCGGGTCATCGCCTCGGCCAGACCGCGGAAGAGCGAATACGTGCCCAACGTCACGATCAGCGGCGGCAGCGACCAGCGCGTGATCAAACCTGCGTTCAACCCGCCGCCCAAAGCGCCCGTGACGAGCGCACCTGCAGCCGCCGCCCACACCGGCCACCCGGCGTCGTGCCACAGCATTCCAAAGACGACCGCGCACAACCCGAGCAGCGAGCCCACGGCCAGGTCGATGCCCGCCGTCAGGATCACCGGCGTGAGCGCGAGCGCCAGCAGCCCAATCTCGCACGAGTGCCGCAGGATGTCGAACTGCCGGTCCAGCGTCCCGAACCCCACCGTCACCCCGCGCCGGTTCGTCGTCGTGCCGAAATAGTAGAACACCAGCCACTCCACGAGGAGCACGAGGAGCAGGATCACCTCGTACCGCCCGAGGAGCGCCAGCCAGCGGTTTCGTGCCCGGGTCTTCATGGCGCCCGGCCCTTCCGCAGCCGCGCGCCCTCGGCGATGACGGCCAGCAGGATGATCGCACCCTGGATCGCCTTTTCCCAGTAGGCGGCGACGTGCAGGTGCGTCAGCGCCGGCGGGATGCAGGCGAGCAGCAGCAGCCCGAGCAGCACGCCCGCGAGTCGCCCGCGCCCGCCCGAGATGGCCACGCCACCCACGACAACGGCGGCGATGACCTTGAGCTCGAGCCCGCTGCCCACGAGCGGCTGCACCTGCGGCGACTGCACGGTGTTCAGGAACGCCGCGAGGCCCGTCAGCGCGCCGAGCAGCAGGAAGGTCGCGAACGTCACGACCCGCGGTCGGATGCCCGCCAGCCGCGCCGCCTCGGCGTCCGAGCCCACCGCGTACACCTGCCGGCCCGCCGCGAGCCACCGCAGCGCCACCGCCAGGCCGGCGAACACCGCCAACGCCGCCACCAGAATCACCACCTGCCCCGCGGTCTGGCCGAGTCCCAGCCAGGGCAACTGTTCGGGCAGGTTCACGAAACGGCCTTGCTGCGCGAGGTTCAGGCCCTGCCGCAACGCGACCATGGTCGCGAGGGTGACCACGATGGAGGGCAGGCCCAGTGCGGCGACCAGGAGCCCGTTGACCGCCCCGAGCAACGCCCCGCAGACGATCGCCGTCGGCAGCACCACGCCGACCGGCCAACCCGCCGCCGCCAGGAGCCCGGCCACGACACTGCAGACCGAAAACTGCGAACCCACCGAGATGTCGATCTGCCGCGCGAGGATCACGAGCGCCATGCCGC
The DNA here is from genome assembly GCA_964526145.1 of uncultured Opitutaceae bacterium. Classification (GTDB taxonomy): domain Bacteria; phylum Verrucomicrobiota; class Verrucomicrobiia; order Opitutales; family Opitutaceae; genus UBA2377. The sequence goes on from CAZGJB010000383.1 coordinate 1,423, forward strand.
ACGCCACCACGAGCACGGGCGCCTCGCGCGTCAGGAGCGAGCGCAGCGGCGCCGGCGAGAAGAACGCCGGTGCCCAGACCGCGAGCGCGAGCAGCAGCAGGCCCAAAACCGCCGCGAGCGTGATCTCGCGTCCGTACCGCCTCATGCCGCCGCCCCTCCCCCGTCGGCGCCCAGCGCCGCGGCCATCACCACCGGCGCCGCGGTCCCGCCCGGCAGGACCGCGCGCACGGTGCCGCCGCGCATGACGGCGATGCGATCGCTCAGGCCGATGACCTCCGGCAGGTCGCTCGAGATCAGGATGACCGCGAGCCCGCCATTCGCGAGGTCGCGGACCAGGCGGTGGAGTTCCACCTTGGCCCCGATGTCCACGCCCTGCGTCGGTTCGTCGAGGATGAGCACCCGCGGCCGGGTCTCCAGCCACCGGCCGACCGCGACCTTCTGCTGGTTGCCGCCGCTCAGCGTCGCGACCGCGGCGTCCGGCCCGTCGGTCTTGATCCCGAGCCGGGCGATCCCGGCCTCCGCGATCGCTCGCTCCGCCGCCGCCCGCAGCCAGCCCTGCGGGAAGATGCGCCGGTGGGCCGCGAGCGTGAGATTCTGCGCCACCGGAAACTCCGGCACCACCCCGTGCCGCCGACGATCCTCGGGCACATAGGCGATGCCCTCGGCCAGCGCCGCCGGGGGCGACTCGATCCGCACCGGGCGCCCCTGGCAGACGATCACGCCGGCATCCGCCGGGGTCAGGCCGAAGAGGATGCGCGCCAGCTCGGTGCGGCCCGCGCCCACAAGGCCGGCCAGGCCGAGGATCTCGCCCGCGTGCACGGTGAGGTTCACGTCGCGCACGCCGGTGGCGGCGCAGCCCACGCCGCGCAGTTCCAGCGCCGGCGCACCGGTGGATGTGCCGCGCGGCGGGTATAGCGGGCCGAGCGTGCGACCAACCATGAGGTGGATGAGCGTCGCCTCGTCCACGTCACGCACGGCGCGCGTCCCGACGCTGGCGCCGTCGCGCAGCACCGTCACGCGATCGGCCAGCGCGAAGATTTCGTCGAGCCGGTGCGAGATGTACACGATGCCGGTGCCCGCCGCGCGCAGGGCCCGGACCAGGGTGAAGAGCCGTTCCTGCTCCCGCTGGGTGAGCGCGGCCGTCGGCTCATCCATGATCACGATGCGGGCCCCGGCCCCGAGGGCGGCCGCGATCTCGACGAGCTGCTGCTCGGGCATCGAGAGATCGCGCACCTCGGTGTCGGGCGCGATCCGGGCCCAGACGCGCTGCATGAGCTCCGTCGCGCGGGCGTGGCGCCGGCGCCAGTCGACGCGGCGCCAGGTCCCCGCCGACTCCAGGCGCAGCGCGAGGTTCTCGGCGACGGTCAGGTCGGGAAACAGCGCCGGCTGCTGGTAGATGCAGGCGATGCCGAGCGCGCGCGCCGCGGCGGGGCTGAGCGCCGCATGCGACCGGCCGTTGATGCGGATGGACCCGCTATCGGGCGCGTGGGCGCCGGTGGCGATCTTGATGAGCGTGGACTTGCCGGCGCCGTTCTCACCGAGG
>CAZGJB010000384.1:0-2950 GCA_964526145.1 uncultured Opitutaceae bacterium
CGGGCGGCCTCGAGCGTCAGGCCGGCGCGGCGGCCGACCTCGTCGCGCACCCAGGCGGCGCCGCGTTCCTCGACGACGTACTTCAGGCGGGCGTGCTTGCGGTTGGTGCGGTCACCGAAGTCGCGGTGAACCGTGAGCACGGCCTTCGCGACGGCGATCAGGTGCTCGGGCGCGATGAAGCCGATGACGTCGGCGAGGCGCGGGTACGTCTGGGTGTTGCCATGGCTGCGCCCCATGCCGCCGCCGACGGCGACATTGTAGCCGAGCAGGCGGTCGCCCTCGACCACGGCGATGAAGCCGAGATCGTTGGTGAACACGTCCATGTCGTTCACCGGCGGGATGACGAACGCGGCCTTGAACTTGCGTGGGAGGTAGGTGCGGCCGTAAAGCGGATCGACGAAGTCCTTGTTCGCGGGTTCGTCGAGGTTGAGCTGCACGCCCTCGAGCCAGATCGAGTGGTAGGCCTTCGTCTGCGGGGCGAGGGCGTCGGCGAGGCGCACGCTGTCGGCGTAGACCTGCTCGCGGACCCGGGTGTACGCGGGCGTCGGCGGGGCCATGACATTGCGGTTCACGTCGCCGCAGGCCGCCAGCGTGGAGAGCAGCGATTCGTTGATGCGCCTGATGAGGGGCCCGAGGCCGGACATCAGTACGCCGTGAAACTGGATGCTTTGGCGGGTGGTGAGACGCAGCGTGTTGTTGCCGTATTGCGTCGCAAGGTCGTCGAACGTGCGCCACTGGGCCGAGGTCATGACGCCGCCGGGGATGCGGCCGCGGACCATCATCTGGAACTTCTTGGCCGTCTTGCGGAGGTCGCGGTCGTCCTGCTGGTACAGGCCGTGGAACTTGATGAACTGCTGGTCATCCTCCGAGAACCGGTCCGCTCCCGGGGTCGCCATCGTTGCGGCAATGGTGCCGGCGAGCGTCGGGATCGCGGCCTTGATTTCCTCGTTGTGGGTGAGCTTGGCGGGAGTGGTTTCGGACATGACAAACTTTTAAGTTGATTAAATAAGTAAATTACTAAGGAATGAAAATTAAGGATGAGTAAAGCACGAAACAACGATTATGACAGGCAGCCGAGCGGCGGACGGGTGACCCTGGTGGGCGCCGGTCCGGGTGCGGCTGACCTGCTCACGCTGCGTGGGCAACGCGTTCTGGCGGAGGCGGATGTAGTGATCTACGACGACCTCGTGAACACCGAGCTGCTGGAATACTGCCGCGCGGACGCGACGCGGATCTATGTCGGCAAACGGGCCGGGCAGCATTGCCTCCCGCAGGCGCAGATCGGGGCGCTGATGGTGCAGGAGGCGCGGATGAACCGCCACGTTGTGCGGCTCAAGGGGGGCGATCCCCTCGTTTTTGGCCGGGGTGGCGAGGAGCTCGCCGCCCTGACGGCCGAGGGCATTCTCTTTGAGGTTGTTCCGGGTGTGACCGCGGCGGTGGCGGCCGGGGCGATGACGGGGATTCCGCTGACGCTGCGCGGCACGGCGGGGGCGGTGGTGTTCGTGACGGGCCACGAGTGCGCGGGCAAGAGCGACGGCACGGTCGACTGGGCGGCGCTGGCGCGGACAGGCGCGACGCTGTGCATTTACATGGGCGTGCGTCGGCTGCCGGACATCGCGCGGGCGCTGCGCGACGGCGGGCTGGCGGCGGCGACGCCGGTGGCGATCGTTGCGAACGCGACACTGCCGGAGCAGAGCGTGCACCTCGCCACGCTGGGTACGGCCGAGCCGTTGAGCGCGGTGCTGCACGGTCAACCGGCGCTCATCATTGTCGGCGAGGTCGTGCGCTGGGCCGAGGTGACGCGTTCGAGCGCGGCGCAGCATTTGCTCGCGAGCGCATGAGTCGTCCGCGTCCGGAACCCTGTGTGCTGCTGGTCGACAACGGTTCGCTGGAACCGGCGGCGATCCTGCAGCATCGCGCTTTGGCGGATGCGCTGGGCGGCCGATTGGGTCGGACGGTCGAACCGGTCTCGATCCTGCATGCGGATCGCGTGCCAGCGGCGGAGTTGGGTGGTCGGGCGGCCGAGGTCTTGGAGCCGGCGCTGCGGCGGCGGCTCGAGGCGGGAGTGAGTGATTTCGTCCTGGTGCCGCTGTTCATCGGCCCGACGCGTGCGCTGTCGGAATTCGTCCCGCTGGCGGTCGAGCGGTTGCGACCGGAGTTCCCGGGTTTGCAGGTGCGGGTGGCTGATCCGCTCCACGGCGAAGATGACGATCGGCTGGCGCGGATCCTGGCCGACCACGTGGCGACCGTGGTGACGCCGGGCTCAGCGACATCCGGCGGTGTGCGCGTGGCGGTTGTCGACCACGGCAGTCCGGTGCGGGCCGTGTCGGCAGTGCGCGACCAAGTTGCAGCCCAGCTGGCGCAGCGGCTGGGTGGTCGCGTGACCGCGGTGGCGCCGTGCAGCATGGAACGGCGGCCGGGAGCGGAATACGAATTCAACGATCCCTTGCTCGGTCACCTGCTGGCGGCGGCACCCTGGAACCAGGGGCACGTCGTGGTGGCTCACTTGTTTCTGTTGCCGGGGCGGCATGCCGGCCCGGGTGGCGACATCGCGCAGATCTGCCAGACCGCGGAAAAGGCGTCCGGCGGAAGCCTGCGGATCACCCGCACCGGCCTGCTGGGTGATCATCCGCTCCTGCTTGATATCCTCCACGACCGCGCGCGGTCGGTGGAGGTATCCTGAAGCAGTCCGGCGCCACACGCGCCGGCAAGCCGGTTAGGCGGCAGGCTTGGTGCCCAGCGGGCTGCGCCACATGGATTGCGGGAGGGCGGAGATGGCGATGAAGGCAAGCTGGCTGCCGACGAAGAACGTGAGCCACCAGAAGGCTGCGTCCATGAAGCCGTAGCTGTGGAGGCCGACGCCGAGCATGTTGACGCCGAACCAGCTCCAGCTCGTGACGATGTTGCCGAAGATGGCGAGGTTCATGACGCCGCGGGCCTTCACGAGGCC
>CAZGJB010000385.1:0-2919 GCA_964526145.1 uncultured Opitutaceae bacterium
CTATTGCCGACCCGACGGCCGCCCGCCCGAGGAGAACATCCTCGATGTCATTCTCGCGCCCGGCGTGAACCTCGATCTCGAGCGTCTCACGCGTCACGTCTTCACCTCCTCGAGCTGCGGCATCTGCAGCAAGGCCAGCATCGAGGCGGTGCAGGCGCAGTTCCCGCCCATCCCCGCGCCGCTGCGACCGGAGCGGGCGATCCTGGTGGCACTGCCTGATCGCCTGCGCGCGGCGCAGCCGACTTTCGAGCGCACCGGCGGCCTGCATGCCAGCGCGTTGTTCGACGCCGCGGGTAACCTGCGGGTCGTGCGCGAGGACGTCGGCCGGCACAACGCCCTCGACAAGGTCGCCGGCCACGCGCTTCTCGCAGGCGAATTGCCGCTCGCCGACCACATCCTCCTCGTCAGCGGCCGCGTGTCCTTCGAGATCATGCAAAAGGCTCTGGCGGTGGGGATTCCGGCGGTGGCCGCCATCTCGGCCCCGACGAGCGCGGCGGTCGAGTTCGCCCGCACCAGCGGCCAGGTCCTCGTCGGCTTCCTCCGGGGTGAACGGATGAATGTTTACGCCGGCACCCTCGCCGGTTGATGGTGTCGCAGCCTGCGCACCCATGAGAGCCTTCGCCGTTTTCCTCCTGCTGATCACCGCCCTGGCGGCCGCCGAGCCACCCGCCAGCGAGTCGCTCACCGACCGCGGCCTGCGCCTGCTCCTCGAGCGGCAGCAGTCGCTGTTCACCGAGGCTCGGGCGCAGGGCGACAAGCTCGACCACGACAACTTCCAGAACCGGATCCAGGAGCTGGTGCGCGACTACGAGATCTACCTGCGGAGCAATCCCAACAACGCCGACGCCTACGCGGCCTACGGTTACCTCCTCGGCAAGGTCGACATGCGGCGCGAGGCGCTCGTCATGCTGATGAAGGCCAACCGGCTCAATTCCGAGATCCCGCTCGTGAAAAACCAGCTCGGCAACCTCCTCGCCGAGGCGGGCAAGCCGCTCGAGGCCGTCTCCTACTACATCGCCGCGATCCGGCTCGCGCCCAAGGAGCCGCTTTACCACTACCAGCTCGGCACGCTGCTGGCCGAGGCGCGCGACGATTTTCTCCAGTCGGGCGAGTGGACCCGCGACAGCATCGAGCACAGCATGCACGAGGCCTTCAAGCAGGCCCATGCGCTCGCGCCCGACCGCTTCGAGTTTGCCTATCGCTATGCCGAATCGTTCTACGACCTGGCCAATCCGGATTGGGATGCCGCGCTCAAGCTCTGGTCCGAACTCGAGGCCCGGGCCGAGACGCCCATCGAGCGCGAGACCATGCGCCTGCATGCCGCCAACATCCTGATCCGGCAGGGCAAGATGGACCACGCCCGCCTCGCGCTGGCGATGGTCACGGAGCCGGAACTCCAGGCGCAGAAGCAAAAGCTGGTTGCGCAGCTTCCTGCGCCGGGCGACAAGTAAGGCCACATGGATTTCGGCATCGATCCCGAGACCCTCCGCCGGGGGCTCATCTTCTACATCGTCCTCATCGCCAGCCTGTGCATCCACGAGTGGGCGCACGCCGTTACCGCGCACAAGCTCGGCGACGACACGCCCGACCGCGAGGGCCGCGTCACGCTCAATCCGATCGCCCACATGGACCTGCTCGGCTCGGTGATCTTCCCGCTGCTGTGCATCTTCGTTCTGCCTGGCGGCCTGCTCTTCGGCTGGGGCAAGCCGGTGAACATCGATATCAGCAACTTCCGCCACCGTCGCCGCGACGAGATCCTCACCACGCTGGCCGGTCCGGGCTCCAACCTGGCGCTCGCGCTCTTCGCCGCCGTCGTCGGCGGCATCCTCTTCCGCTTCGAGCCGCGCACCGCCGAGCTCTTCGTCCAGCTCATCGGCATCAACGTCCTGCTTGCGGTCTTCAACCTCATCCCGCTGCCCCCGCTCGACGGCGGCCGCGTGATGCGCCACATCGCCGGCATGACCGAGGAGACCTTCCACAACATCGCGCGGTGGAGCTTCCTCATCATCCTGATCGCCATCAACATTCCCGCCTTCCGGATGGTGCTCGGCGCGGTGATGGGATTGGTGGCGGCGCCCTATCTCTTCCTCTACCGGCTTATCGCCGGCTGAGCGCCGCATCATGTCCACCGGCCGCCCGGATCCGCTCGCGCCCCTCGCGGCATTGCCCACGCCGGGCCGCTGGCTCACCGCGGCCACGGCGCTCTACGGCAAGCATCGCCTGGCGCTCGGGCAGATCGCGACCGATGCCCACGACGAGGTGCTTTACCTGATTTTGCGCACGCTTGACCTGCCGCTCGACAGCGGACCCGAGGTGCTGGCGCGCAAGCTGACCGCGGCCGAGCGGCGCAAGCTCGCCGACGTTTTTCGCCGCCGCATCGTGGACCGCACGCCTGCGGCCTACCTCACGCGCGAGGCCTGGCTCGGCGAACAACGGTTCTACGTCGACGAGCGCGTGCTCATCCCGCGCAGCTACTTCCTCGAGATCATCCCGGAGCAGCTCGATGCGTGGTTGCCCGATCCGGCGAAGGTCACCCGGGTCACCGATGTCTGCACCGGCTCGGGCTGCCTGGCCATCTTGCTCGCGCAGCACTTTCCGCAGGCCGAGGTGGATGCGATCGACCTTTCACCCGACGCGCTCGAAGTCGCGAAGATCAACGTCGCGGCCCGCCGGCTCGGTATGAAGACCGTGCCGGTGACATTCCTCGACATCAGCCTCGAGCAGGCCCGGGCGCTCAACCTCGCGTTGAACCGCATCAGCGGCGAGTGGGACCAGGAGCTTCTCGAACGCCTCCTGGCGGACCTCAGCGCCAGTCCCGAGATCGACCTAGCGTTGACCGGGTTCTCCGCCGAAGAGTTGGCGAAGCACCTCAAGAGCCTTGACGCCCGCGACAAGCGCGACCGCCCCGAGTCTTTCGAC
>CAZGJB010000386.1:0-589 GCA_964526145.1 uncultured Opitutaceae bacterium
ATGAAAACGAAATTGATCCCCCTCGCCCCCTCGCCATCCGCCGTCTGGTCGAACTCCGCCGCCGCTGCACCCAAGGCCGCCAGAGCCCGGCCAACCTCGGTGCGGGTGAAGCTGACCTCCGGCAGGACAATCGCCTCCAGCTTGCGCTGCAGTGGCGAACTGGCCTCCTCGGCCGCACCCGCCTCCACCGGCACGGACGCCTCCGGCCTGCGCCAGTTGCGGTCCACCTCCTGCAGCAGCCCGGCCCGGGTTTGCTCGCGCGGAGGCACGTCGCTGGCACGGATCACGCCAAGATGCGCGAGAATGAAACAGATCAGACCAACGGCATTGAAGATTTTCCGCCACCCATCCGCGTTTTCGTAATCAAAGTTCATTGTGTCACCTCGGTCTCTTTGCGGGATTCGCTGGTCAGCATGATGGTTTCACCGGTCCGCAGGTCGTCGATCGCGGCAACGGTCACCCACTCTGGCGTTTGATTGGACTCACCGACACCGGACGCGTGGCGGACGCGTTGCAGCGTCCGAACGACGATCGCCGACTTCGACACCGTTTGTCCCGCGCAAGCCAAAAAAGTCACCCCCGACCGAAG
>CAZGJB010000386.1:599-2906 GCA_964526145.1 uncultured Opitutaceae bacterium
AACCCGGCTCCCGCACCGACATGACCCAGCAATTGGACGCGATATGGCTCCCGCCGCGCCTCAGCCACTGTCGCCGTTTGTGTTGCTGCAGGCGTGGACGTCACCGGAGTCTCACCGATCCGCCGCACCGCGAATTTTGCCAATCCTGGATCGTAGGTCACGATCGGTGAGGTAAAGAGGTCGCAGTGGGTTAATTCCGATTTTGTCCGGGATGGGCTCAACCAAACGGCCGGCGAGGACGCCCTTGCCTCGACCAAGGCTCCGATCGGGATTCCCGCGGTCGCTCCAGGCCCGGGATGAACGCATTCAATCTCGACCGCGTAATCCATGAGACCAGGCGAAACGAAGGGTGAAATCGAACCGCCCGCAGAAGCTTCAGCGACCCGCTGGACCGCCTCGGCTTCGACTGACCGCACGCACAGCAGGGATTCAGACCGAGCCAATCTGTTCAGCAGATCGCGCAGCACACCAGTATCGCCACTAAACTCCAGCCGCACGGTTGTGCTGCCCGCCAAGCCACCCACCCCACCGGATCGGCTCATGGATGCATCGCCCCTTCCACGCCGCACCCCGCGTATCGCCACCGGTTGCGCCTCGATGAGCAGCCTCACCGCCGCCGCCACCACCCGGCTCTGCCGATGCACCTCGACCAATTGGCTCGTCTCGGGACCGGCATGGGCGAACTCCGCAAAGCCAAAGCCCTCGTCCGGCGACACCCAAATGCCGCGTGCGGCAGCCAGTTCGCGCAGCCCTTGCGTCATCGCCGCCAGCGCCGCGCACGCCTCGGTGCGGCTGCCTGGCGCCCGCGCCCCGGCCAACAAAGTCGTCTCGCCGCGCGCCAGCACCGACAGCAGTGACCGCCGTGTCTGTTGCTCGCACTCCATCGCAACCTCCCGATCCCGATCAACCGTCGCGGCGAGCAATGCCTGCGTCTCAAGAGTCTGTCGCTCGTGCCGCTCGCTCTCAAGCCGCTGCTGCAACCTCGCGGCCTGCGAGCGCAGATCGCGGAACTGCCACGCGAAGCCGGCGACGGCCACGACACAACCAGCCATGGCCGTCCAGAAAACCGGGAACTGGCGGATGATTCCCATCGCTCACAACCGGTGATCCGGCGCCAGTTCAATCGTGCATCCAAAACCGAGCCGACCCAGCTGCCCGCGATCGTAATGCTCGTCCACCACCGCGACCACCTGCGGCAAGGCTGCGAGATCTGTCAGCAATCGCTGCAACCGCGCCAACGCCTCCGGCCCAGGCGGCGTCAATGGGTGGCGCAGGTCCAGCATCCACCCGCCCATCTCAATCTTCACCCCACTCGTGCCCGTTTCAGCGTGCGCTGGCTTGAGCTTGATTCGGTCCAGCCAGACTTCGCCGTGCTCGGCCAGGCAGCGCTGCAATTCGCCCAGCCACGTCGCCCACCCACCGCGACTGTCCAACCAGCGGCTCAACTGACCGTTCTCGTTTCGCAACCGCAGGAGGCCTTCCTCCGCCCCGGCACCCGACGCTGCCTCCTGGCGCAATGACGCGATGACGGCTGCCACCGCAGCCAGTTCGCGGCGAGAGCGATCGACCTCCGCGCGTCCGTGCACAACAGCTCCGGCACACACCGCCACCAACGCTGCTGCCGTCGCCATGCACCAAGGACGGAAACGTCGCATCCGCTGCCTCGCCCGCAAATCGGGTGTAAGCAGGTTCAACCTCTCCGGCATGACCCCGGGCCGGTTGGCCGCGAGTCCGACCAGAAGCGGCAGGTGCTGGCCCTGCGCGGAGATCGCCGCGCGATCCACCGTCGCCGGCGTGACCACCCGGCGCAGGCTGTCATAGGTCTCGACCGGGAGGCCAAGTTCCGAGCTGAGCTTTTCCGCCAGCCCCGGCCACCGCGATGCACCACCCGTGAGCAGAACGCGCGCGGGCGCGGGAAAATCTCCTCTTTGCCCCGGATTCGACAGCGTGCGCCCGATCTCGCAGCGAAGGCGCTGCATCCAATGCCCAGCCGCCTCCGCCATGGCTGCATCCACTGATGGCTCGCGCGCTGCGCCGTCCGCGGAATCGAGCCATTGTCGTTTGCACGCCTCGGCCGCGGTGAAATCGATCGCCAGCCTTGCTGCCAACGCCAGCGTGATCGCGTTTCCGCCCAGCGGCAGGGTGCGCGCCCGAAACGGGCCCTCCGGCGCCAACCAGAGCACCGAGGTCGAGCGGGCGCCAAGGTCGAGGACCACGGCCGCCTCCGTCGCGTCGGCATAATTGTAACGATAGGCCCGCGCGAGGGCCAGCACGGCCGGCTCGGCCTGGGTCGGCTCGAGCCGTGCC
>CAZGJB010000387.1:0-2856 GCA_964526145.1 uncultured Opitutaceae bacterium
AACCGGCTGATTGGCACGCTGCGCGTCGATCCGAACAATTCGCCCTTCGCGTTCACCCCGGTGGATACGCCGCTCCTGATCAATCGTGCCTCCGGAGAGATCTGCCTGCCCAACGGTCGTGGCCGGTCGGTCGCCCAAATCTGCGGCGTGACTGTCTCGTGGAGCCAGATGCGGGCCCTCGCGCCCAAAGTCCGGCGCGGCGAGGCTTGGGTCGTCCGGGACCCGCAGTGGTTTGAGGCCGTGAATCTCTGCGTCGTGCGCGCCCGGGGCGTCGCCCGCCTTAGTCGCGAAGTCCAGACCGACCACTTCGAACTGACCCCGCTTCCGCATCGCACAGCCCCGCAGGATACGGATCTGCAGGTGTGGTGGACGCCCTGAGCGATTACGTTTCGGTCTTGGGCTCCAGCCAAGCGGCCAGGTCAGCGTCGTTCGCGACCTCGGTGAACATCTGGTAATCCGGCGCCAGCAGCGCCGCGTAGGAAGGTTCGGCGAAGCGGCGGCAGTGCAGGAGAACCTTCGCACGCTGGCCGGGGGCGCGCACGAGGCGGCCGAGGGCCTGGTTCACCTTCTGCATGCCGGGGATCTGGTAAACGCGGTGGAAGGCCGCGGTGCGTCCGAGGCGGCTGTGTTCGGCCATGCGGGCGTGCTGCACCGGGTTCACCTCGGGCAGCGCCGGGCCGACGACCATCGCGTGGCTGATGCGGCCGCCGAGCAGGTCGATGCTCTCGGCGAAGCTGCTCCCGAGCACGAGGAAGAGCGCGTCGGTGAACGCCAACGATTCCTCCACCCACGCCGCCTGCGCCGCCAGCTCGTGCAGCCGCGGCTGCAGGGCCACGCGCAGGCGTCCGCCGGCCTCGGTCAACGTCCGCTCGATCGCCTCGGCGTAGGCATAACTCGGAAAAAACACCGCCACCGGTCCGTTGGCTGCCGCCTGCAATGTCGCGACGGTCGCGGCCGTCAGCGCAAAATGCCGCGAGCGGTGCTGGAAGGTCGTGTCCACCCGCGCATCGACCGCGACATCATAGGCGCCATCGCGCCAGGGCGTGTGGGCGCGGAGCACGTTGACCGCCGCGGCCTGATTCAGGCCGACGTTTTCAATGAACGCCTCATTCGGCGTGAGCGTCGCTGAGGCAAACACCACGCCACCGTACGCTTGCAGCGTCTCGCCGATCGCGGCCGCGGAGTCGAGGCAGGTGAGGGCGAGTTCGCCGTCGCGCGGACACCACAGGAGCTTGGTCAGGCGTGCGTCCTGCAGCCACTCCGTCAGTGCGGGGATGCGCCAGAGTTGGTCGCTGAATACCGGACCCAATGCGGCATAGTCCAAGGGCTGGCTGGCCAGGTGCGCGGCGAGCGTCGCGAGCGTTTCCGCCAGGTCGGCCTCGAGCGCCGGATCGAGCGAATCGACCGGCCGCAGGGCGGAGAGCAGGTGAGTGAGACTTTCCCAGGCGCGGAGCAGCGGACGCGGGGCCTGCAGGTGGTCGAGCTCGGCCAGGAGGGCACGGGCATCGCCGGCGCGCAGGACGTGCGAATGCGCGTCGGCGACCCGGGCCGGCAGATTGTGGGCCTCGTCGATGATCAACAGCGTGCGCGCGGGGTCGAACCCGGGCTGGAGGTAGAACAGGCCGCGATTGGCGGGGGCGAAGACGTAGTTGTAGTCGCCGATCCACACGTCGTTGAACGCCAGCGCGGCGCGCGTAATCTCGTAGGGGCAGATGCGCGCCTCGCGTCCAGCGCTGCGCAGGGTCTCGAGGTCGCGCGGCTGGTTGTCGATCAGGTAGAACCGCGCCAGCCCGCTCCGCGCCCACCGTGCTTCGACGCCGTCGAGGTAGGCGCATTGGTCGCGGACGCAGTGGAAGATCGCGTTGACGCAGTGCTCGGCCTTGTTGCGCACGTGCCAGACCGTCACCGCGGTGCCGCTGGTCGTCCCTTCTCCGGCGCCTTCGGTCATGGCGGCGAGTTGGCGGACGACCTGGAGCTGGCCGGTGGACTTGCTGGTAAGGTAAAGGACGCGGTCGAAATGGCCGGAGCGGAGCTGGTGGAGGGCGAACTCGAGGAGGACGCCGGTCTTGCCGAATCCGGTGGGGGCCTCGAAGGGGACGAGAGGGAGGCGTTCGAAGGTCGCGGTGAGTTCGGCGAGCGTGGTTTCCTGACCTTGGCGGAGCGTGGCAAAGGCTGGCCGGAACCGCAGGTGGCGGCGGCGTTCGCGCGCGCGCCAGCGGAGGTTGAGGAACTCGACGACCCGCTCGAGCTGGACGCGGAACAGCGCGTCGTCGGCCGGCGTGAGCGCGACGGTCTGGGCGAGTCCGCTGCCGGCCTCGAGGAAGTGGAGTTCGCCGCGGAGCCCGCCGCCGGGTTCGGCGATGCGACGGAGGGCGACGTAGGTGGCGACCTGGACGAAGTATTCCGGGTAATCGGCACGCAGGTCCACCTCGGGGGCAGGCAGCGGGCGCGTGACGGTCTTGATCTCGCGGAGCGCGACGCCGTCGGCGGTGGGCAGGATCTGGTCGATGCGACCGTTGAGCGTGATCGTCCAGCCTTGGTGCACGATGCGGCCGGCGATGGGGACCTCGAAGGCGGCGGTGGGGTGATCAGCCGCCGCCTGAGCGCGCAATTGCTGGTGCCAGTGCGTGCCGAGCTGCGCGCGCCAGATCCCGGCCGGCCCGGTCCTGACGGGAGTGGCAAATGCCCTTACTCAAGAAGTCCGCTGGACAAACAGTATCGATTATATATAATCTATAAAGGAAGCCGATGGAGGAGACCACAAGACAAGTCCACGACGCCCGGGTGCTGGCCATCGACGCGGGCGGCACGATGACCGACACATTCATCGTCGATGCGAAGGGGGACTTCGTCGTC
>CAZGJB010000388.1:0-2855 GCA_964526145.1 uncultured Opitutaceae bacterium
CTGAGCTGGAGGTCAGACAACAGTGCATTAGCCTCAGGACTGACGGGTTGCATGAAGCCCGCCCAGCTTCGCATCAAACTCTCGCGTATCGCCCCGCGTTCGACTGCGTCGCGGAGATTGGGATCGGCTGGGATCTCCAGGGTCAGAACCGAGGCGAATACGAACCCTGCCAGCACGACAAACAGGCTGCCCAGCCCGCAAAAAACCAGCCACCGGCGCCGGTCCGACGGGGCGAATAATAGCCAGCGCAGACCAAACGGGACCGTCCCTATTGTGCACCAAAACGCGATGGGTGCATGGAAAAACCAAAGAGCCGCTAGGATCGGCACGACCCGGGCGGGAGCGCGCAAATCGCCGGGTTTATCAGCAATCCGGACTAACGCGAGGGCCAGCCACGGCAAGAAAGGCAGCGCCGTCCAGGTGGCAATCATGTCGCCCGAGTACACGGGTGCCAAGATGCTAGGGCTGCTGATGAAGAGCAGCGTGAGGAGGCCGTTGATCCAACCGTTGCGGGGTTTGAGACGCGTTAGCGCCGTGTAGATTCCGGCCGCTCCCGCGCAGCCGGCGCCAACGATGAGGAGGTTCAGCAGTGCGATGGGTGACAGCGCGAATCCGATGAGCAGATTGAGGATCCCGGCCGCATACAACATGCCTGGAGCCGTTCGCAGAGGGTGGATGTCGCCGTTGAAGGCATAGGCGCTTTGCCCCACGAGCACCGGAAACTCGCCGGCCCGCATCTGCGTAACGAAGTCGGCCAGTTGCATGGCGTAGCCCCGCGCATCGCCACCGCCGACCAGGGAGGGCGTAAGGTACGGGTGATAAAGCGCCAGGCATGCCAGGCCTAGAATACCCCAGCGGATGCCTTCGCCCGCAGCGTCGCCATTCAGCTCAATCGCGCGGACCCAGAGCGCGCGGAGACCGAATCCTGCGGCCAAGGTATACACCATCCACAGCACATGCCAGAATCGAAAACTGCCGTCGCTGACCAGGTTCGGGTCCAGACGAACTAGAAAAACTGCACCGCATGCCAAAGCATACAGATGCGGGAAAATCAGCATCCGACACGTCGGACCCGCAGGTGGGAATTGAGGTTGTGGCAAGGCGGGAACGGCCTAAAGCGCTTCGGCAAACGACCGCTTGGTCGCACGGAAAAAGGTAACCCCGGCGGCGAACGCCGCCAGGCCGAATCCCCAGGTGTAACCCAGGCGCAGCAGATTGACCGGCTGGTCCCACAGCAACGCGCTCCGGGCCAGGTCAATCGTGTGCAGCAGAGGATTCCATTTGAGGATGGGCCAGGCGGCACCGGGAATCATGGTGGGGGAGAAAAACACCGCGCTGGTCCAGAGCAGGATCTGCGAGAAAAGGGGGACCACCTGTGCGATATCGCGAAAGAACACTCCAAAGGCGGCAAGCAACCACCCGAGACCCAAGGTCATGAGCAGGTGCGGGAGCAGGATCACAGGCAGCCACCCAAGGCCCGACCAGGTGAGACCGCGGCCGAACACGAGCGCGGCGCCGAGGAAGAGGACGATGCTGACGAGAGCGTGGAACCAGAACGCGCCAAGTTGGGCGAGCGGCAGGACCTCGAGGGGGAAGACCACTTTTTTCACGAGGTTGGGCTGGCTGATTATGAAACCCGGCCCGTTGCCCAGGGTTTCCGCGGCCAGATGGAAAAGGATTAGGCCCAGGAAGACGCCCAGGGCATAGTCCATGGCGGTTTCGTCGGGCAGGACGTGGAAGCGGCCCTTGAAGACGATGCCGAACACGCCGACGTACAGCGCCGCCATCATCAGTGGATTGAGGACGGCCCAGATGAAGCCGAGCGAACTGCCCCGGTGGCGCATCTCGACGGCGCGCACGGTGAATTGCCACCAGAGGTCGCGCTTAAGGGTCAGTTTTGTCCAGAGTGAAGGCAGGGCGGACATGAGTCGGGCCGATAATGCCACGGTGCGGCTCGCCTAGTCAATGAGCGCCGTGCCGATCGCGGATGTTCAGGAGAGGCCATGATCCAGGATCATGCCCGCGGCCACCGTCTCGTTCGACGATTCGTCGATCAAAATGAAACTGCCCATGGTGCGGTTCCGCCGGTAGGGATCGAAGAATACCGGTTTCGCCGTGTGCAGGTGCAGCCGGGCGATGTCGTTCATGCCGACTGTGAAATCGTCGGCGGAGCGATGGAGTGAGGTTATATCCACCTTGTAGCGGACCTCGCGCACCGCGCAGCGCACGTCGCGGGTCGTGTGCCGGAGCAGGTAGCGGCCGGTCGGCTGCAACGGCTCCGCGGAAAACCAGCAGACCATCGCCTCCAGGTCGCGGCTCGAGCGCGGCTGGTTGTGGGGCTTGGTCACCAGGTCGCCGCGCGAGATGTCCAGGTCGTCGGTCGTCGTCATGACCACCGACATCGGCGCGAAGGCCTCGGTCACCTCGCCCGCGGGCCCGTGGATCGACTTGATGCGCGTGGCCTGGTGGGACGGCAGTACGAGGATCTCGTCGCCCGGCTTGAACACGCCCGAGGCCACGCGTCCCGCGAGCCCGCGAAAATCGTGGAATGCGTCATGGTTGGGCCTAATGACCGTCTGCACCGGGAAGCGGGCGTCGACATGGTTGTTGTCGCTGGCGATGTAGGCCGTCTCGAGCGTCGCGAGCAGCGGCAGGCCGGCGTACCACGGCAGGTGCGCCGACTTCTCGACGACGTTGTCGCCGTGCAGCGCGGAGATCGGGATGAACCTGATGTCCGGGATGTCGAGCTTGGAGGCGAACCCGGTGAACTCGCGCACGAGGGCGTCGAAGGCCGCCTCGGACCAGTCGACCAGGTCCATCTTGTTCACGCACAGGATCAGGTGGCGGATGTTGAG
>CAZGJB010000389.1:0-2848 GCA_964526145.1 uncultured Opitutaceae bacterium
GGCACCCCGCGAGGCCGAACTCCTCAACGATGCCTGCCTCGAGGTAGCGGCGGTACTGCTCCGTGAGCTTCTCCTCGCGATTGCAGAACAGGCGGATGCGGAACGGACGGTTGCCCGTCTGCGTCGCGTAGTAGACGCGGAAACGCCGGCCACCGACGGCCGGGGGCGGCGTGCGCTCGGTCAGGTAGCCGATGACCTTGTTGAGCTTCGCCGTCGGCAGCTTGGAATCGAGGGTGCGGTAAACCTTCACCGCCGCGTTGAGCATGCGGTCGACCTCGTAGCCGCTGACGGCCGAAACGAAGATCACCGGGGCGCCGGGCGTGAAGTAGAGGCGGTCGAACAGCGCCTGCTCATACTTGGTGCGGTAGTCGCGCTCGTCCTCATAGGGCTCGAAGCCGCCCTGCTCCTTGAAGGCCTTGCGCACGAGATCCCATTTGTTGACGACGATGATGATGGGCTTGTGCTCCTTGATCGCCTCGCCGGCGATGGCCTTGTCCTGCTGCGTCACGCCCTCGATGGCGTCGAGCACGAGGAAGACGACGTCGGTCTGCTTGATCGCGTCGAGCGAGCGCAGGCGGGAGAAATACTCCACGGGCGACGCCAGCTTGGTTGCGGCCTTGATGCCGGCCGTGTCGATCAGCCGGAACGGATACAGGTTCCCGTCGCGACCGCGGAACTCGAACGGCAGCTCGATCGCGTCGCGGGTGGTGCCGGGCACCTCGCTGACGATGAGGCGGTCGCTCTGCAGGAGGCGATTGCTGAGCGAGGACTTGCCGACGTTGGGTCGGCCGATGAAGCACACGCCGAGCGGGCGGTTGGCATCGGGCACGGCCGGGGCCGTCTCGACGGGGCCGAGCGCCGCGAGGATCGCCTCGCGTAGGTCGCTCTCGCCGCGGCCGTGCTCGGCCGAGACGCGCAGGGGCTCGCCCAGGCCGAGGCGGTAGGCCTCGGCGAGGTCGATCTTGTCGTCGTCGAAGTCGGCCTTGTTGATCACGAGGCGCACGAGCTTCTTGCTGCGGCGCAGGCGCTGGGCGATCTGCTGGTCGAGGCTGGTGAGGCCCTCGAGTCCGTCGATCACGAAGAGGATCAGCGTGGCCGCCGCGATGGCGAACTCGACCTGGGCCTCGGAGGCGGCGGTCAGGGCCGCGGGCGTGTCCTTGCCCTTGAAGCCGAGTCCGCCCGTGTCGAAGAGCGTGTACGCGCCGTCGGCGATCTCCGCCGTGATCACGTCGCGGGTCACCCCGGGCTGATCGTGCACGATGGAGATGCGCTTGCGGGCGAGGCGGTTGAACAGCCGGCTTTTGCCGACATTCGGCCGACCCACGATGGCGACGGTGCGTTGGGCGCTCATGAGCGGATCCCTTGGACGTAGCGTTCGATGCGGTCGCAGGCGATGCCGATCTGCTCGTAACTCGTGGCGAAGCAGGCGCGCACGTGGCCGCGGCCGCCCTCGCCAAAGCCGGTGCCCGGGACGAGCGCGACCTTGTGCTGCTCGAGGAGGCCGACGGCGAAGTCCTTCTCGGACAACCCCGTCGCGGTGATGTTGGGAAAAGCGTAGAACGAACCGCGCGGGAGGTGGCACTTGAGGCCGATCTCGTTGAAACGGCGGACGATCAGGTCGCGCCGCCGGTGGTACTGCTCGCGCATCTTGAGCACCGAATCCCAACCGTTGCGCAGCGCCTCGAGGGCGGCGTCCTGGGCGATGATGGACGCACACAGCATCGTGTACTGGTGGACCTTCATCATCGCGTCGATGAGCGGCGCCGGACCGCAGGCATAGCCGATGCGCCAACCCGTCATGGCGAAGGCCTTCGAGAAGCCGTGGAGGAAGATCGTCCGCTCGGCCATGCCCGGCAGGCTCGCGATGCTGGTGTGGGTGCCTTCAAAGGTGAGCTCGGAGTAGATCTCGTCCGTCAGCAAGAGCAGGTCCTTCTCGCGGCAGAAGGCGGCGATCTTTTCCAGCTGCTCCTTGGTGCACGTGCCACCCGTCGGATTGCACGGCAGGTTGAGCATCAGGATCTTCGTGCCCGGCTGCCAGGCCGCCTGCAGGGCCTCGGCGGTGAGGGAGAAGTCGTCCTTGGCATAGGTCGGCACCGCGATGGGCTGACCATGCGCCAGCGCGACGCTCGGGAAATAGCTCACGTAGCACGGCTGGTGGTACATGACCTTGTCGCCCGGGCTGATGAACGCCCGGCAGGCAAGGTCGAGGGCCTCGCTCACCCCGACGGTCACGATGACCTGGTCGGCGGGGCGGTAGCTGACGTGAAAATGCTTCTCGACGTAGCGCGCGATCTCCTCGCGCAGCTCGACCAGGCCGAGGTTCGACGTGTACGAGGTCCGGCCGCGGCTGAGGGCGGCGACGCTGGCGTCGCGGATGTGCTGGGGCGTGACGAAGTCGGGTTCGCCGACGCCGAGCGAGATGACGTCCTTCCCCTTCATCGAGGCCACGAGCTCGAAGAAGTCGCGAATGCCGCTCTTCGGCAACGCCGCCACGTGCGGCGCCACCCAGCGTTTGGGTTCGCCGTTCATGGCCGGGTCCTCCCGGTGAGGGGGCGTACGGGGAATACGCCGGTGCGGGGTTGGTGGTGCAGGTGAATCATTTGAGGGGTGATAGTGGCAAAGAGGGATTCCAGTAATCCACACTAATGTTTGCCGGTGAAGATTTGCATGGATTCAGCCCCGCCGGGTGTTTCACTGGCGGCTTCCATGTTCGAATCGCTTACCGACAAACTGGGCGCCGCACTCCGCAACCTGCGCGGCGTCGGCCGCCTGACCGAGGAAAACATGGCGGACGCCCTCAAGGAAGTGCGCGCCGCCCTGCTGGCCGCCGACGTCCATTTCAAGGTCG
>CAZGJB010000390.1:0-2832 GCA_964526145.1 uncultured Opitutaceae bacterium
AGGCGGATTAGCGTTTGATTTCAACGCGGAAAAGCCATGAGACGTTAGGCTCGCGCGGTCAAAAGGAGATTTTGCGCGACCATTCTCAATGACGGAGCTGCTCATCATCAAACCCTCGTCCCTCGGGGACATCGTGCACGGCCTGCAGGTGGCGACCTCGCTCAAGGCCCAGTGCGAGGGGCTGCGCATTTCCTGGATCGTGCGCGACATCTTCGCCCCGATCGTGCGGGCCTGCGAGGCGGTTGACCACGTCTATGTGTTCGAGCGCAACGCCGGCACGAAGGGCTTCCTGCGCCTGATGCGCGAGGTCCGCCAGGTCCGTTTCGACTACGTCTTCGACATGCAGGGTCTCCTGCGCACCGGACTGATGACGTCGCGCACCCTGGCCAAGCACAAGGTCGGCCGCACCGACGCGCGCGAGTGGTCCGGCATCTTTTACGACCAGAAGGTCCCGCTGCCGCCGGACGGGCGCCGCAGCCATGCGCTCGAGATCATGCTCCAGTTCTGTCCCGTGCTTGGGGCCAAACCCGAATTGCGCGGCAAGATCAAGTTCCGCGAGGTCGACAAGCTCACACTCAGCTTCGCCGCCGCCCGCGGCGGCACCAAGCCGATCCTGATGTTCCCCGACAGCCGCCGCGCGGAGAAGTCGTGGAGCGGATTCAAGCAGCTGACTGAGATGCTGCTCCGCGCCAACGCCAACCGGCGCGTCATCTGGGCCGGCAGCAACTACCAGCCGGACAAGGGTACCCTGCCGCCGGACCGCTTCCTCAACCTCACGGGCAACACGAGCCTCGTCTCGCTGCCCGCCCTCATCCAGCGCTGCGAATGGGTCTTCTCGAACGACAGCGGTCCCATGCACCTGGCGGCGGCGCTCGGCGTGCCGACCCTGGCGGTGTTCGGCCCGACCGATCCGCGTCTCTTCGGCCCCTATCCGCTCAACTCGCCGACGAACCTCGTGGTGCAGGCTCCGGCGGGTGAGCTCAAGCTCCTGCCCGCGAAGGAAGTCTACACCCGCTTCATCAAGGCGGAGCAACGCCTCGCCCGTCGGCGCTGAGCCTTTTCCCATGCTCGATCCCAAACTCCTCCGTGAATCGCCGCAGCTCGTGCGCGCGGCCATTGCCAAGAAGCATCTCGAGGTCGACCTCGATGGCGTCCTGGCGCTCGATTCCGCCTGGCGCGCCCAGATCGGCGAGGTTGAGCAGCTCCGCGGGAAGCAGAAGGCGGCCAACACCGCCATGGCGGCCATGCCCAAGGGCTCGCCGGAATTTGTCGCCAAGGTGCAGGAGATGAAGGCCGTGTCCGCCGCCGTGAAGGAGTGGGAGACCCAGCTCAAGGAGACCGAGGAAAAGTGGAAGCAGGCCATGCTCAGCCTGCCGAACCTCCCGCACGCGACGGTCCCCGAGGGCCGCACGCCCGAGGAGAATGTCGTGCACGCCACCCACGGCGACCCTCAGGCCGTCGGCGCGCACGCCAAGCCGCACTGGGAGATCCCCGGCTTCGACCGTCTCTTCGATTTCGCCCGTGGCGCCAAGGTCACCGGTGCCGGTTTCCCGTTCCTGGTCGGCGATGGCGCCCGCCTGTCGCGCGCCCTGCTGCAGTTCTTCTTGGAAGAGGACACCAAGGCCGGCTACACCGAGGTGAGCCCGCCCATCTTCGTCAACGCCGCCAGCGCCACCGCGACCGGGCAGCTGCCCGACAAAGAGGGGCAGATGTACGAGACGATCGACAAGCTCTACGCCGTGCCGACCGCCGAGGTGCCGCTCACGAACTTCTTCCGCGACGAGATCGTCGACGAGGAATCCCTGCCGATCCGCCGTTGCGCCTACACGCCTTGCTTCCGGCGCGAGGCCGGCAGCTACGGCAAGGACGTGCGCGGACTCAACCGCGTGCACCAGTTTGACAAGGTCGAGCTGCTCAAGTGGGTGCACCCGTCCCAGAGCTACAACGAGCTTGAGTTGCTCCGCGCCGACGCCGAGCGCCTGCTCCAGAAGCTGGAGCTGCCCTATCGCGTGCTCCTCATGTGCGGCGGCGACCTCGGTTTCGCCCAGTCGAAGAAATACGACCTCGAGGTCTGGGCCGCCGGCCAGAAACGCTGGCTCGAGGTTTCGAGCTGCAGCAATTTCGAGGCCTTCCAGGCGCGCCGGGCGCAGATCCGCTTCCGGTCGAAGGAATCGGGCAAACCCGAGCTCGTGCACACGCTCAACGGCTCCGGCCTCGCCGTGCCGCGCGTGCTGGCGGCGCTGCTCGAGAACAACCTGCAGCCCGACGGTCGCGTGCGCATCGCGGCGGCCCTGCAGCCGTACTTCGGCAAGGAGCATCTGAGCTTCTAGCCGGCGGGATCTCGTCACCATGAATGCGGCCGGGTCTGTTTGGCAGCGCCGGGCCGTTCAGCTCGCGGTTGCCTGCCCGCCGGAGCGCTTGCATCCCGCGACGCGGGCGCACGCGGCGCGTTTGCGCGGACCCTGGGTCGTGGCGTTTTCAGGTGGGGCGGATTCGCTGGCGCTGCTTCTGCTGCTGTGGGCGCATTTCCCCGGGGTTCGCAAGCAGCTGCACGCGGTGCATTTCAATCACCGCCTGCGGGGTGCGGCGGCCGATCGGGACGAGGCGTTCTGTCGGCGAGTCTGCGCATCGTTGAACACCCGTCTCCACGTCGGCCGGCGGCGGCGCACGCAGCAGGTGCGCAGCGAAACGGCAGCGCGGGAGGCCCGCTTTGCCTACTTTGATCGCGTGTTGAACCGCCTCGGGGCCAAGTCGCTCTGGCTGGGCCATCAGCAGAACGACGTGGCCGAGAGTCTGCTCATCCGACTCGCCCGCGGGAGCGGTACGGGCGGC
>CAZGJB010000391.1:0-2821 GCA_964526145.1 uncultured Opitutaceae bacterium
GCGGATACCACGCGCCTCGACACGAGCCTGCCGGTCAACGTCGTGCCGGCGTCCTACTGGCCCGACAACCGCCATCTCGGTGCCTACATGGGCGGCGACAAGACGCGTCGGGTCCGCACCGAGTGGATCGACGGGGGTCGCCTTCTGCGCCTCAGCACCGATGTCACGCTGACCACCCAGCAGGGTGATCGCGCGGTCAACATCCTGAGCGATTACAAAGTATCCGCCAACGGTGCCCAGCTCACGCTCACCGAGCTGCGCAGCACGCGCAACCGCCCCGTCGTCTATGTCTTCCGGCGCCTCACGGCTGAGGAAATGGCCAAGCCGCAGGCCACCGGCCGCTCCGAGTAACCACCTCCGGCCTTCGATCTCCCATCCCCGAACTCCGTACGTCATGCAACGCACCCTTTTCGCCCTGCTCTCGCTGGCCTTGTTCGCATCCGCAAGCGTCGTCTCCGCCCAGCCCGCCCCGCGTCGCCAGGAACGCGCCCCGGCCGAGGCCACGATCATCCCGCTCTCGGAAAACTGGCGGATGGATGGCGACATCCCCGTCAACGTCCTCCTGATCTCCCTCCAGGGTCTCGCAAATCGCGACTACCCCCGGATCTACCTCGAGTATCCCACGCACTGGCAGTGGGAGACCGTGCGCCCGCTCATCGGGTTCATGGAGCGTCGCCATGGCACCAAGTTCACCCGCCTCGGCCTGAACGATGCGGATGCGGCGTTGGCCAAGTTTGCCCGGCATGCCAAGGGCTACGTCGTGTGGGACCGCGAGGTGCGTTCATCCGTCAACGTCGCCTTCACCGCCGCCGGCGTGCTCGACGCCCTCGTCGTGAGCGAGGAGCTCATCCCGCTCGCGGAGAAACACGGGCTGAAGCAACTCGAGGACCTGCGTGGTATCTTCCGGGGCAAGTCCGACTTCGAGATCTACTCGTGGGCCGTGGCCAAGTACTGGGACCGCTGCTCCCGCGATTATTACGCCGTCCTCGGCGGCCATGCCGGCATGGAGATGCAGCCGGGCGTCGCCGATTTCGCCATCATGCAGCGCGCATTCTGCGCCGACCTCTCGGCCAATCCCAAGCATCCGGATGAGCTCGGCCTGCTGCGTTCGCTCCTCAGCAGGCAGAATCCCACGAGCACGGTCATCGGCTGGCACTCGTACGGCAAGGACACCGAGGGCCAGCATACGACCCTCACCGGCAATCTCGGCCTGAAGATGGAAGGCCTGCATAACCTGCCGAACGTCTCGTACACCTGCCAGATCCCGCTCACGCCGGACTTCAAGTTCGCCAACAACCACAACGTCGCGCCCGACGCCAAGCTCAAGGCCGAGAAGAAGGTCTATCTTGCGGCGCTCGCGACCGACTCGATGGGCATCGGCACGTGGACCAAGCCCGGCCGCGGCGAGATCCCCTACGGATGGCAGGTCCTCATGGGCTGGCTGCGGCTCAATCCCGTGGCGCTGCAGTTCTTCTACGAGGACAAGTCGCCCAACGATTACTTCGTCGGCGGCCTCAGCGGCCCGGGCTACATGTATCCGAAGTCCATCCCGGCCGACAAATTCCCGCCCCTCATGAAGGACGCCCGCGAACTGATGGCCGCGCTCGACCTGCGCGTCATGGAGATCATGGACTACTCCGAGGGCAACCGCCACGTCGGCAACACCGACCTGACCAAGGAGGTCGTGGACCGCTACTACCAGGAGTTTCCTGACGCCATCGGCTTCATCAACGGCTACGGTTCAGCCCGCACCTTCGACCTGCGCGACGGCAAGCCGCTCATCAGCTACGATTACTATCTCGACGTGAACCGCCCGGTGGAAGAGGCCGCGGCCGATCTCGAGGAGCTGATCCAGCTCAACCCGCAGCGGCCGTACTTCATGCTCATCCACATCCGGGAGAGCAACACGATCGAGAAGGTGAAGAAGATCATCGACAGCCTGACCGAGCCCGTCGAGGTCGTCCCCGTGGACGTCTTCCTCAAGCTCGCCGCCAGCGACAAGACCTACCGCACGCGCTACCAGCAGCCCGAGGACCCGATCGACCATAATCCGTGAGGGCACTGGGGAACGCTCAACGCTTAACGTTTAACTCTTAACGCCCAATTGCTGAGGGTTCTCTCAGTACTTAAGCGTTCAGCGTTAAACGTTAAGTGTTGAGCGTTTCTCTACGTCCTATTTCCCCGTCAGTTCCTTCGTCTTTTCCTTCGCCGCCTCGGCGGCCTTGAGCGTGGCTTCCTTCGTGGCCTGGTAGGCGGCGGCGGATTTTTCCTTCACGACGGCGCCGGTTTCCTTGGCGATCTCCTTCGTCTCGGCGGCGACCTCCTTGGAGAATTCCTTGGTGACCTTGGCGGCCTCCTTGGACACCTCGACCGTCTTTTCGTAGGCCTTGGCGGCGCCCTCCTTGGTGGCCTCGCCGATCTTCACGGCTTTTTCCTTCGTGATCTTGGCGGCCTCGGCCGTGGCTTCGGCCACCTCGGCGGCGGTCTCCTTCACGGCGGCCTTGGCCTTCTCGAGTTTTGCGCCTTCCTCGGCGGCGACGGGCAGGACGGCGAGACAGAGGAGGAGGGGCAGGGTGGGTTTCATGGCGGCACGATAATGGTTCGGGACTTGCCGACAAGCGCTGCACGGCCGATTGTCACGGGAATGTCCGAGACTGCCGCCTATTCACCGCGTGAGGAGCTTGCCAACAGCCTGACCCACGGGCTCGGCATTGTCTTGAGCATCGCCGGGTTGGCCTTGCTGGTCACCTATTCCGCCCTGCGGGGCGACGCGTGGCTGGTCTCGAGCTCGGCGATCTTCGGCGCCACGCTCGTCATCCTC
>CAZGJB010000392.1:0-2821 GCA_964526145.1 uncultured Opitutaceae bacterium
TCCGGCGCGTTACGTCGCTCCGCATACGCGTCGACCGCCTCCGCGACGAATTCCTTCAGTCGCCGGTGCGCACCCGCCTCACCCGGTTGCCAGTGTGCCGCAAATCCCCTCGCCCAATCCAATCGCGGCAGCAGGCCCAGTTCGCCCAGTTGCAGCGACGCCGGCCATTTTGCGGGTGCGGGCAGTTGCTTCGCCGTCAGCTTCACCGGCGCCGCGACCGGGAGCGTAAGGCAATGTCGCCAGAACGGCGTGAAGACCTGGAATGGTTTCCCCTGCTTATTCGCCACCGTGTGCGGTTCGAAGAGGAGCGCGGCATTGCAACTCTTCACCTCGACGCCGACTGCGGTGAAGTGGGCTTTGATCACCTTGTCGCGAGCAATGACCGCCGGCTCGTAGCGACGGTTCCAGCAGATGGTTGCCGCCCCCGTGGTCCGCTGAATTTCCTGCAGCACCGGCAGGGCGGCGCCACGGGCCAGGATCAGGCGCGAGCCGAGGTCGCGGAGCGCGGCATCGAGCGCCGCCAGCGCATGGTGCAACCACCAGCGGCTCGCCCCACCCGCCGCCCAATGACCCTCGCCGGCGTCATCGAGGATGTACACCGGGACGATCGGCCCGCCGGTCGCGAGTGCCGCTTGGAGCGCGGGATTGTCCTGGAGGCGAAGGTCCTGCCGGAACCAGAAGATGGTCGGTGCGCTCACGGACTCAGAGCGAATCCTGATAAAGCTGTTCGTACCCGGCCGCGGCCTGCGTCCAGCTGAAATCCCTCTCCATGCCGCGCTGCTGCACGGCCGTCAGGCGGGCCTTGTCGGCGTAGAGCCGCAGCGAACGCTGCAGGCCGTCCGCGAGTCCTTCCGCGGTGGGCGGGAAACTGAGGCCGGTGCCATGAGCCTGATCCTCGTCGGCATCCGTGACGGTGTCGGCGAGACCGCCGACCCGGCTGACGAGCGGCACGGTGCCGTAGGCCTGCGAATACATCTGGTTCAGGCCGCAGGGCTCGAACAACGACGGCATGATGAAGAAATCCGATCCGGCCTCGATGAGATGGCTCATCGTCTCGTCGTGCCGCGCGCACAGGGCGACGCGCTGCGGGGCGCGGGCCGCCAGGGCCTGCAGGGCCTCCTCGTAGCGGCGCTCGCCCGAGCCGAGGAGGACGAGCCGGCAGTTCTCCTGCACGAAGAACTCAGCGTTGGCCAACAGCAGGTCGATGCCCTTCTGCTCCGCGAGGCGGCAGACCATCCCGTACACGGGACCGGTGAACTTCGGGTCGAATCCCTGCGACTTCAGCAGCTGCGCTCGGCACACGGCCTTGCCGGCCATGTTCACCGCGGAGTACCGCGCCGGCAGTAGGGCGTCCACCGCCGGGTTCCACACGGTCGTGTCGATGCCGTTGAGCAGGCCCTTGATGTCGTCGGCGCGCGTCTGCACCACGCCGTCGAGACCGCAGCCAAACTCGGGCGTCTGGATCTCCTGCGCGTAACGCGGGCTGACGGTCGTGACCCGGTCGGCGAACAGGATGCCGCCCTTCATCAGGTTGATCTGGTTGTAGTACTCGAGACCGTCGATGTTGTTGAGCTCGTCCGGCAGGTTCGTGCGCGGGAAGACGCGGGCCGGGAAGACGCCCTGGAAGGCGATGTTGTGAATCGTGAAGACCGTCTTCATCGCGAGCGTGAGACCGTGGCGGCGCTCGGCGTCGCGCAAAAGCAGCGGCACCAGGGAGGCCTGCCAGTCGTGCGCGTGGACGACGTCGGCCTGCAGGTCGGCGAGGCGCAGGGTCTCGATCACGCCCTTGGCGAAGAAGATGAAGCGGTCGGCGTTGTCCTCGTAGTCGCGCTCGCCGTTGCCGTACGGGTTGCGGCGGTCGTAGAATTCCTCGCGGCAGATGAGATAGACCCTGAGCTTGGGCCGCGGCGTGAACACGCGGACGTCGCCGGACATCAGCTCGTTCCCGACCTCGATGCGGATGCGGAAAGCGCGCTCGGCCGACTTGGCCGCAGGGTGCTCGAGGGCGCTGCGGTACCCGGGCAAAAAGACCGCGATTTCGTGGCCGCGATCGGCCAGCGTACCCGCCAAAGAGGCCACCGCATCCGCCAACCCGCCAGTCTTCATGTAGGGGAACAATTCGCTGGCGATGTGGACGATTTTCATCGCCCCAAGGTAGGCCAACATCTTTCGTCAGTCCAATCCCAAAGCTCGGCCTGCGCGCCGCGCCACCGGAATTTTACATGAACCTCCGCGACCGTCTGCTCGCCCAGCTGCGAGCCCCCGACTATTCTCCGCAAAACGAATCCGAACTCGCCCGCGCCCTCGGCCTGAACAAGAAGCAGCGTGCGATGCTCGCCCACGAGGCGCGGCGCCTGCTCGCCAGCGGTCTCGTGCGCCGGCTCAAGGGCGACCGCTACCAGGTGCGCGCCGATACCAATCCGTCCGCGCCGACCAAGTCCGCCCCGGCGCGGCCGATCTTCGCTCCGGCGCACCGCCACGTCGCGCCCGAGGCCCCGGTCGCACCCCGCCTCGATTCCGACGAGCATGTCGGCCGCATCCAGTTCCGCGCCGGCGGCTCCGCCTTCGTCGTGCTCGAGGACTCCGAGGGCGATCCCGGCGATCCGCGCCAGCCCGCCCTGCAGGTCTTCCCTGAGGAGACATTGACGGCGCTCCCGGGCGACCGGGTTGCGGTGCGCATCTTTCACGGCCGGCGCGGTCGCAAGCCCGGCGAGAAGATCGGCCAGGTCACGCGCGTGCTCGAGCGCGGCCGCGGCACGATCGTCGGCAACCTCCAGCGCGCCGGCCGCCACTGGGTCGTCCAGGCCGACGACCCCCGCTT
>CAZGJB010000393.1:0-2819 GCA_964526145.1 uncultured Opitutaceae bacterium
CGCCATCGGCCCGGGGTGCAACCTGGAGCACCCGGCCCGGCCCGTCATAGGAGAATTCAGGATCGAGCCTCCCGTCCGGGAGCAGGCGAACCAGACCCGATGCGGGCTGTCCGCTGAAGGTGGTGAAGCTGCCGGCGACCAGGATCTTCTGGCTGGAATCGACCACGATCGCATTGATCGTGCCGCGGTCGGTGCCGCTGCCGACGGCGAATCCTGCGTCCAGCGTCCAGTCGGCATTCAGGCGGGCGATTCCCTTCTGGCTGACGCCGTTGATGAGGAAGGAGTCGCCGCTGACCACGAGCTTGCCGTCGGCCTGGGCCGCGACCGGCAGCGTGGCCCCGGGGTAGGCCGGCAGCGAAGCATCGATCTCGGGCGTCGAGAGGACCTGCGCAAGGCCCGCTGGTCCAATGCAGGCGAGGACGAAGGTCGCGGCGGCGTGGAACAGGCGGGAGAACAGGCGAGACCGCGGCAGCGAGGCGAAGGCGTTCATGGGAGCAGAGGAGCTGACGATTGGGAGATGGGCCGTCATCCATTCATGACAACCGAGCGGGCAATTTCCGCCATCGGACCGACGGCGAGTCCGTTCTTGCCTGACGGCGCCCGACAAAACCATACCCACAGTGTGTCGCCGCGCGAACTGCCCATCTACGAGCTTGAAGCCGACGTCGTGACCGCCCTCCGGTCCGGTGGACGGCTGATCGTGCAGGCGCCGACCGGATCCGGCAAATCCACCCAGATCCCGCAAATGCTGCTGCGCCACGGCGTTCTCGACGGCGGCGAGGTGGTCGTGCTCCAGCCCCGGCGGCTCGCGGCCCGCCTGCTCGCGAAGCGCGTGGCGGAGGAGGTCGGCACCCGGCTGGGCGACATCGTCGGCTACCAGATCCGTCTCGAATCGCGCGTCAGCACCGCGACCCGCATCCGTTTCGTCACCGAGGGCATCTTGCTCCGGCAGATGTCGTTCGATGCCACGCTGCGCGGGGTCAACGTGCTCGTGTTCGACGAATTCCACGAGCGGCACCTCTACGGCGACATCTCGCTGGCCCGCGCGCTGCAGATCCAGGCGACGCGGCGGCCCGACCTGAAGATCGTCGTCATGTCGGCGACCCTCGACACCGAGGTGCTGCGCCCGTACCTCGCGCCCTGCGAGGTCCTCACGTCGCAGGGGCGCATGTTCCCGGTCCGGATCGAATACCAGCCGAAGACCGTGAACTTCGACGACGAGCCGGTCTGGACCGTCGCCGCGCGCGAGTGCGAGCGGATCGCGGCGGCGACCGACGGCGACATCCTCGTCTTCATGCCCGGCGCCTACGAGATCGGCCGCACCGTGCAGGACGTGCAGGGCACGCGGGCGCTGCGCGACTTCGTGTGTTTCCCGCTCCACGGCGAGCTCCCGCCGGAGCAGCAGGACCGCGCCGTGGCCCGGTACGATGCGCGCAAGATCATCGTCTCCACCAACGTGGCCGAGACGTCGCTCACGATCGACGGTGTCACCGCGGTGGTGGATTGCGGTCTCGCCCGCGTGGCGCGCTTCGACGTGCACCGCGGCATCAACACGCTCCTGATCGAGAAGATCTCCGTCGCCAGCGCCGACCAGCGCGCCGGCCGCGCCGGCCGCACGGCGCCCGGGGTGTGCGTGCGGCTGTGGACCGAGCGCGAGCATGCCCAGCGGCCGCGGCAGGAATTGCCCGAGGTCAAACGCCTCGACCTCGCCGAGGTCGTGCTGACGCTCAAGGCGAGCGGCATCGACGACGTCCACGGGTTTCCCTGGCTGGAGAAGCCTGAACCGAAGGCACTCGAGCGGGCGGAAACGCTGCTGGCGGATCTGGGCGCGCTGGGGAAGGGCGCGGATGCGGCGCACCTGCGGATCACCGAGCTCGGCCGCAAGATGCTGCGGTTCCCGGTGCATCCGCGGTACGCACGCATGTTCCTGGCGGCGCAGGAGCGCGGGTGCGTGCGATCGGTCGCGTTGATGGCGGCGCTGACCCAGGGCCGCAATTTCCTCCTGCGCGGCGTGGACAAACGCACCGAGGAGGCGCGGGAGGATCTCTTCGGCGAGGAGCATGAAAGCGATTTCTTCCTGCTGATGCGGGCGTGGCGCTACGCCGACAAGGCCAACTACGCCATGGACGCCTGCCGGCGGATCGGCCTGCACGCGCAGGCGGCGCGCCAGGTGGGACCGCTGTTCGAGCAGTTTCTCGAAATCGCCGCGAAGGAAGGCCTCGATGTCAGTGAACGGCGCATCGACGGCGAGGCGGTCCGCAAGTGCGTGCTCGCAGGTTTCTCCGACCAGCTGGCGCGCCGCCTCGATGGCGGCACGCTCCGGTGTGCCCTGGTGCACGGGCGCAAGGGCGTGCTGGCCCGCGAGAGCTGCATCCAGCGCGCGCCGCTGCTGGTGGCCGCGGAGATCAGCGAGGTCGAGGGGCGGGGCGGGGAGGTCAACGTCCTGCTCTCGCTGGCCACGGCGGTCGAGGAAGCCTGGCTGAAGGAGATTTTCCCGGACGATTACCGCGAGGCCCGCGGTGTCGTTTACGACGAGGCGATGAAACGCGTGATCTCGCGCCGCGAGCGACGATTCCGCGACCTGGTGCTCGAGGCCAAGTCCGCCAGCGACGATGCGCCGTTGAACGAGGCCGCGGCCCTGCTCACGCAGGAGGTGCTGGCCGGGCGCATCAAGCTCGAGGCCTGGGACGAAACCGTGGACCAGTGGGTCATCCGCGTGAATCGCCTGGCGGAATGGTTCCCGGAACTTGAGGTGAACCTCATCACCGACGCCGACCGCGCCACGCTCATCGAGCAGATCTGCTACGGCGAGCTGAGCG
>CAZGJB010000394.1:0-2798 GCA_964526145.1 uncultured Opitutaceae bacterium
GCCCAGCAGGGCTTGCTCAAGCTCATCTGTGGCACGGACACGCTGGGCATGGGGATCAATGTGCCGATCCGCACCGTCGTGTTCTCGCAGCTCTGGAAATACGACGGCAAGAAGGCCGCGATCCTCGCCGTGCGTGATTTCCGCCAGATCGCCGGGCGCGCGGGCCGGAAGGGTTTCGACGACCAGGGCTTCGTGATCGCGCAGGCGCCGGCCCACGTCATCGAGAACAAGCGGGCGGAGGAGAAGGCCGCGGGCAACCCGCAGAAGCTGCGCAAGCTGGTCAAGGCCCGTGCGCCCGACGGGGCGGTGAGCTGGGACGCAAACACCTTCGCCCGTTTGCAGACGGCGCCGCCGGAGGCGCTGGGTTCGCGTTTCACAGTGACGCACGGCCTGCTGCTGCAGGTGCTGAGCCGGCCGGGTGACGGCTGTCGCGCGCTGCGCCAGCTCATCGCCGACTGCCACGAGACGCCGGTGAAGAAGGCCGCGCTGCGGCGCCGGGCCTGGCAGCTATTTCGCGCGCTCGTCGACCGGCGCATCGTCGAGATCATCCCGCGGGCGGATCGCACGGCGCCGGAGCGCAAGCTGCGCGTGAACCTCACCCTGCAGGAGGATTTCTCGCTGCACCAGGCGCTTTCACTCTACCTTTTGGACGCGCTGCCGCTGCTCGAACGCGAGTCGCCGGACTATCCGTTCGACGTGCTCACGCTGTGCGAGGCCATCGTCGAGGATCCGGAGCCGATCCTGCGCCGGCAGGTGGACCGGCTGAAGACCGACAAGCTCGCCGAGATGAAGGCCGCCGGCATCGAGTACGAGGAGCGCATGGCGAAGCTCGAGGAGATCGAGCACCCGAAGCCACGACGGGAGTTCATCTACGAGACCTTCAATGCCTTCGCCGCATCGCATCCGTGGGTCGAGGACGAGAACATCCGGCCCAAGTCGATCGCGCGGGAAATGTTCGAACGCTACCTTTCGTTTGCCGACTACGTGCGCGAGTACGGGCTGGAGCGCATCGAGGGACTCCTGCTGCGGCATCTGGCCCAGGTGTGGAAGGTGTTGGCGCAGACTGTGCCGGACACGGCGAAGACCGAGGAGGTCGTCGAGATGGAGGTCTATTTCCGCGAACTCATCCGCGGCATCGACTCAAGCCTGCTCGAGGAATGGGAGCGGCTGCGCAACCCGGACTGGGTCGCGGCGGCGGTGTCGGATGCCGACAAGCCGGCGCGGCCGGCGAGCTTCGACATCACGCGCGACGCGGCGGCTTTCCGGCGCCTGGTGCGGACCGAGATCCTCACTTGGCTGCAGGACGCGGTGCGGTGGGACGCGGGCGGGCGACGGACCGCCGACGCCGAGGATGACGAGGCGAAGGCACGGGCGGAGTCGTGTCGGAAATTTGGCGCGTACTTTGACGCCCGCGGACGCTGCCGGCTGGACCCCGAGGGCCGCGCGGCGAAGCACACGCATTGGGTGGAGGCGGAAGGCGGGGCGGGGGAGTGGACCGTGGCGCAGATGCTCGTCGACGCCGAGGGCCACGACGACTGGGAGGCGGTGTTCACCGTCGCGCTGGCGGAGTCGCGCGCGGAGAATCGGGCGGTGGTTAGGTTGGCGGACGTGTGTCCGCTGTGAGCCGGCTCACATCCCCGGGAAGCCGCCCTTGCCCTTCATGGCCTCCATCTGGCGCATCATCTTCTTGGCGCCGCCGCCCTTCAGCATCTTCATCATCTGCTGCATCTGCTGGAATTGTTTGATGAGCTGATTGACCTCGACGATCTTCACGCCGGCGCCGTCGGCGATGCGTTTGCGGCGGCTGCCGTTGAGGATGTCGGGCTTGCGGCGCTCCTGCTTGGTCATCGAGTGGATGATGGCCTCAGTGCGGGCGAGCTGCTTCTCGGAATCATCGGGCAGCTGCACGCCGCTCATGCCGGGCATCATGTCCATGATGCTCTGCATCGAGCCCATCTTCTTCACCTGCTGCATCTGCGCGAGGAAGTCCTCGAGGTTGAAGTCCGCCTTGCGCATCTTCTCGGCCATGCGCTCGGCCTCCTTCTGGTCGATGTTCTCCTGCGCCTTCTCGACGAGCGAGACGACGTCGCCCATGCCGAGGATGCGGGAGGCGAGGCGGTCGGGGTAGAACGTGTCGAAGTCGCCGGTCTTTTCACCCGTGCCGATGAACTTGATCGGCACCTGCGCGATGGACTTGATCGAAAGCGCGGCGCCGCCGCGGGCGTCGCCGTCCATCTTGGTGAGGATGAGGCCGGTGAGGCTGAGGGCGTCGTGGAAGGCCTTGGCGACGTTGACGGCCTCCTGACCGAGGGCGCCGTCGGCGACGAGCAGGACCTCGTCGGGCTGCACCCGGGCGTGAAGCTTTTTGACCTCCTCGATCAGCTCCTGGTCGATCTGCAGGCGGCCGGCGGTGTCGAAAATGATGCAGTCCGCCGTGGCGGCCTGCGCTGCTTCAAGGGCGGCGACGCCGATGGCGGGCACGTCGCGGGAGTTCCGGTCGGAGTAGAAGGCGAGCTCCTCCTGTTTCGCTAGGATCTCTAGCTGGTCGATGGCCGCGGGACGGTAGATGTCGCAACCGGCGACGAGCGGACGGTAACCGCGCTTCTTCAACAGCTTGCCCAGCTTGGCCGATGAGGTCGTCTTGCCGGACCCGTGAAGGCCGACCATGAGGATCTTCAGGGGGCGGGCGGTGGAGAGGGCGTTCTCGCCCTCGCCGAGGAGCTTCACGAGCTCGTCGTGGATGATCTTGATGACCTGCTGACCGGGGGTGACGGATTTGAGGACCTCCTGGCCGACGC
>CAZGJB010000395.1:0-2771 GCA_964526145.1 uncultured Opitutaceae bacterium
ATGGTGAGTTCCACAATATGACTGAAGACATACGCCTGGACTTGATTAAAAGATTACAACAAAATACAAAACAAACTATTGACTTAGAAGATATGTTCGAATAGTGTTGGAAATATAAGCAACAATTCCCAACAGTGGAAATGGTTAAAATGAAGATACCCACGATTGAAGAAATAATTGACTACATCAACAAACACCTGAAAACGACTGGTGAAAAACCATCATCTTTCGGTCGTCGGGTGTTAGGCGATAGCGGCGCAATGACAAGGCTTATGAATGAGAAAACTGATATTCGTTTGTCGACTTTGAAGAAAATTGTGAATGCGATTAGTGGTACAAAATAATGTTACTTGCGCTTGACCTTGGGACGAAAACTGGTTGGGCGACACATTCTAATGCTGGTATTACTTACGGGATGCAGTCATTTGCGAATGATCGTTTTTCCGGTGGTGGTATGAGATATTTGAAGTTTGAGAAATGGTTGATGGGATTACCTAAACCGTCCCAGGTGGTGTTTGAAGAGGTTCGTCAGCATAGGGCAACTGACTCTGCACATGTTTATGGCGGACTAATGGCAACGCTTACAAAGTGGTGCGAATCAGAAGGTATACCATACCAAGGTGTACCCGTTGGGACGATTAAGGCCAGCTGGACTGGTAAAGGGAATAGTAATAAAGAAGCTATGATAGCGGAAGCTAATCGCAGGGGCTTTAAAGTTGATGATGATAATGCGGCAGATGCACTTGCACTCTTGCATTATTGGATGAGTGAGGGTATAACCAACAAAGAACAAGACGCAGGTCATACTGTGGGAATTGCGCCCCATAACTGCACGCCTATCGGGAAATGCGAAGATGGGATAACGTCTGCGTCTTGTTCAACTAAACCAGACCTTAGTCTGGAAGATATGATGAATTGATAAATTGAAATAAATGAAAGAACTGAAAAAATGGCTAGACGAGAAGAAATTCTAAAATGTGACTTGTCGATATTAACTGATCGTGAAAAACAACTCATAACATTGTATTACGACCGTTTAATGACAATAAAAGCTGTATGTGCTGAACTTCCAACTTATAAATATGATACAAAAGCAATGTCATACATTGTGAAAGAAGTTGGTATTCCAACAGAATATTTCTCTGTTATTCACAAAAATGCGTTAAGAAAATTAGGGTTTGTGAAATGATCGTTGAACCAAACCTTTTCCCGTATCAATTAGAAGGTGCTAAGTTTTTAGCATCCAGAAAATATGCCGGACTGTTCGATGGGATGCGTATGGGTAAAACCCGTCAATTCCTGAAAGCTGCCCGTATGATTGGTGCTGAGACGATCATTGTTGTTGCTAAAGCATCAGGTGTCTACGTTTGGGAAAAAGAATCACGTGAATGGGGATATGACCCAGTTATCCTATCATCCAAAGATAAACCACAATGGAAACGGTTCAATATTTTATCCTACAACGGGTTAATTTCACAACTACACAACCAATTGACAACTATGTGTTATGACTTAGTTGGTGGCGACGAATCCGA
This sequence comes from uncultured Opitutaceae bacterium, assembly GCA_964526145.1. Lineage (GTDB taxonomy): Bacteria > Verrucomicrobiota > Verrucomicrobiia > Opitutales > Opitutaceae > UBA2377. The sequence continues at coordinate 1,536 of CAZGJB010000395.1, forward strand.
CGCATTCAAATCAATGGTTGCGTCCCGTACACAAAAGTTTTACGGAATTAATAAGGATAAGTATGGCAGACTTCAGTTCGATGCAGATGCTGGCCTTATCGTCAACGCTGACCGCGTATGGGTGATGACTGGTACACCTGTTTTGAACAACCCGTCAGAACTATACCCAATGATGAGATCGTTGTTCAGTGACGCTATAATCAACGATAAAGGTGTCGTGATGTCATATAACGAGTTCTGTGGTCGTTTTTGTAGGTATGCCGAGAGTAATGGATTTGGTCGTAAGATCGTTGGCGGTAGGAATTTATCGACTTTACGTGACATGTTAAGAGGTCGTGTGCTGCGCCGAACAAAAGAACAAGTTTGGGACGAATGGAAAGAACCGATAATTGATCTACTACCAGTGCCAGGTAATGTCGTTGGTGTACCATCTGAAGAAATGGATTTGGTGCGTCAAGCATTAAAATCAACAGACATGAACAACGCCCTTCGGGACGTTGCATCACACGTCACAACTTTGCGTCGATTGACTGGTCTTGCTAAAGTTGCAGGTGTCGTTCAATGGATTGATGACAACATCGCTATGTGTGAGAAGATCATTGTTTTCGCACATCACAAAGAAGTCATTACCGCACTTAAAGGTAAGTTGAAACACAAATATGTCGAGATCATTGGTGGTATGTCTTCTGAAGAAAAATATGCGGCATATACATCATTTCAGGATGATCCATCAGTCAAAATATTTATCGGGCAGAACCAAGCAGCACGTGATTCAATCCCGCTGTGGAAAGCATCGACAACCATTTCCATCGAACCAGATTGGGTTCCTGGAAACAACGATCAAATGTTAGATCGTATGACCCATTTCTCGAAGAAAGAACCATGTGTTGCGTACTACGCGACTTTAGTTGGATCAATCGACGAGGATATTCAGAAAGCCAACCTTCGTAAACGAGCAATCACCAGCGAACTTGGATTAAATTGAAAAGGAAACTATGAAATGAAAATTTGTTCTAATGCGATTACACCAGATGTAGGTGACATTGTACTTTTACAAAATAATGAACTTGTAGAAGTTACGCAAGTTTTTGAATCGTGTGGTGGAACATACGTTGAATTTGATAATTGTATTATTATCAATTATCACAAAGATGGGTATATATATTATGGAACCCACACCCATCTTTGTGATCTAATAATTAAAGCAGGTTTCAATATTAGAAGTATAATTAAACC
>CAZGJB010000396.1:0-2770 GCA_964526145.1 uncultured Opitutaceae bacterium
CACCGGCGGCCTCACCCAGACCGGCACCGGCAACCTCACCCTCGCCGGCACCACCGCGAACACGTTCACCGGCGCCCTCTCGGTCAACGCCGGCACCGTGACTCTCGAGAAGACGGCAGGCGTCAACGCCGCAGGCGGGAGCGTCGTCATCGGTGACGGCGTCGGTGCCGCCAGCACCGCGAATCTCGTCTACCACGCCGACAACCAGCTCGCCGACACCGCCGACATCACGATCAATTCCGACGGCCGACTCGAGATGGGCACGTTCAGCGATGCCGTCGCCACCCTCAATGGCTCCGGCCTCCTCGACCTCGGCACGACGGGCAAACTGATGATCACGGGCACCGACACCGGCCCCGCTTTCTCCGGCTCGATCACCGGCTCCGGCAACCTCGAGATCTCCTCCGGCGCCACCATCGCCCTTGCCTCCACCATCAGCTACACGGGTTCGCTGACGCTCGCCGGCGGCACCCTCAGCCTCGCCGACAACGACCTGTCGGTCACCAACCTCGTCATCACCGGGAACTCCACGATCAATTTTGCAGGAACCGGTTCGAGCCTGTTCGCCACCAATCTGATCTTCGCCAACACCAGTGTGACGCTCACGATCCAGAACTGGGAGCTGGCCACCGAATTCCTGTTCGCCAGCACCTGGGCGGGCGCCATCCGCGGTCTCGACGCACAGGGACAGATCCCGATGAACCAGATCACTTTCGTCGGCTGGACCGCCAACGAGACCGGCTGGGAGGTCTACTCCGACCGCATCCGTCCCAACGTCCCCGAACCCTCGACCTACGGCCTGATCCTCACCGCCGCCGGCCTCGCCCTCTTCGGCTACCGTCGCTGGCGGGGACGGAAGGCGTAGGCTGTACGGGAAACCGGACCAAGTTTTGAACGTCTGCGCCCCGCGCGCGTCTTTCCCCGTGTTCGTCATCGTTCTTTGCTTGGTTCATATGTTTGTAGTTTAGTCGGCAAGGGCGTCGGACTTCGGTCTGACGCCCTTTCTGATTTTGGGCCCCGCGGAAAGACCCTCGACTCGGCCCGGGCCGGCGCCTTCATTCGGGACGCCATGCCGGATTTCCGCGCCTTCTGCACCCCGCCGACCGCCGAGCCCGCCGAGATCGTCCTTTCGCCCGAGGAGTCCCACCACCTCATTGCCGTGAACCGCGCCCGCCTCGGCAACACGGTCGTCGCCTTCGACGGCAAGGGCACCGAGTGGATCTGCGAGCTGACCGACGACCGCCGGCAGGGCGCCGTGCTCAAGGTGCGCTTCCGGCAGAAGCTGAAGCCCCTGACCTACGCGATCACCCTCGGCCAGGCCCTGCCCAAGGGCCAGTACATGGACGCCATCGTGCGCAAGGCCACGGAGATCGGCGCCGCCGCCATCGTCCCGCTGGAAAGCGAGCGCACCCAGGTCCATCTCGACGGCGAGCGCCAGGACCGGAAGATCGAGAAGTGGCAGGTCGCCGCCCTCGAGGCCGCCAAGCAATGCGGCAATCCCTTCGTCCCCACGATCCAACCCGTCCAGCAGGCCATGGCCTACATGGAGGCGGCCGGCGGCTTCGACCTGAAGCTCATCGCCAGCCTCCAGCCGGGCGCGCGTTCGCTGAAGTCGGTCCTTGCAGCCTATCAGGGCACCCACGGGCGCCCGCCGCGCCAGGTCCTGTGGCTCGTCGGTCCCGAGGGCGACTTCACCCCCGCCGAGATGAGCCACGCGAAGAGCTGCGGTTTCGAGTTCATCACGCTCGGCCCGCTGGTGCTCCGCTGCGAGACCGCCGCGACCTACGCGCTCAGCATCCTGAGCTACGAGCTGCAGAACGGCTGACGCTCAACCCTTGCGCTTGGCGAGGTAGCGTTGGACGTCCTCGCTCGACACGCGATTGCCGGGGCCGGTGGCCTCGATGTCGGTGATCTTCGCAGGATCGAGCCCGGCCTCCTGGGCGAGCTTCGTCGCCTTCGGGGTCCAAACGACGGCCCCCGCGGGCTTTACCGCTGCCGGAGCCGCTGCGGCCGGAGCCGACGTGGCGGTCGCGGTCTTCGACTTGAGGTGCAGCAGGCTCGCGTCGCTGGTCTCGATCTGGAGAAAAAGGTCGCCCGACTGCATGATCTGGCCGCCCTTGGCCGCAATGGCGTGAATGACGCCGTCGCAGGGGCTTTCGAATTCGAACGCAGATTTGTCGCTCTCCAGGTCGGCCATGCGCTGGCCCTTTGCAACTCGTTCGCCGGGAGCCACCTTGATGACGATCACGTTCATTTCACTGACGGTGGCGCCCATGGACGGCACGGGCACATCGATGATGAAAGTTTCCATTGGATTGTGCCTTCAGCTTGGCCCGCGCCGGCCCCCGGTCAATGCCGCACGGCCCGCCAGACGGCCAGGCAGTCGAGCAGGAGGTTCGGCAATTGCGCGAGCGGGACCATGTTGGGGCCGTCTGAGATGGCCTGGTCGGGATCCGGATGCGTCTCGATGAAGAGGCCGTCGGCCCCCGCGGCGAGCGCGGCCTTGGCCAGCGGCGGCACGAACTCGCGCTGTCCGCCGCTCTTGCCGCCGGCGGCACCGGGCAGCTGCACGCTGTGGGTGGCGTCGAAGATCGTCGGACAGCCGTTCTGCTTCATGATCGCGAACGACCGCATGTCCACGACCAGGTTCTGGTAGCCGAAGGTCGTGCCGCGCTCGGTCTGCCACACCTCGATGGCGCGGCCATCGCGGAGCTTGCCGGTGACGTGCACCATCTCCTGCGGCGAAAGAAACTGGCCCTTCTTCACGTTG
>CAZGJB010000397.1:0-2757 GCA_964526145.1 uncultured Opitutaceae bacterium
GCGGGGGTGTGGTGGGGGTGGTTTAGAGTGTGAAGGCGGAGATGCGGGCGGTGGACATGGCTAGGGTTGGCGGGGAGAGGGAGCGGGGGCGGCGGTGCCGGGCGGGGGCGCGGCCTGCTGGCGCAGGGCGCGGCGGCGCCGAATCTCGGCGGCGAGGTCGGCGAGGCGCTTGGCCTCGGTGGAATCGGCCGCGGCGGCCATGGCGGGCGTCGGCGCCACGGCTCCGGGCGGGGGCGGAACCGGCGCCGCGGGGGCGGCGGCCACCGCCGGGGCCTTGCTGAGGCTGAGGGTGAGGCTGCGGCCCTTGAACTCGGCGACGATGGCCTGCGCGCCCTCGTCGTAGCTGCGGACGAAGAACTCCTGGCCGGCCTCGTTGAGCCCGACCCAGACCGAGTACTTGGTGGCGGGGTTGTAGATGCTGAAGAAATGCTCGCCCTGGTCCATGAAGACGCCGCGGAACTCCAGCGGCGCGGCGTTACCGGCCTGACCGGGGATCCCTGCCGGGGCGAAGGGTGAGTTGGCCACGAGCCGCTGCAGGTCGACCGCGAGCGCGGGAGCCGCCGCGAGGGACGCGGCGGTCAGGATGAGCATGATGCGGGGAAAATCCATGGCGCCTTGGCCGTGCACATTGCCAAGACGCCGGAGCAAGCCAATCGGAAACAACCGGGATGGGGTGAATTACGCCTATGCCCGCCTCACCCTTCCGCGCGGCGGCGGGCGTCGGCCTCGATCAGCTTGACGATGGCGTCGAGGGTCGCGCGGGTCTGCGCCTTGACGGCGGGGAGATCGGCGGCGGTGGCGACCTTGGCGCTGGCGAAGACGTAGAACTTCATCTTCGGCTCGGTGCCGCTGCCGCGGGCCGCGAAGGTGTAGCCGTTGCCGAGCGTGACGAAGTAGAGGTCCTGCTTCGGGATGAGTTCGCCGTCGGCGTCGCGGATGTCCTGGCGGCCGAAGTCCTCGAACTTGGTCACCGCCACGTCACCAAACGCCTGCGGCGGCGTCGCGCGGTAGGTGTCGAGGATGCGGCGGATCTTCGCGTTGCCGCTGGCGCCCTCGTAATAGAGGTTGATCACGCCCTCGAGGAAGTAGCCGCACTTGAGATAGATCTCGTCGAGGTACTCGGGGACGGTGAGGCCGCGGGCCTTCACGGCGGCACAGAGCTCGGCGAACATGAGGCAGGCGGAGTTGCCGTCCTTGTCGCGGAGCGCGTCGTTGGGCAGGTAGCCGTAGCTCTCCTCGTTGCCGAGGACGTAGAACGAGCCGTGCTGCTGCTGGAGCCGCGCCTTCTCGGCGAGCGGGGCGGCGTCGTAGTCGAAATCGGGACCCATCGCGGCGCGCACCTTTTCCTCGTAGCCGCGCATCTTGGCGGCGATCCACTTGAAGCCGGTCAGGGTGTTGATGACCTTCACGCCGTGCGCGCGGGCGATGGCGTCCTGGAGCTGGGTGGTGACGAAGGTCTTGATGACGCAGACGCGGTCGGAGCCGCCGGCCGGGATGAGGCCGAGCTCCTTGTACTTCGCGAGGCGGTAGTCGGTGAGGAGCGCGCCCACCTGGTTGCCGGTGAGCAGCTCGAATTTCCCGTCGCGCGTGCGCACGGCGGCGGCCATGCGGTCGGCGTCGGGATCGGTCGCGAGGACGAGGTCCGTCCCCTGCCGCTCGGCCTGCGCCACGGCGAGCGCCAGGGCCTCGCGGTTCTCGGGGTTGGGCGACTTCACGGTCGGGAAGCGCGCGTCGAAATCGAGCTGCGCATTCACCGCATGCACATCGGCGCCGGCATGGAGCAGCAGCGGCACCGTGTGGATCGCGCCGGTGCCGTGGATGTTGGTGTAGGTGACGTTGACCTTGGCCCGGCGGAAGACGGAGGGATCGACCGCGCCCGTCGCGGCGACGTCGAGGTAGGCGTCGTCGGCCTCGCGGCCAAGCGTGACGACACGGGAAAGATCCTTGGTCAGATATGCCGGCAGGTCGCCGAGCGGGACCGCGTTGACCTCGTTGACGATGCCCTGGTCGTGCGGCGGCACGACCTGCGCGCCGTCGCCGAAGTAGGCCTTGAAGCCGTTGTCGTGGGGCGGATTGTGGCTCGCCGTGATGACGACGCCGGCGTGGGCCTTGAGCCAGCGCACCGAGTAGCTCAGCTGGGGCGTGGGCCGCGGGCCGTCGAAGATCCACGCGTCGCCGCCAAGGCGGCACCAGGTCGAGGCGGCCAGCTCGCAGAAGTGGCGGGAGAAATGGCGGACGTCGTGCGCGATGACGAGCCGGGGCGCGGCCTTCACGCCGAGGTTGCACAGGTGCTTCTGCGTGTACCGGAAGAGGCCGATGACGGCGCGCAGGAGGGTGAGGTCGTTGAGCAGGTTGCTGCCGATGGCGGCATGCTCGGGCGAGCCGAGGGGACCGGGGGTGCCCTGCTCCGCCGCGGTGGTGACGACGCCGATCGTGCGGCCGCGCATGCCGCCGGTGCCGAACTCAAGGTAGCGGTAGAAGCGGTCGTTGAGCTCGCTCCATTCGCCGCGGGTCACGAGCTCCGCGATGCTGGCGCTGGCCCACGCGGGCAGCGGGGCGGCGAGGAACGTGGCGATGTTTTCGGCGGCCGCGGGCAGCAGCTTGCCGTCACGGATCGCCTGTTGGATCGAGGCAGAAGTCGTCATGTGAAAGAGGATCAGTCAAATACCGGAAGTGGGAAACCACGAATGGACACGAATAGTCACGAATAAGCAGGATTATCTGATACCAAGCCCTTGAACCACAGATGCACCCGGA
>CAZGJB010000398.1:0-2752 GCA_964526145.1 uncultured Opitutaceae bacterium
GGGGAGAGTCGCCCCTGGTAGAACTCGACCTTGCCCTCGAAACGCACGACCGCGCCCTCGCCGCCGGCCTTGAGGGCTTCGAAAGCGGGGCTGTCGCCGAAGATCGTGCAGGAAAAGGAACCGCCGCGGTCGCCGAGTTCCGCGCTCAGGAACGGATTGCCGTTGGCCGCCGTCTTGGCCTGGAGTTTCTTGACGACGAGGAGACTGGCGAAGGCCTTGCCCGTGTCGGGGATGTCGAAGGCCTTGAGTTCGCGAACGGTCAGGAGCGGGGCGTCAGCCATGGGCGTTGGTCGGGAGTTTGGGAAAATGAGCCCAGATAAGGAATGTGGAACTCAGGAAATCAGGAAGACTGTGTTTCCTGTGTTCCTGAGTTCCACATTGAATTGCCTTGGGGAGCGATGATGAACCGATCCTGCGCGCGGGTAAACCCCTGTTTCGGCACGAGGTGTGACCAGATTCCTCACGGGAAGTAGCGCTTGCGGGCCTTGACCTGGACGAAGCGGCGCTCGGGCAAGATGAAGGCGGTGAGGGCGCCGCCCATGACGCAGGCAGTGTCGATGCCGACCGACCACTTCAGCTTGTAGATCTCGGGGCGCGGGGTGTGGCCGTAGACGACGAAGGGCGGGCCGTTCCACTGGTCGGCCCACGGCATGCCGTCGGGGGCGTCGGAGCGCTTCCGCGGGCGACCGTCGGCGTCGATGACCTGGATGCGGGTGACGACCTGGGCGGGCTGCTTTTGCCAAGGCTCGTTGGGCAGGAAGCCGCCGTGGACGAAGACCATGTTGAGCTCGGGCAGCTCGTGGGTGAGGGGCATGGCGGCGAGGTATTCCCAGTCCTCGGGCCGCAGCCGGTTGTGCGTGTCGTTGTCGGTCTCGCGCAGGAAGCTGTCGTCCTTGGTGCGATGGTAACTGAGCAGGCGCAGCTCGTGGTTGCCGAGGAGGGAGAGGGCGCCGTGGGCGCGGGCGAGGTCGATGACCTTGCAGCTGTCGGGTCCGCGGTTCACCAAATCGCCGAGGAGGATCAGGCGATCATCCTTGGTCAGCTCGAGCAGGCCGAGCAATTCGGCGAACTCCTGGTGACAACCGTGGATGTCGCCGATGGCGATGATGCGTCCGTTCATTCGTGGGGAATGAAATTTGCTAGCTTCCGACCCCAGTGGAAGTAAACAAGAAAGGCCATGGAACTGAATCTTCAGCCGCAGGCGGCCTTTTGTCAGGTCACCGGCCAGCCTTTCGCCGAGGGCGACCGCGTGGCCAGCTACCTGGTCCGCGGCGCGGCGATGGAGATCATGCGCTACGACGTGCTGGAGACGGCGGCGGGCGATTTCACGCCCGAGGGCGTGGTGGCCTGCCGCTGGGTGCACGCCTTCAAGCCGCGCCTGCCGGGCGAGAATGCCGACCGGCGGCTCAAGCTGACGGCGGAGAATCTTTTCCTGACGCTGGCGGACCCGCTCACCGAGCCGACCGAGGAGAACACGCGACTCGTGCGGTTCCTGGCGCTCATGCTGGAGCGGAAAAAACTCCTGAAGGCGCGCGGTCGGTCGGCGGACGGCACGAAAGATCGCTACGAGCACGCCAAGACCAAACAGATCTTCGAGTTGCCGGCCGGGGAGTTGAATCCCGCATTCTTCATGGCGGTACAGGCGCAGCTGGGCCTGCTGGTGGGTTCGCCGCCGGCGGTCGAGGCGGCACCGACGGCGCCGGCGGCAACCTAGGGTACGGTCAGGCAAGATGCCTTCGGTAGGGCCTGCGCTTGCGCAGGGCCGGTTCGATGATCGCGCGCCGTTCGCGGCCTCGCGCAAGCGCGAGCCCTACGGCAGACCGTCGCCTGCAAGCAGGCTCCTACATGCAAAGACCTGTCGGCAACGAACCAGTAGCGGGTTTTAAGGTCTTTGTTGTCACGTAAGACAACACCATGTTGAATCCGCCCATGCCTCCAGATGAGACCGGCGAGCGGCCGGTGGACCCGTTGCAGCAAACCTTGCGTCGCTGCCCGGCGGCAACCTATGCCGCGGCACTTGAATTTCGCCGGACCCGGGCACCCGAATGGATCGCGCCGATCGCGCTGGGCGTGCTCGCGCGCTATGTCGCCTCGGCGCGGCGGGCGAACCTCGAGGCGGCCGACCACAATCTGCGGCTTGCCGAGGATCTCGGGCTCGACTCACTCGACCGGCTGCAGGCGGTCATGCTGCTCGAGGAAGTGCTGGAGATCGAGATTCGCGACGAGGTCGTGGCGGAACTGCAGACCGTGGGCGACGTCCTGCGGTCGCTGCGACGCCTGGTGACCGGCGGCGCGCCCGAGGGCGGGACGGCGGTATTGGGTTACGCGGGCTAGTTCCGCACCGGCACGTTGTGCCCGGCGAGGTAGGCCTTGGCTTGCGGGATCGTGAAGGTCCCGAAGTGGAAAATGCTGGCGGCGAGCACGGCGCTGGCGTGGCCCTGGTCAAGGACCTCGGCGAGGTGGGCGAGCGTGCCGGCGCCGCCGGAGGCGATCACGGGCACCTCGACGGCGTCGCTCACGGCCCGCGTGAGGGCGAGGTCGTACCCGGCACCGGTTCCGTCGCGGTCCATGCTCGTGAGGAGAATCTCGCCGGCGCCGAGGCTGACGGCGCGGCGGGCCCAGGCGACGGCATCGAGGTCGGTGCGGTTGCGGCCGCCGTGCGTGTAGACGCGCCAGCTGCGGCCGTCGGGCTCCTGCCTGGCGTCGATGGCGACGACGAGGCACTGGCAGCCGAAGGCGTTGGCGGCTTCGT
>CAZGJB010000399.1:0-2748 GCA_964526145.1 uncultured Opitutaceae bacterium
GATCTCGGCGGAGCTGTATCGGCGGTTCGCGCTCGAGCCGGAGATCAAGCTTGTCCGCGACGTCCAGGCGGCCGGCCTGCCGCTCTCGATCCACATTTGCGGCAACACCAACAAAATCATCGCCGACATGGGCCGAACCGATGCGCGCATCCTCGAGGTGGATTGGCAACTCGACATGGCCGCCGCCCGTCGCCTCGTCCCTGCCGGCACCGTGCTGATGGGCAACATCAACCCCAGTCACCCGATGGTCACCGGCACGCCGGAAGAGGTTACCGCCGCCGCGGCCGAGATCATCCGCGCCACCGGCGGCCGCGGCCTGTTCCTCAGTTCCGGCTGCGCCCTCGGCCGCAACACGCGTCCCGAGAACCTGAAGGCGATGGTTGAGGCGGCCAAACACACGGCGAAGCTGTCCTGAGCCGGGTGTTGGCCGGTGCTTGGTGCGCCGCGCCCGTGGTTGCGTTGGTCGGTGGTTTTCCCAGACTGCCGCGCCGTACCCCATGCTGAACCTCCCGGATGAGATTCGGTCGAGCCACACCTTTGACCGTCTGACTATCGGCGATGTCCTGATCGCGCGATACACTTGTCCGCTGACCGACGACGAGGTGGGCCTGTGGGCGGAGAGCGATTATTTGGTGCACGTCCTGACCGGCAAAAAGACCTGGCGCACGGCCGCCGGCACGTGGACAGCGCGGGCGGGTGATACGATTTTTTTCAAGAAGGGCGCGTGCATCGTGGAGCAGCACCGGGAGGAGGGATTCTGCGTGCTGATGTTCTTCATTCCCGATGCGTTCGTGCGCGAGGTGGTGCACGAACTGGCGCCGGTCGCAGGGAAGGGATCAAATGGGGTGCAGGATCCGTCGGCCGCGATCCGCGTGGTCGATGACGTCATGCTCACGGGCTTTTTCCACTCGATGCGGACCTATTTTGCCCAGGCCGAGCGTCCGCCGGAAGCGCTCCTGCGACTGAAGCTGAAGGAGCTGCTCGTGGGGGTGATAACGGGGCGGCGCAATTCCGAGCTCGCCGCGTACTTCGGGTGGCTCGCCCGCCACGTGCTCCCGCCGCTGGCGCCGCTCATGGAAGCCAATTTCCGCCATAACCTCCCGCTCGGCGCCTATGCGCGGATGGCGCACCGGAGCCTTTCGTCCTTCAAGCGCGAGTTCCGTGTGCAATTCGGCGTGCCGCCCGGCCAGTGGCTCCGCGAGCGGCGCCTCGCGCACGCGGCGCAACTGCTCCGGACCACGGATCGGCCGGTGACCGAGATCGCCTTCGACTGCGGCTTCGAGGACGCCTCGCATTTCACCAAGGTCTTTCGCCAGCGGTTCGGGCAACCGCCGTCGGCCTTGCGGGACCGGCGCTGACAGTTTGGACCTTACAGACCAGCGATTGGACCTCTCGCCCAAGCGCCGACGACGCGAAACGGGTATGACTGGGGCATGTCATCTACCCCAAGCCTGTCCACACCTGTACTGCCTTCCACTGTTTCGTCGTCCGCCTGGGAACCACGGATCCGCGATCTGTGCACCCGGTTTGCGGCGCGGACCGCAGCCGCCGACACGGGCGCGACGTTTGTCGCGGAAAACTATGCCGACCTGAAGGCGGAGGGATTTCTTGCCGCCGCCATTCCGGTCGAACTCGGTGGGAGTGGGGTGTCGCATGCGACCATGTGCGACCTCCTGCGCATCATCGGCCAGCATTGCGGCTCGACGGCGCTTGCGCTCTCGATGCACCAGCACCTCCTCGCCGCGATCCTCTGGCGTCATCGTCAGGGGCAGGCGGGGGCGGAGGCGCTGTTGCGGCGCATTGCCGAGCAACAGCCGGTCCTGGTCAGCACCGGCGCCCGCGACTGGACCGAATCGAACGGCGTCGCGCGGAAGGTTCCCGGCGGCTACCGCGTGAGCGGCACCAAGGCATTTGCGAGCCAAGCGGCCGGCGGCGACCTGCTGGTGACCAGTGCGCCCTGCCAGGACCCCGAACGCGGGGCGGTCGTGGTGCATTGCACGGTGCCGTTGCGGGCCGACGGCGTGGTCCTGCTCGACGACTGGCACACGCTGGGCATGCGCGGCACCGGATCGCAGACGGTGCAGTTGACCGACGTCTTTGTGCCGGACGCGGCGGTGACGCTGGTGCGACCGCAGGACGGGTTTCATCCGGTGTTCCACGTCATCCTGGCGGTGGCGATGCCCTTGATCATGTCCGCTTACGTCGGTATCGCCCAGCAGGCGGCGGCGCTCGTGACCGGGCACGCCCGCCGCCAGGCGCGCCGCAAGCCCCACGTCGGCCCGGCGCTGGCGGTGATGCACAACGACCTGGTCACGGCCGAACTCAACTGGCGCGACCTCGTCCGCCTGGCCGACAATCTCGCCTTCACCCCGAGCCCGGCGAACAGCCACGCGGTCGTGACCCGCAAGACCAACACGGCCAACGCCTGCATCGCCGTGGTGACCCAGGCCCTGGCGATCGCTGGTGGTCCTGGATTCTATCACGGCTTCGGTCTCGAGCGCCTGTTCCGTGACGTCCAGGCCGCGCGTTACCACCCGCTGCCCGAGCCGGACCAATTGCAGTTTTCCGGCGAGCACCTGCTCTCCGGTTAAGGAGCGACGCGCGACCGGCGGAGCACCGCCGGCAGCCCGAGCGCGACCAGCATCAGTCCGGCCGCCACCCCGAAGGCCACGCGCATGCCGGCGGCCAGCGCCTCTGGGCTGGTTTGGGTGAGGGCTGTCGTCCCCGCGCCGAGCGCAAAGACCACGC
>CAZGJB010000400.1:0-2728 GCA_964526145.1 uncultured Opitutaceae bacterium
GACTCGCGATGGCGGGCGGTGAAGGCCCGGATGAAGTGCTCCCGGCTCACGCCGCATTGCTGCACGATGGCCTTCAGGTTCACCGGCGCGCGGAAGTGGCTGCGAATGTAGTGCGAGCCGAATTCGATGGGATCGCTCGTCCGCGTCTCCTGCACCTGCTCGCGGTAGAGGGCGATGAACAGGCGGAAGATGAGCTCCGACTCCTGCAAGCGATCGCGAAACTGCCGCTGACGGTACCGCTGCAGGATCTCATCGAACACCGCCGTGGCCTCACAGGAGTCGGGCATGCGCACCACCGACCCGAAATCCGTCCGCAGGCGCTCAAATATCCCGGTGGCGGCGCGCGGCTCGAACGCGATGAACCTCAGCCGGTATGTCTCCGTCGCATCGCGCGGATACCCGTAACCGGTCGGCTCGCGGTGCGTGAAGAGCATCGCCTGGCCGCGCGGTACCAATCGGGTGCCGTTGGCATCGTGGAACCAGGCGGTACCGGACAGCGTCCGCTGGATCACGCAGCAGGCCGGACTCTCACGGTCGCGGTTGTCGAACTGGTAGTCCGGCGTCCGGTGCGCCTCCTCGGCGGCGTGCTGGATGAAAGGGAAAGGGTCGACCGACGACATGGGGCGATGATCACAAAATGCACATCGGCAATCAACCTTTTGCTATCGTACGCCCGCTCGCGCCTGTACGATGGTCGTCGTCCGTCCACCCCGTCTGTTTTACCGTATCACAATATTCCCATGAGCGCACCCGCCAAGAAACTCATCGGCCACGCCGATCACACCAAGGATGCCGCCGCCCGCGGCCTGCCCGGCCAGCTCCTGCGGCCGATCAAGATCACGATGCTCGGTGCCGGCAGCGCCTTCACGCCGCGGCTGATGAACGACATCCTCCGGATCCCCGGCGACCAGGGCGGCACGATCGCGCTCGTCGACATCGATCGCGAGCGGCTCGACACGATGACGAAGCTCATCACCCGACTCACCCAGCAGCTCGGCAAGGCCAACTGGAAGGTCGTCGGCTCCGCCAACCGCCGTAGCGTCATGGCGGGTTCCGACTACATCGTGAACTGCATCGAGGTCAGCGGCACGGCCTGCGTCCGTTTCGACAACGACATTCCGGCAAAGTACGGCATCAACCAGTGCATCGGCGACACGATCGGGCCCGGCGGCCTGTTCAAGTCCATGCGCACCATCCCAGTCTTCCTGCAGGTCCTGAAGGACGCCGAGGAGCTCTGCCCGGACGCCATTGTCCTGAATTACACCAATCCGATGGCCATGATGTGCCTCGCCGCCGGCCGCACGTCCTCGATGCAGGTCGTCGGTCTGTGCCATTCGGTGCAGGGGACCAGCCACCTGCTGGCCGAGCGGGCCGGCGTGCCGATCTCCGAGGTCGACTGGGAGTGCGCCGGCATCAACCACCTCGCCTGGTTCACCAAGTTTGAGCACGAGGGCCGCGACCTTTACCCCGTTCTCAAGCGCAAGGCCACCGCCGATCTCGCCCGCGCCTTCAAGGAGGGCCGGCCGAAGAACCCGAAACGGATCAACCGTCACCAGTGGGAGACGCCCGAGTGGCACAAGGACATCGTGCGCAAAGACATGATGCTGCACTTCGGCGCGTTCATCACCGAGTCCAGCGGCCACCTCTCGGAATACCTGCCGTACTACCGCAAGCGGCCCGACCTCGTGCAGCGCTACAGCCGCGAGGGCTACGAAGGCGGCACGAGCTTCTACGCCAACAACTGGCCGACCTGGCGGAAGATGGCCGACAAGCAGCGTCTGCGGATGCTGGCGGGCAAGGAGCCGATGGAGTGGGAACGCAGCTGGGAATACGCGAGCTGGATCATCGAGGCCCGCGAGAAGGACTCCCCGTTCCGCATCCACGGCAACGTCATGAACAACCACCGCGGTGCCGGCCAATTGATCACCAACCTGCCGGCCGACGGCTGCGTCGAGGTCGCCTGCATGATCGACCACAACGGCGTGAACCCCACGCGCTACGGCTCGCTGCCGGCGCAGATGGCCGCGCTCTGCGACTCGAACATGCGCATGTTCGACCTCGGCGCGCAGGCCTGCATCGAACGCTCGGTCGAAAAGGCCATCTATGCCCTGATGCTCGATCCGCTGAGCTCCGCCGTCTGCAGCCCGGCCGAGATCAAGCAGATGGCCCTCGAGATGTTCAAAGCCGAGAAGTCGTTCCTCCCGGGCTACAAGTAAACGGCACCTGGTTACCGCGAGCCGTCCTCGCTCGGGCGCACGAAATCCATGAGATTTACGATGCCCTCGAGGCGCTCGCGGATCAGTTGGTTTTCCTGCTCCGGGTTGAGCTTGTAGGTGTGGCCCTCGGTGAGCCGCTCGGCGAGCTCGGTGCTGATCACATAGACGTGACCGTACTTCACGAAGAGGAGGTTGCCGCGCTTCGCCACCGGCCGCGGCGCATCGGGCGCGGGCTCGGCCAGCCGGTGCATGAACATCGTCCCTCCCGGCAGGAGCGTGTTGATGAACCATGCGCCATCGAGGTACTTGGGCTCAAAGGTCTCGTCCGCCACGGTGATCTCCGGGTAGGACTGCTGCAGGTCGGGAAAGACATAACTGCTGAAAAAATAGCGGAAATATTCCTTCGGCCCGCGGGTCGAGTACTCCCAGCGCTGTGTGGCGTCCTGCTTGAAGCACGCGATCGTGATATGGATCGTGAACTGATCCTGGAAGACGACCACGTACTCGCTGTC
>CAZGJB010000401.1:0-2717 GCA_964526145.1 uncultured Opitutaceae bacterium
GCTCGCCGACGGCGGGACGCTTTTTCTCGACGAGATCGGCGACCTGTCGCCGAAGTGGCAGGGCGACCTGCTGCGCGTGCTCGAGGATGGCGCGTTCCGCATGGTCGGCGGCACCGAGCTCATTCGCGTCGACGTGCGCATCGTCGCCGCCACCAACAAGGACCTGCGCGAGGCGGTGGCCGCCGGCCGCTACCGCGAGGATTTGTTTTACCGCCTGCACGTCATCCCGATCAAAATTCCCCCGCTGCGCGAACGCAGCGAGGACATCCCCGTGCTGACGGAGGCGTTCATCGCGCAATTCTGCGCGAAACATCGGCGTCGGCCGAAGCATCTCGCACCGGAGGCCATGAGCTTGTGCCAGCGTTTTCCCTGGCCGGGCAACGTCCGGCAGTTGCGCAACGTGCTCGAGCACCTCGTGGTCACGACCCCGGCCGCGACGATCGTCGCCGCCGACCTGCCGGATTACGTGCGCGGTCATGAACACCAGTCGCCGGAGTTCAGCCTCCGACCCGGCGTGACGATTGCCGAGGCGGAGCGACTGCTCATCGAACAGACCCTGCGGCACGTCACCACCCGCCGCCAGGAGGCGGCCCGCCTCTTGGGCATCAGTCGCCGCACCCTGCAGTACAAACTCCGCCGCTACGGCATCCGCGTCGGTTGAAGTCGCGGCCAGGCGGCAAGTTTTGCACCCGCACCACGGAATCGGTGCAAGGATTGCACCGCCCCGGGTTAGCGGGATTGCCCAAGCGTGGCGCAAGGTTTCCTAACCCTAATGGAATCAGTGGGTAGCATGTGGAAAGAACCGCCGGCACGGCACCTGCAAGGAGAACGGTGCGCCCGCTACGGGCGCGCACAAACAACGATACCAGATCCTATGAACACCACTTCCTCCATTCCCGGTGTTGCGACGCCTGCTCCGGTCGCGACCCAGTCCAATGCTCCCGCTTCCGTCCCGGTTGCCGCGAGCCAGCCGCGTCCGACCAAACCCGGCAAGGCCCGCTTCGGCCGCAAGTCCGCCGGCGCCCCCGCGCCGGCTGCCGCTCCTGTTGCCAAGCCGTGAAGCAGCGACCTGAAACCGCCAACCGATGAACCAACCGATGGCGGCCGGCGGCATGCCGGCCGCCATCGTCTTTTGTATCCCTTCGCCTTTCGCCCATGAACGACCTGATTGAGACTCTCCACCTCCTGCAGCAACAGCAGCGCCGCCCGGCGGCCGCGCGACTCGGCGCGCCGAAGCTCGCCGACCTGCGGGCCCGCGTGCCGGCTCCCGTGCTGGCGCACTTCGACCGCCTGACCGCGCACGGCCGCAAGGCCGTCGCCGACGTGCACCACGGCGTCTGCGGCTCCTGTCACCTGCGGCTGCCGCAGGTCACCGCCTTTGACGTCATCCATCGGCACGAACTGCGCTTCTGCGAGAACTGTGGCGCCTACCTGCGCTTCGCCGACGACGAGGCGCCGTCCGCTTCGCAGGTGGCTTCCGTCGCCTGATTCGCTCCGCGCGCTTGCTCTCGGCGGGACCTGGGCAATAGTCCCCGGTCCATGTCCCCCGCCACCGACGCATCCCTTCCCCCCGCCGCCGCGCCCGCGGCGGCATCGGTGATCGCGCGCGAGGGCAATGAGAACCTGGTTCGCCTGACTGAGGCTGCCGGGCGCAAGGCCGCCGCCCTGGCCGCCCGCGAAAACCAGGGCGACTACCTGCGCATCGCCATCAATGGCGGCGGTTGCAACGGGTTGAGCTACAAGCTCCGCTTCACCGCCGCGCCGCGCCGAGGCGACATCCTCGTGCGCACGGCCGGGATCCCGGTGCTGGTCGACAGCAAGACCGCGCTGTACCTCAAGGGCACCGTCCTGGACTACTCGGACAAGATGATCGCGGGCGGATTCAAGTTCTCGAACCCCAACGCGAAAGCCAGCTGCTCGTGCGGTGAGAGTTTCAGCGTTTGATCCGGAACCGGCCCGACTCCAGCCAAATAGGTGTTGTCATCCGGGATTTTACCCCCGAAATACGACTCCGACCCAGTGTCCACACCAACCTAATTGATGGCTAATTCGTTTCCTTCCGCCGGCGGTAATCGCCCCGGCAATTATCAGCGTCGGGTTAACAACGACCCGTTTGCGAACATCCGTCGCAACCATCGTATCAAGGTCCCGCAGGTCCGCGTGATCTCTCCCGAGGGCAAACAGCTCGGGGTCCTGGACACTCCCAAGGCCATCAACCTCGCCCTTGAAGTCGGGCTCGACCTCGTCGAGGTCGCGCCCAATGCCACGCCGCCGGTGTGCCGCATCATGGACTTCGGCAAGTACGTGTACGAGGAGCAGAAGAAGCACTCCCACGTCAAATCGACCGCCTCCAAGATCAAGGAGATCGAGTTCACCGCGCGCATCGCGGACGGCGACTTTTTCACCAAGCTCCGGCACGCCGAGGAATTCCTCGGTCACGGCAACAAGGTCAAGATGCGCCTGAAGTTCCGCGGGCGCGAGATGGCCCACACCGAGATCGGCTTCGAGGTCATGAAGCGCGCCGTGGTCGAACTCGTCGGCATGGGTCACCCCGATTCCGAGCCCAAGCTCATCGGCCGCAACATCAACGTGATGCTGTCGCCGCTGCCGGCCAACAAGCGCAAACCCAAGTTCAGCGTCGAGGAAGAGGCCCCCGAGGACGATTCTCCGCCGGCGGACTCCTGAAGGGAGCCGGTGCGCCGTTCCGCCGTCAGAAC
>CAZGJB010000402.1:0-2673 GCA_964526145.1 uncultured Opitutaceae bacterium
CAAGATCAGCGGGATCGAGATCGAGATCGTCGCCAACTGGTGGGCCGGCAACGGCAAGGATTTCGATGCCGGGCTGCTCGACGCGCTGAGCAACGTCTCAAGCACCGACAAGGACCTGGTGAAGTACAACCCCTCCATCGTCAGCGGCACGATCCAGGGTGTCACCTACACGCGGCCCGATCGGCCGGCGCCGCGGCGGACCGCGGACTTTCGCGGCAAACGCGTCGGCGCCTTGCGCGGCACGGTCGCCCTGGTCCACGCCCTGAAACATCCGGAGTGGGGCGCCGAGATCCAGCCCTTCGAATCCATCGACGGCCTGCTAGAGGCGACCTCCCGTGGCGACTGCGATATCGCCCTGTTCACCAGCATCCTGAGCCTGCGGGTCGTGGACCAGCTCGGGCTGCGCAAGGACTTCATCGAGGACATCATCCACACGCACCACGTCATCTTCCGCAAGGCCGACACCGCCAAGCTGGCCGCCTTCAACGAGGCTCTGGCCAAGCTGCGGCACAACGGCACCTACGACCGGTTGTTCGCGCAGTGGATCGGCCCGGTGGAGCCGCGCCCGATCCGCCTCGCCGACCTGCGGCCCTACCACGTGCCGATCGCCATAACCCTGGTCGTCATCGTCGGCATCATCCTCTGGCAGCGTCGCACCCTGGCGAATATCGCGCGCCATGCCGAGGCCCTGCGCCTCAGCCGACGCGAGCTCGAGGAGACCAACCAAAAGCTGGAGGCGACCATCGGCCAGGCCCGCCAGCTCGCGGCCACCGCCGAACAGGCGAGCCAGGCCAAGAGCAGCTTCCTCGCGATGATGAGCCACGAGATCCGCACGCCGATGAACGGCGTGATCGGCATGGTCGGCCTCCTGCAGGAGACCAACCTCTCATCCGAACAGCGCTTCCTTGCCAGCACGGCGCGCCACAGCGCCGAGTCGCTCCTCGCGATCATCAACGACATCCTGGACTTCTCGAAGATCGAGGCCGGCCAGCTCCAGTTCGACACCGTGCCGTTCGACCTGCGCGAAATCGTCGAGGGCTGCCTCATCACGCTGGCGGAGCCCGCCCATGCGAAGGACCTGGAACTCGCCTACGTGGTGCACGACGACGTGCCCACGCAACTCGTCGGCGATCCCGGTCGACTCAACCAGATCCTGACAAACCTGGTCGGCAACGCCGTGAAGTTCACCGCCAAGGGCGAGGTCGTGCTCACGGTGAAGCGCGAGCAGGTCAAGGACCGCCGCGTGCGGTTGCGCTTCACCGTCCGCGACACCGGCATCGGCCTGACCGCGGAGGAGCAGGCCCGGTTGTTCCAGCCGTTCACCCAGGCCTCGTCCGGCACCACCCGCAAGTATGGCGGCACCGGCCTGGGCCTCGCCATCTGCCGGCAGCTGGTCGAGAAGATGCAGGGCGAGATCGGCTGCGACAGCCATCCGGGCGCCGGGTCGATCTTCTGGTTCACGGCAGATTTTCCGCTCCAGGAAACACCCCTCCAGCCACCGTCGTCCCGGCCGGGTTTTCCCGGCGTCCGGCTGCTGCTGGTCGACGACAACGCGACAAATCGCGACATCCTCAGGCGTCAGTTGACCGACTGGCAGGCCGACGTGACGGCCACCGCCAATGCCGCGGAGGCGCGCGCCGCCGTCGAGGCCGCCGCCGCGGCCGGCAAGCCGTTCGCGCTCGCGATCATTGACATGCAGATGCCGGAGCTTACCGGCGCCGAACTTGCCCTCGCGCTGCGCCGGCTCCCGCCGCCCGCGGGCAGCCTGCGCACGATCCTGCTCACCCCGATCGGTCAGACTTTGAGCGCGCAGGAACTCGCGCACTCGGGCATCGACCGCGCCTTGCCCAAGCCCGTCCGCGTCTCGCGCCTGCATGAGACGCTCGGCGCCCTGCTGGGCACCGACGAGACCGTCCCGGCGGCGGGCAACGTCCACGCGCCGGCTGCCACCCGGCCCGGCCGCCGCATCCTCGTGGCGGAGGACAATGTGGTGAACCAGAGCGTGGTGCGCCTGCAGCTCCGCCGGCTCGGCTACGAATGCGACATCGTCGACAACGGCCTCGCCGTCGTCGAGGGAGCGCGGCACGGCACCTACGAAGTGATCCTCATGGATTGCGAGATGCCGGAACTCGACGGCTTCGAGGCCACCCGCCGCATCCGCACGTGGGAGGCAGACCGTCGCGCCACGGGCGAAGCCGTCCGGTCCATCCACATCGTGGCACTCACCGCCAAGGCGATGAGCGGCGACCGCGAGGCCTGCCTCGCGGCCGGCATGAACGATTACCTCAGCAAGCCGCTGCGTTCGGCCGAGCTGGCCGCAGCGCTCAGCCACGCGCATACGACGTTGAACAGTCCGCGCGGCGGCGAGACGCCGGGTGCGGTCAGTTCAGCGCCTTCTTGATCAACGCCTCGGTCGAGGCGCTCGCGCCCAGCGCCAGGGCGGCGCGGCGCACGGCCTCGTCGGCGACGGCGGCCTTGTAGCCCAGGGCGGTCAGCGCGAGGACGGCATCGCGGTGCCGGTTGTCGCAGCCAACGCCTTCAACGGGTGCGGAATCGGTCGCGCCCGGAGCGGCGGTGGCGCCGCCGCCGACCTTGCCCTTCAATTCGACGACCAGGCGCTCGGCCGTCTTTTTGCCGATGCCGGGGCATTTCGCGAGCGTGCCGACGTCGCCG
>CAZGJB010000403.1:0-2663 GCA_964526145.1 uncultured Opitutaceae bacterium
GGCAAAGCCGAACTGCGCGCAATACGCCCGGCTGTTCACCTGCCGCGTGCCCAGCGTCATCAGTTCCTGGCCGTCGCTGATGACCTCCCAGATGGTCCGGTCGTTCTGCAGCGAGTCGCGCGACTGCTCGACGTAGGCGGTCTTGACCGTGTCGCCGACCTTGAACGTGCCGGCATCCGGTTTTTCCAGGCCGGTGATCAACTTGAAGAGCGTGGTCTTGCCCGCGCCGTTCGGCCCGATGACGCCGACGATGCCGCCGGGCGGGAGCGCGAAGGAGAGGTTTTCAAAGAGGAGCTTGTCGCCGTAGGCCTTGCTCACGCCCTGCGCCTCGACCACGAGGTTGCCCAGGCGCGGGCCCGGCGGGATGATGATCTCGAACTTTTTCTCCTGCTCGGCGACGTCCGCCTTGAGCATCTGCTCGTAGGCGTTGATGCGCGCCTGGCCCTTGGCCTGCCGGGCCTTGGCGCCGGAGCGGATCCACTCGAGTTCGCGGGCCATGGCCTTCTGCCGGCGGTCCTCCGTGCGCTGCTCGATGGCGAGGCGGCGCTGCTTCTGCTCCAGCCACTCGGAATAGTTACCCTTCCACGGGATGCCGTGGCCGCGGTCGAGCTCGAGAATCCAGCCGGCGACGTTGTCGAGGAAGTAACGGTCGTGCGTCACGGCGATCACCGTGCCCTCGTAGCGGGCGAGGTGCTGCTCCAGCCAGTTGACGCTGTCGGCATCGAGGTGGTTGGTCGGCTCGTCGAGCAGCAGGATGGCCGGCTTCTGCAGCAGCAGGCGCGCGAGGGCGACACGGCGACGCTCGCCGCCGGAAAGGTTGTCCACGATCGCGTCCGCCGGCGGACAGCGCAGCGCGTCCATCGCCTGCTCGACCAGCGGCGCGGTGTCCCAGGCGCCGGCCGCGTCGATCTTCTCCTGCAGCTTGGCCTGCTTCTCGGCGATGGCGTCGCGTTCCGCATCGTCGGCGGCGGCCGACAGCTCGTCCCAGGTCGCATCGTAGGCGGCCGTCAGGTCGGTGAGGTGCTTGACGCCCTCCTCCACGCAGGCGCGGACCGTGGCGCCCTGCGTGAGGTGCGGCTCCTGTTCCAGCAGGCCGACGTCGTAACCCGGCTCGAAGGCCACGTGGCCGTCGAACTCCTTGTCGCGCCCCGCGAGGATGCGCATGAGCGATGACTTGCCGGAGCCGTTGAGGCCGAGCACGCCGATCTTCGCGCCGTAGAAAAACGACAGCGAGATGTCGCGGAGGATTTCCTTGCGCTCGATCTTCTTCGAGACGCCGAGCATGGAAAAGATGATCTTGGGCGCTTCAGCCTGGGCCATGGCCGGAAGGAGGGCGCGCCGGCCGGAAGCGTGCAAGATTTAAGCCTTTCCTCTTCCGCCTCGACTCCCCCACCCCGACCCACGAGATTCCGCGGCCTACCCCGCGGCATGAACAACGACACACTCTGGCTGGTCCGGCTCGGTCTCGACCAGAACCTCTTCACCGTGACGCAGGCCCAGGCCGTGCGCGCGGCCCTCGGCGACGGCGTCGAACTGATGGACTTCGCCCAGAAGCTCATCGACGACGGCCTCGTCCACGACATCGAAACCCTCGAGAAGGTCGCCGGCCTGGCCATGAACAAGGCCGCCAAGGGCCCGCCGGCCGACGACCCGTTCGCCGACGAGGCCCCGGCCGACACCGCCGAGTCCGCCGCCGGGCGACTCGTCGCGCCCCAGCCGCGCTTCGCCTTCGAAAAGGTCGCCACCATGACCGATGACCAGGTCGCCGACGGCATGCGCACCCTGCTCAAGGATTGCGCCCGCTTCGGCGCCAGCGACCTGCACCTCTCCACCGGCGCCCGACCCTTTATCCGCAAAAACCGCACCCTCTCCTATCTGTCCGAGCACGTGCTCACCGCCTCCGACACGCTGCGCCTCAACCTTGCTGTCATGGCCGGCCACCAGCGGGAGATCTTCCTCGAGAAAAAGGACTACGACTACGCCCTGGCCCTCAGCGGCACCGACCGCTACCGCGTGAACCTGATGTTCCACAAGAACGGCGCGGCCGGCGCCTACCGCATGGTGCCCGACAAGGTCCGCAACCTCGCCGACCTCGGCTTCGCCAAGCACCACGAGACGCTGATGAAGATGCTCTCGTACCACAACGGCCTCATCCTCATCACCGGCCCCGTCGGCTCCGGCAAGACCACGACCCTCGCCTCCATGGTCGCGCATCTCAACGAGACGCGCACCGACCACATCATCACGGTCGAGGACCCCATCGAGGTCGTCCAGCCCGCCCGGGGCTGCAACGTCACCCAGCGCGAGGTCGGCCCGCACACGAAGTCGTTCTTCAGCGCGCTCAAGGGCGCCCTGCGTGAGGACCCCGACATCATCGTCATCGGCGAGCTCCGCGACCTCGAGACGATCGAGATGGCGATCAGCGCCTCGGAGACCGGTCACCTCGTCATCGGCACGATGCACACGAGCGACGCGGCCACGACGCTCAACCGCCTGCTCGACGTCTTCCCGCCCTCGCAGCAGACCCAGATTCGCGCCAGCGTGGCGGAGAGCCTCCGCGGGGTCGTCTGCCAGCGCCTGCTCCCCGCCGTCGACGGGGGCCTCGTCGTCGCCTGCGAGATCATGGTGTCGAACACCGCCATCCAGGCCCTCATCCGCGAGGG
>CAZGJB010000404.1:0-2663 GCA_964526145.1 uncultured Opitutaceae bacterium
CCTGCCACTCCTACGATTGGGAAATCCGATGAAAGGTCTCCCTGCCCTCTTCCGCAAGATCGCCCGCCAGCACATCCTGGTGATCGGCGACGTGATGCTCGACCACTACATCTGGGGCGACGCCACGCGCATCTCCCCCGAGGCCCCGGTGCCGGTGGTGGACATCGCCCGCGACACGTGGACTGCCGGCGGCGCCGCCAACGTCGCGTTGAACATCGCCGCCCTCGGCGCGCAGTGCACGGTCGCCGGTTTCATCGGCCCCGACGAGGCCGGCTCCCGTCTCACGCAAATCCTGCAGGAGAAGGGCATCACCCCCCTCCCCACGCCGGGCACCGGCGCCACCATCCTCAAGACCCGCGTGCTCGTGCAGCACCAGCAGCTCTGCCGCCTCGATCGCGAATCACCCCAGGGACACTACGCCATCT
Source organism: uncultured Opitutaceae bacterium (assembly GCA_964526145.1). Taxonomy (GTDB): domain Bacteria; phylum Verrucomicrobiota; class Verrucomicrobiia; order Opitutales; family Opitutaceae; genus UBA2377. The sequence continues at coordinate 426 of CAZGJB010000404.1, forward strand.
CCGGCACCCAGGCGACGAGCCTCCTCGGCGATGCTATTCGCCGGGCCGATGCCGTCATCCTGTCCGATTACGCCAAGGGCATTCTCTCCGACGAACTCGTCGCGCGCGTCACCAAGCTCGCCCGCGCCGCCGGCAAGCTCATCGCGCTCGACCCCAAGCCCAAGCGCAAGCTGGCCTTCCGCGATCTCGATCTCATCACGCCCAACAAGCGCGAGGCCCTGCAACTGGCCGGTCTCGAGCCCGTGCCGCACGCCCCGTTTCCCGCCGCCGAGGTCTGCAAACAGCTCCATCGCCTCTACGGCACGCGCAACCTGGTCGTCACCCTCGGCGAGGATGGCATGCTCCTCAGCCGCGACGGCAAGGTCCTCAAGACCATCCCCACCGCGGCACGCGAGGTGTTCGATGTCTCCGGCGCCGGCGACACCGCCCTCGCCGCCCTCGTGCTGGCCCTGGCGGCCGGCACCAGCCTCGAGACGGCCGCGCACTTCTCGAACGCCGCCTCGGGCGTCGTTGTCGGCAAGCTCGGCACCGCCACCGTCACGCCAGCGGAGCTGATGGCGTACGTCGCGCACGAGTCATGAGCAAGGCGCTGTTCCTCGATCGCGACGGCACCCTCATCCTCGACAAGGTCTACCTCGCCGATCCGGCCGGGGTGGAACTCATCCCTGGCACCACCGAGGCGCTCCGCCGGGCGCGCGAGCTGGGCTACCGGCTGTTCCTGTTCACCAACCAGTCGGGCATCGGACGCGGGTACCACACGATCGAGGACACCTACCGGGTGAACGCCCGCATGGAGGAGCTCATCGGCCTCGAGGCGCCGCTTTTCGACGCCATCTGCATCGCCCCCGAGGCGCCCGACCAGCCCGCGATCTACCGCAAGCCCTCACCCCGGTTCATCCTCGAGATGCGCGCCCGTTATGCCCTCGACCCCACCCAGTGCTGGATGGTCGGCGATTCCGCCGCCGACATCGGTGCCGGACTTGCCGCGAAGATCCGGGTCGCCGCAGTACGGACGGGCAAGAAGGACCCGTCCGCGTTGCCGGAGGTGGCCGAACACGGCGTGCCGGTATTCGACCGCTTCGCCGCCTTTGCCGAGACGCTCAGCTGAGCCATGCCCGAACTCGCCGAGGTCGAATTCTTCCGCCGGCGCTGGCAGGAGGCCGCCGCCAACCAGCGGATCGAGTCGGTCCACACGCACGACGGCAAAAAGCTGTTCCGCCGTCTCCCGGTCGACACCCTCCGCCGCACCGTGACCGGGGCAAAACTGGTAACCTCCGCGGCGGCAGCCAAGCAGATGTGTTTCCGCTTCAGTGGCGACGCCTGGCTGGGCATCCACCTCGGCATGAGTGGGGAGTTGCGTGTCGAACCCGCGGACTACACCACCGGCAAACACGACCACCTCGCGCTGCGCACCCGGCGGCACACGCTCGTATTCACCGACCCGCGCATGTTCGGCCGCATCCAATTCCATCGCGGAAGGACGGCCCCTGACTGGTGGGCCAAAATCGCCCCGGCCATCCTGTCACCCGCCTTCACGGTCGAGGCCGTCACTGCCTTCCTTCGTCGCCGCGCCCGCGCGCCCATCAAAGCCGTGCTGCTCATGCAGGAGCGCTTTCCCGGGATCGGCAATTGGATGGCTGACGAAGTCCTCTGGCGTGCTGCCATCCATCCGCGGCGGGCGGCAGGGTCGCTCTCCCCGGCTGAAGTGCGGCGGCTCTGGCGCGAATGCCGGCAGGTCTGCCGCTCGGCCCTGCGCATGATCGCCGGGGTCGGCGGCTCGCTTCCACCCGATCTCAACGTCCATATCCCTGACACTTGGCTGTTCAATCACCGCTGGGAGGATGGCGGTCGCTGCCCCCGGACCCGGCGCCCGCTCGTCCGCGAGGAGATTGGCGGCCGCACAACCTGCTGGTCACCGGGACGGCAAAAACTTTGACCTTCCGCTTATTCTGATTCTTCTACCGCCACCCGCCCCCACCATGTCCGCCGATTATCCTCTCACCCCCACCCAGATCGCCGCCTACCAGCGCGACGGCTATATCCAACTCAACGACGTCATCACTGGCGCCGACCTCGAGACTTTTCGCGACGCGGTCAACGACGCGGTCAAGCAGGACACCGCGAAGATCGACCCCAACCGCACCAAGGGCAGCTACGAGCAGATCTTCATCCAGTGCGTCAACCTCTGGCACCGGTACCCGGCGGTGAAGCCCTTCGTCACGAGCCCGCGCCTCGGCC
>CAZGJB010000405.1:0-2660 GCA_964526145.1 uncultured Opitutaceae bacterium
GAAAGCAGGAAAAAACCTGGGTTTGGGTATTCTTCCCGGGTTCCTGATTTCCACATTCAAATCCTCAGGCCTTGAGCTCAGCCACGACCTGCACCTCGACCGTGGTGCCCTTGGGCAGGCCGTTGGTCGCGACGGCGGCGCGGGCGTGCTTGCCGGCCTCGCCGAAGACCTTCACGAAGAGGTCGCTGGCGCCGTTGATGACCGCCGGGCTGTCGGTGAAGCCGTCCACGGCGTTGACGAAGCCCGTGACGAAGACAATGCGCGCCACCTTGTCGAGGGAGCCGACGGCCGCCTTGATGTTGGCGAGGGTGTTGAGGGCGCAGATCTCGGCCGCCTTGGCGGCGGTGGCGACGGTCTGCTCCTTGCCCACCTGACCGACGTGGGTCATCTGGCCGTTGACCATGCAGATCGTGCCGGCGCAGTAGAGCAGGTTGCCCGTGCGCACGGTGGGCACATAGCTGCCCGCGGCGGCAGGCGGATTGGGGAGGGTGAGGCCGAGTTCGGCCAGTTTGGCTTCAGGGTTCATGATGGCGTAATACGAGGCGCAATCGCCGGGTGAAGCAAAGCGGATTTTGCCGATTAACGAGGTTCGCCTTGGCAGCGCAGACGCACGCGCCTACCTCTGCGCTGTGAAAACGGGCTTCTCGCGCGCCACGATTGGGGCTTTTGTCCTCGCGTTCGCCACCATGACCACCGCCGCCACTCCCCTCGCCGACCGCATCGCCGCCGGGGAGGAAACCCGGATCGTCTGTTTCGGCGACAGCATCACCGGCATCTACTACCACACCGGCGGTCACCGCGCCTGGAGCCACCTGCTCGGCGACCAGCTCGTGCAGGCCTGGCCCGGCGCCCGGCTGATCATGCTCAACGCCGGCGTGAGCGGCAACACGACCGCCGATGCGCTCGCCCGCCTCGACGCCGACGCGCTCGCGCACCGTCCGCACCTCGTGGTGATGAAGTTCGGCATGAATGACACCGCCCGCCTGCCGGCGGATGTCTTCCGCGCCAATCTTCACACGCTGTGCGACCGGATCCGCGCCGCCGGCAGCGACCTGCTTCTGCTCACCCCAAACGCCGTCGAACCCGGCGATGCCGGACGGCCCCCGGAAAAGGTGGCCGCTTACGCCGCGATCGTGCGCGACGTGGGTCGCGAGCACGGCGTGCCGGTCGCCGACGTCCATGCAGCCTTTGCGGGCGTACAAGCGAGCGCGCCAGCGGATTGGCTGCGGCTCATGAGCGACACGATTCACCCCAACCTGCGGGGTCACGCGCTCATCGCCGCCACCGCAGCCGCCGCCCTCACCGGCCGGCCCGCCGGCCCGGCGCACGTCCCGCCCCTGCGGGCGGTCGGTCCGGTCGCCTTTGCCCGCACCCAGGAAAAATTGCGCGCGGGCCAACCCGTGCACGTGCTCGCGATGGCGCCGCTCGACACCGCGATCGCGGCGGCCCTGCGGGAGAGATTCCCCAACGCGGAGGTGCACGTCACGCGCTGGGAAAACGCCGGCAAGTCCCTCGCCACCCTTGAAGCCGACGCGACCGCCGAGGGCTGGATGAAATACCGCAACCAAACCGGCCTGACCCCGCCCGACCTTGTCGTCGTCGCCGTGCCTGCGTCGGCCGAACCCGCGCCCGGTGTGCCTTACTACCGCACCTTCGGCGGCATCCTCAACCGCGCGCAGTGGTTCGACGGCTCCGGCTGGGACTGCGTGGTCGTCCTGCCGTCGGTGGTGCAGCCGCGTCTCACCGCGGCCGAAGCCGAGCGTGAGCAGATCGCCTTGGCCGCCGCCCGTGACAAGGACGTCCCGGTCATCCAGCGCGCACCCGGCGAATCCGCCGACGCGACCGCGCTGCTGGTGCGCGCGCTCGCGCCCTAGAAGAACATCGCCTCGTTCAGCGCGGCTTCGGGGGTCAGCAGGCTGATCGAGGCCGGCAGCGTGGTGCCGCCGCCGCCGAAGTCGCCGGCGAAGCGGGCGTGGCCGTCGGCCAGGCTGCCGGACCAGCGGAAATAGCGCCTCGGGTCCGCGTACCTGAATTCCAGCGTGAAGACCTGCGCCAAGCCGAGCCGATGGTGGATGGTCGTGGCGGGCGCCGCGGCCCCGCAGGCATTGAGGCGCTCCGCCAGCCAGGAACCGAGCACGCAGCCCTCGCCGCCCAGGTCGCGGCCCGAGGTCAGGGTGACCTCCTGCAGGCCATCCACGAGCGCCGCCGGCGGATAGGAGGAGAGGAATTGCCCGATCGTCTGCCGGATCGGCAGCAGGCGCGCAAAGACGAGGTCGCGCAACGCCGCGGGCTTCGGCCACGGATAGGTCATCGTGTCGGGCGGGGCGATCGCGCTGTCGATCAGCACGCGCTTGGCGCGGCTGAGCAGGTAACGGTAATCGGCCAGGCGCGAACTGTCGGTGAACCGGTGCACCCAATAATACAGGGGCAGGTCGGTCGAGAGGCAGACCGACACCTGGTCCTCGAGGTGCAGGCGCGCGCCCAGCGGGTAATTGAGCATCACGAACTCGACGCAACGCTTGTCGCCCTTGCTGCGGCCGAGGTGGCATTCGCCGTAGATCTTGGCCCGCATCTCCTTCGCGCCGGTCTCGCGCACCATCGGGCAGAGCACGACGATGCGGCTGGGGCAGCGCTGGGAGAAACGCACGGCGGTGCGGAAC
>CAZGJB010000406.1:0-2628 GCA_964526145.1 uncultured Opitutaceae bacterium
GTGAGGGGATCGGGTGGGGTGGGGACCTTCTGGACCGGGCGGCCTGGCATCCGGATCTCGGTGGTGGTCGGCCCGCACACCAGGATCTTCCGGGGCCGGCAGCCGATGAAGCTGTAGCGCGAGAGCGTTTCGCCGCCCTCGACGGATTCGAGCAGGTAGGCCGGGCCTGCATCCTTGAGCTTGGCGTACGCGGAGACCGGGGTCTCGAAATCCGCCATGAGGTCGGTGCAGACCGGCACGACGTTGCCGCGGGTGCACAGGCGGACGAAATCGGCGCGGGAGGGATGGATGTGCATCGCGGGATTGGTCACTCGACGGTGACGCTCTTGGCCAGGTTGCGGGGCTTGTCGACGTCGCAGCCGCGCGCCACGGCGATGTAGTAGCTGAGCAGCTGCACGGGGATCGTGGCGACGATCGGCAGCACCGCCTCGTGGCAGTCGGGAATGGAAATGACCTCGTCGGCCAACCCCGGGGGCAGGTCCAGACCGGCGGTGCAGATCGCGATGATGGGACCCTTGCGGGCCTTGATCTCCTGCATCGAGGACACGATCTTGCCGAACATCTCGCCCTTGGTGACGAAAAAGACGCTGGGGCACTGCTCGCTGATGAGGGCGATCGGGCCGTGCTTCATCTCCGCGGCCGGGTAGCCCTCGGCATGGATGTAGGAGATCTCCTTCAGCTTGAGCGCCCCCTCGAGGGCGATGGGGAAGAGCGACAGGCGGCCGAGGAAGAGCATGTCGTCATACTTGGCGAAGCGGTCGGCGATGGCCTTGATGTGGGGCGCCTGTTCGAGGACCTGGCGCACGAGATTGGGCGCGCCCTTGAGCGCCTTCACGTATTCCACGCCCTCGCTGAAGCTCATGTCGCGCATGCGGGCGACGTAGAGGGCGACCATGGCGCCGAGGAGTAGCTGCGAGGTGAAGGCCTTGGTGGAGGCCACGCCGACCTCGGGTCCGACGTGCTGGTAGATGCCGCCGTCGGCCTCGCGGGCGATGGTGGAGCCGACGACATTGACGATGGCGAGGACGCGGTAGCCCTTGCGCTTGGCCTCGCGAAGGGCGGCGAGCGTGTCGATCGTCTCGCCGGATTGGCTGATGACGAAGAACTGGGTGTTTCGGAACAGCGGCGAATTTCGGTAGCGGAACTCCGACGCGTAATCCACCTCCACCGGGACGCGGGCGAAGCGTTCGAGCAGGTGCTCGGTGACGAGGCAGGCGTGCCAGGCCGTCCCGCAGGCGCAGAACATGAAGCGTTCGATCTGGCGGAACTCGGCCGGCGGCACGTTGAGGCCGCCGAACTGGGCGGTGCTGCCGTCCTCGGCGAAGCGACCGCGCATGGCGTTCTCGAGCGCCGTCGGCTGCTCGAAGATCTCCTTCTCCATGAAGTGCGCATTGCCGCCGAGATCGGCGTCGGTGATCGACCAGGTGACGGTGTCGACCACGGGGTCGACGTCGCCTTCGTCGAGGGTGGAGATGGCGATGCTCGCCGGCGTGACGAGGGCGAGTTCACTGTCCTTGAGATAGACGACGCTCTGGGTGCGGCTGACGATGGCGGCAACGTCGGAGGCGACGAGGTTCTCGCCGTCGCCGAGGCCGAGGATGAGGGGCGAGCCCTTGCGCGCAGCCACCAGTTCGCCGGGGTGATCCAGGCACATCACGACGATGCCGTAGGTGCCCTCGGCGTGGCGGAGCGTCTTGCGGACGCTCTCGAGGAAGCGGTTGCCCTCGGCGTGTTCCGGCTCCTTGGCGTAGTGGTAGGCGATGAGATTGCAGAGGACCTCGGTGTCGGTCTCGGAGGCGAAGGTGTAACCCTTGCCGGCGAGGAATTTCTTCATCGAGAGATAGTTCTCGATCACGCCGTTGTGGATCAGGGCGATCTTGCCGTCGCTACTCAGGTGCGGGTGGGCGTTCGCGTCGGTGACGCCGCCGTGGGTCGCCCAGCGCGTATGGCCGATGCCGTAGGTGCCGGTGAAGCGGTGCCGCACCATTTCCTTCTCCAGGTCGGCGGCTCGGCCGGCCTTCTTGGCCACCTCAAAATGGTTCTGTTGAAATACGGCCACTCCGGCCGAGTCATAGCCCCGATACTCGAGGCGCTTGAGCCCCTCGATGATCAGTGACGCTGCCTTTTGTTTACCGACGTAGCCGACGATTCCGCACATGGTTGTTGAATTTAACTGGCGAAATAAGCGGCATCAGAGATGCTTGAGCAAGCTTAGGCTACCTCATATGACGACACAACAGCGTGCACTTGCGGTGATCATGGGCGGTGGGCGGGGAACCCGGCTGCACCCCTTGACCATGGAGCGATGCAAGCCGGCCGTGCCGCTGGCGGGCAAGTATCGCCTCGTGGACATCCCGATCAGCAATTGCCTCAACTCGGGCATCAACCGGATCTTCCTGCTGACGCAGTTCCAGACGGCCTCGCTGCACCGGCACGTCCAGGGTACCTACCATTTTGATCCGTTTGGCGGAGGCTTTGTGGACATCCTTTCGGCGGAGCAGACCGAGAAAGGCTCCGACTGGTACCAGGGCACGGCCGATGCCGTGCGACGCAACCTGATCCACTTCCGCTCATTCCCGCACGACCTGGTGCTGATCCTCTCCGGCGACCAGCTGTACCGGATGGATT
>CAZGJB010000407.1:0-2613 GCA_964526145.1 uncultured Opitutaceae bacterium
GTAAATCGAGGCGGCATACAGAGAAATCGCGGGGCCAAACCGGAGCGCAAGATAGTGGTAGGCGGAACGCGCAACCCCCCCGCGAAAAAAGGGGATGAAGAGCAAGCCTGCCAGTGTAACGACGATGGGAAAAGCGAGATTCGGAAGCAAGCGGACCCACGCAGTTTTGAAACTGTCGGCCGGATACGCGATGAAGGTGACTGAGCTGATCGTTGATCCGATAAAGCTCAGCCCAATCGCCCATCCGGGAAAATCACGTCCACCAAGGAAATATCGCTCGGTGCTGCGGTTGCGCTTGGAGAAACGCAAACCAATGTACAGCACCAGAGCGAAGTACCCAACTAGAACAAAGATGTCGATGACGTGAAGGTTCACGGTTAGGCTTAACCCGAATATTACACTGATCTCCTCCGCGCCGTCACCTGCCGGGTCCAGCCAATCCTAAGCTGGAGAGCAACCTTTGCAGCGCCGCATTCCACAGCTAAAGCAATCCGGCTGGAAGGTGATCAAATACATCTCCGGGCACGTTCCAAGGATCCCCGTAGTCTGGGCCGGATCGCATGTAGCCGATTTGGCTCCTAACCCATTCCCCGGAAATCGAACTCATATCGCCACCCTGTTCCAATGACTTGGCGGCGGCAATGCCAACAGCTTCCCCTAAGCCGTGCATAGTTGCCATCACTCGAATGGCCGCGGACGCTTCATGCGTCGCGGAAAGCGCCCGACACGCGACGGCAAGGTTTGGGCAATCTGGCGTGATCATGCTACGGTAGGGCACCTCATAGTAATCACCCAAAGGCGGGCCATATTCGGCTTTTACCGCTCCATGTCCGCCCTGCCGTTGATGCTCATCCTGGGCACCGACTGGGTTATGAATGTCGATGAAATAGCACGACCGGGTGACCCCATCCTCAAACTTTCTGGCCCCAACGATATCTTCCATGGTCATGGTGTAGATGCCATGGATGTGCCGGGTCTCCCTAACGCCGACCTGACATGCAGCCTTTTCCAGGTACGCGTGACGAAAGAATGGCACCGTCCGGATCAGCCAATCACTAATCAAAAATGCCTGACGACGCCCCTCCATTTCCGCAGCCGAGAGGTCAGTCGCCAAAAGGCCCGAGACCTTGTTAATCCGGGTCATGTTGAAATGCAGTACTCCTGGACGAGGATAGTCGTAAAAGTGCACGAAGTTGCGATATGGGTAATGCAACTCTCCAGACTGGATCGCATGTTGGAAGTACGGCTCAACCAAAGCCCTCGCCTTTCGAAGATTACCGGCCTCGATCATGGCCTTCTTGTCGACATTCGCCATGCGGAAGCTAACCGTCATCGCCTGCATGAGCCCATCGCTCGTCCGACCGATGCTGTACCCGCATCCGCTCTGCGCCACCAAGTCCGCGTCCCCTGAGCAATCGATGAAGACATTGGCGAAAAACTCCTCAATTCCGCCCTTCGATAGAATTTTGACCGACTGGATGCGTGCACCTGATTTGGTCACGCCCCAAACAAAACTATGATAACGGACGGAGACGTTAGCCGCTGTCAGAAGCCGATCGTAGACGGATTTGAGCATCTCTTCATCGAATGCTGAGGGCGAAAGCGTCGACCCGAACCCCCCGCGGTCTTTGAGTTCGGAAGCTACCTCCTTAAAAATGCCTCCAATCAATGATCCGCGACGCCCGTCAGCAGGATTCCTGTACTCATGGCCGGCCCACGGATTAACCAAGGCAGCGGTCGCCATACCGCCGCAAAAGCCGTAGCGCTCGATCAAGAGAGTTCGCGCACCGTGCCGAGCGGCTGCCAGGGCAGCGGCAACACCCGAAGGCCCACCTCCGCAAACAATTACGTCAAAGTTACTAGGACCATTAGCTCGCATGGCAGATTCAATAACTGATTTTCCTAAAATTCACGCACGCAGGGAGCCCCGGAGAGCTGCCAGTTCTCTATTCAAGATTAGTTTGGGCTCCGCCTAGTCGTCCAGACGGAGCCCAACCAAGCATTCCGACAACATCAGAATCGGTAGGCGGTAGAAAAGCGAATTGTCCGGAACTCGCCCACCTGAGCGCGCCGCTCGGATCCACCGGTATTGATGTACGTCTCATCCGTCAGATTCCTGATTACCAGGGAGAAATCCATCCGTTTCCAGCGATAGTTCATGATCATGTCCCAGGTGCTGTAGGCGGGGATATTAAAACTATCGTTATTATCTCCCGACCGGTCGTTTACATACACATAGCCCAGGCCGACATCCAACCCTTTAATCGGACCGTTCAGGAAACTGTACTTTCCGAAGAGCTTGTAGTTCGGTCCCTGAGGAACATGACGGATTCGGATTTTCCGTTCATTCACCGAAGTCAGATCGCCATAACCCCCCAAGAACGCAAGCGAGGGATTCACCTGCCAAGCGAAGTCAACCTCCCAACCTTCGGTGTTGTTCTCGCCTATCTGGATTTGCTCGCGACGCCCGTCAGGCAGGGTGTCGCCAGACAACACTTGATTCTTAAGTCGGGCATCAAAGACGGAAAACGTCGAAACTAGCCCTCCGTTGAACAACTCCAGTTTGACGCCGGCTTCGTCATTAACGCCTTCAAGGTTCTTGAATGGCTGACC
>CAZGJB010000408.1:0-2612 GCA_964526145.1 uncultured Opitutaceae bacterium
CTTGGTCAGCTCAGCGCAGATCGGGATGCGGTCCCAACCCGGCAGGTTCGGCGGTGACAACACGAGTCCGCGCTTCGAATCGAGCGGCCCGCCGCAGGACACGCCGAAAACTGTGTCCGCGGCCGGAGCCAACCGGGCGATCTCAGCGTAGATGCGCTCGAGCGTACCCTGCACATCGGTGGTCGGAAACCGCACGACCTCCCGCACGCGTTCCGCCCCGACCGGCACGCTGAGCGCGCATTTCGTCCCGCCGATGTCGACGCCGATGATATTCATGCCCGTTTACTCCAGATATGCATTCAGCTTTTTGCCCAGCACGAAATGTTTGCGATCGGAATACCACAGCCAGTGGTCACCGCCGTCGCGGAAATAGCTCGGGTAACACACGGGCTCGATCCGGCCGTAATGGCCTAGACTCACGCCATCGGCCGTCGCCAGCCGACGCGGTTCACCGAAGACCACCGGCTGGCCCGGCCCATCGACAAACCGCCCGCACACGATCCACGCGTCGCGCCGGTTGACCTGATAATCGGTCGGATGTCGTGCACCCGGCAGGTAGCCGTCGTTGTTGAAATAAACCAGGCAGTATTTCCCGGGTGCGTATTCGAAGATCGGGCTGCACACGATCGGCGAGTGCACCAGCGGGCCGTCGTCGCTGTACCGGAGCGGAAAGACCGGGAGCGGCTTGGTCTCGTCCGCATCCGTCCAATGCGACGCCCAGCTGCGCCCGGCATCGCGCGACATGCTCCAGAAGAGAGCGCCCTGCAGCGTGCGCATGACCGTGAACAACCGTCCGTCCGGCAGCGTCACGGTGGCCGCCTCCTGGGCCACGCTCTGGTTCATGCGGAACGGATGCGGCACCTGCAGGCCCGTGCCGCCCTCGGGCCACGTGGTCATCACGACCTTCGCCGGGTCACGTTCGGTGAGGAGGTTCTCGAAGCGGAGGAAGCACACCTCGCTGTTGACGTTGAGCAGGTGCGGACTCCCCGATCCCCAGCGCGTCAGGCTTGCAAGCGGCACGCCGTCGGGCGTGAGGAGGCTCTGGAAGCAGGTGACGAAGTTGACCGGCATCGTCGGGTCGGGATGGTCGATCGCACCGCGACCGATCCGCAGGTGGTCGTGCGGGGCGGACCAGGTACGGCCGTCGTCCTCGGAGTAGCGGAAGCGCAGGATGCCAGTCGTGTCGTCGCGCGCGTCGGTGCGGCCGATGTTCTTGTTGTAGAATAGATAGATCCGCCCCAGCGCCGGCGCCGCGACAAAGAACGGCCAGCTTGCCTGGAATTTCCCCCGCTCGGGTCCGGCCTGCTGCGCCGGAGTCGCACCGTCGATCCACTGCGGTGCGCTCCAGGTGGCCCCGCGGTCCCCGCTGCGGCTGACCACCACGTGCTGGTCCGGATTGTTCTCGTGCGTGGCCATGGTCCACGTGAGGAGCCAATGCCCGCCCGGCGTCACGAGGCCGATGATCTGCTGATTCTCCGCATCGGGCGCCCGCTCGGCCGACGGACGATAGACGATGCAGTCGGGTTGAGTGCGTTCGATTTCGCGGGCGTAGGCGGCGGGGTCCATGACGGGTCAAAGCAACTCGGCCACGATCCGGCGCAGCACCGGACGCACGCGGCGGGCGAGGCTGGCGTTGGCGTAGCCCATCCACGTCACGGGCGTCGTGGTGTCGAGCGGCACGCGCAGCGGCCGGCCGTCCGGCATCTCCACGATCCCACCCGCCTCCTGCAGGATCAGCGCCGTGCAGATGTCGTACGGATGGCAGCACAGCGAGGCCGACCCGAGACCGATCTTCGCGTACGCCGCGGGCCGCAGATCACCGAGCATCCGGTCGTGGCCGACGGCCAGCTCGTAGATTTGTCCGCCCGTGCTGAGATACTGGTCGTCGAAGACGAGCTGGCCGCCGTTTTTGCCGTAAAGGCCGAGTTCGCGCCACAGCCGCTCCTCCACCGTCCCAAGGAGCCCCTTGGCCTCCGGAAAGAACTTCGCGATCGAGGCAAACCCGTGCTCGAAGTCGCGCGCCCGCGACGGCTGCACGCGCAGCGCCTGGCGTCGGCCCGTCTGCACGTTGCACGCCTGCGCTTTCACGCCGCTTCCGCGCACCGCGCTCAACTGGTCGCTGCGCCACATCTTGCTCGTGGGCAATTCCGTCATCGCCGCCACGACGATATCGCCCAGATGCGTGCGCGCCCCGCGCTGCGGCGCCAGCGCCGTGAGGATCCACGCGCTGCGCTTGTCGTACATCAGGTTCCGCGTGCCGTCGATCGGATCGAGGATGCACTTCCAGATCGTGCGGGCGACCGGCGTGCCGCGGGGGAAGGTCGTCGCTTCGCCCTCGAGGCCTTCCATGACGAGTTCGAGCGGCCAGGCCTTGGGCCAGTGTCGCTCGAACCAGTCAAGGATCGCCTCCTCGGAAATGCGATCGACCTCGTAGATCGTGTCGGCCGCACTGACGCCGGCCACCTTGGCAAAATCGCGCCCGCGCCGGCTCCGCGCTTCCAGCAGCACTCCGCGGATGTGGTCCTGCAACCGGCACAGCCGCCGCCGGGCTTGTTCAAGGTTGGGCATCGACATGGAGCGAATCCACGACACGCCGCCCGAACCATCGACGC
>CAZGJB010000409.1:0-2573 GCA_964526145.1 uncultured Opitutaceae bacterium
TGATGGACATCAACCTGCCCGGGATCTCCGGCGTGGAATTGCTGCGACGCGCCAAGGCCGAGCCGGCCTTGCGCGACATCCCGGTGATCGTCCTTACCGTTTCACGCCACGACCGCGTGATCCTCGAGTGCAGCCGGCTCGGCGTCGTGAACTACATCGTCAAGCCCCTGAGCTTCGAAAGCTTCGTGCGGGTTTCGCCGCGCCTGAACCTGCGCCTGACCCTCGGGACACCCCGCGCCTGATTTCGCCATGGCCACCTCCACTGAAGCCGAACTCCGCGCCACACTGAAGGAGATCGGGGACCTGAAGGCGGCGCTCGACGAGCACGCGATCGTGGCGATCACGGATCCGCGCGGACGCATCACGTACGTGAACGACAAGTTCTGCGCGATTTCGAAGTACCGCCGGGACGAATTGCTCGGCCAGGATCACCGCATCATCAACTCGGGGTTCCACCCCAAGGAGTTCATTCATGACCTTTGGGCCACGATCGGCCGCGGACGGGTCTGGCATGGCGAACTCAAGAACCGCGCGAAGGATGGGAGCTACTACTGGGTCGACACGACGATCGTCCCGTTCCTCAGCGACGACGGTCGGCCGAGGCAATATGTGGCCATCCGCGCCGACATCACCGAGCGCAAGGCCGCCGAGGAGACAATCCGCCGGCTCAACACCGAACTGGAGCAGCGGGTCCGTGACCGCACCGCGCAGCTCGAACTCACCAACCGCGAACTCGAGGCCTTTTCCTATTCGGTCTCGCACGACCTGCGGGCGCCGCTCCGGGCGATCGACGGATTCTCGCAGGCCGTATTGGAGGATTTCGGCCCGCTGCTGCCGGATGAGGGCCAGCGCCAGTTGCAGACGATACGCTACTCGGCCCAGCGCATGGGGGCGCTGATCGACGATCTCCTCACGTTTGCGCGGCTGAACCGTCAGGACCTCACCAAGCGCCGCATCGATACCGCCCGCATGGTGCGGGAGACGCTCGCTGAACTGGGCTTCCCGGTGGCGGACCGGCGCGTCGAGGTTCGCGTGGGCCAGCTGACGCCGAGCATGGGCGATCCCGTGCTGATCCGGCAGGTCTGGGTCAACCTGATCTCCAACGCCCTGAAGTACACGCGGCGGCGCGACCTGGCCACAATCGACATCGGCGAGGTGGAGGTCGGCGGGCAACGGACCTTCTTCATCCGCGACAACGGCGTGGGCTTCGACATGCGCTATGCCAACAAGCTCTTCGGCGTCTTCCAGCGCCTGCACCGGATCGAGGACTACGAGGGCACCGGTGTCGGACTAGCCACTGTTCAGCGCATCGTGCAGCGCCACGGGGGCCGCATCTGGGCGGAGGCGGCCGTGGACCAGGGAGCGACGTTCTTCTTCCATCTGGGAACGGAGGCGAACCATGAATGAACCCAACGTCGTTGAACTCCTGATCGTCGAGGACAATCCCCAAGACCTCGAGCTGGCGCTCCGGGCCCTCCGGCAGGCCAAGTTGGCCAACCATGTCCAAGTCGCGCGCGATGGCGCAGAGGCACTCGAGTTCCTGTTCTGCGAGGGGGTATTCGCCAGCCGTCGCGTCGCCGCGGCACCGAAGGTTGTGCTTCTGGACCTGAAACTGCCCAAGGTCGACGGCCTGGAGGTGCTCAAGCGCCTCAAAGGCGACCCACGCACGCGCACCATCCCGGTGGTCGTCGTCACGTCTTCGAAGGAACAGCGCGATGTGATCGAAAGCTACCAGCTCGGGGTGAACAGCTATATCGTCAAGCCGGTGAACTTCGAGCGGTTCTCCGCCGCGGTCCGCGACCTCGGGCTCTACTGGCTCCTGCTCAACCAACCGCCGCTCGCGACCGAGTGAACGGACATGATCAATTCGCTGCATCTCCTGATCGTGGAGGACAACGAGGCGGACGTGGCCCTGGTCCTGCGGGAGCTGCGCCGGACCGGGATGACGCCCGAATGGCAGCGGGTGGACAACGAGGGCGACTACCTCAACCTGCTGCACGAGGATCTCGACCTCGTGATCTCGGATTTCGACCTGCCTCAATTCAACGGGATGCAGGCGCTGGAGCTGCTCAAGCGGCGGCACCGGGAAATCCCCTTCATCCTCGTCTCGGGCACGATCGGCGAGGACGTCGCGGTCGAGGCGATGCGCCGCGGGGCGACCGACTACCTTTTGAAGGACCGCCTCGCGCGGCTCGGGCCGGCCGCACTGCAGGCCGTGGCCGATGGCCGGTTGCGGCGCGAGCGGCGCGTCGCCGAGGCCGCGCTGCGGGCGAGCGAGGAGCGTTTCCGCGAGTTGGCGGAAAATATCAACGAGGTCTTCTGGATCACCGATCCGGCCAAGCAGCGGATGCTCTACATCAGTCCGGCCTACGAGCGGATCTGGGGGCGCACCTGCGCCAGCCTTTACGAGCGGCCCCAGGGCTGGCTGGAGGCGATCCATCCGGACGATCGCATGCGCGTGCGCGCTGCCATGCTGACGAAGCAGGCCGAGAGCCGCTACGACGAGGAGTACCGCATCATTCGCTCCGACGGCACCGAGCGCCGCATCCGTGACCGGGCCTTCGCCCTGCTCG
>CAZGJB010000410.1:0-2547 GCA_964526145.1 uncultured Opitutaceae bacterium
AGAACTCCTCCTGGATGCGATCCTTGCCGGCGAGGAACTGTACGTCGTCGATCAGGAGCACGTCCACGTGCCGGTAGCGCTGGCGGAAGCGGGTCAGGCTGTTCTCCTGCAGGGCCTGGATGAACTCGTTGGTGAACTTCTCGGTGGAGAGGTAGGCGACGTGCGTATCGGGGTTGCGGCGCAGGATGCTGTGCCCGATGGCGTGCATCAGGTGGGTCTTGCCGAGGCCGGTGTCGCCGTAAAGGAAGAGGGGGTTGTAGGCCTGCGCGGGGGCCTGGGCGACGGCGAGGGCGGCGGCGTGGGCCATCTGGTTGTTGGCACCGACGACGAAGGTCTCGAACGTGTTCCGGGCGTTGAGCGAGCCGGCGACGGCGCCGCGGTCATCGTAGCGGGGGCCGCGGCGGGAGTTGGCGCGGGTCTTGGCCGGGGTGGGCTCGGCGACGCGATGGTTGGCGGCCGGCTGCGCGGCGCGGCCGTTGACGGCGTCGGTCTTGCGCAGGGTGACGTTGACCATGCGGCCGGCGTTGAGGCGCAGGCGCTGCGAAATCAGGTCCAGGTAGTTGTCGTGGATCCAGATGGCCGCGAAATCATTGGGCACACCCAGCACCATGCTGTCCTCCGTGGCGTCAAGGCACACCAAGGGCTCGAACCACATCTGGAAGACGTCCTCGGGGAAGAGTTCCTTGAAGTCACATTTGACGGATTCCCAAAGACTGGGGGACAGGGACGAAGAAGGCATGGGCTGGCAGAAAGGCGTTTTTATTCACATCGGGCACTGACGACTCAGTCGACACGTCGCAGGAGGGGCCTTTTCCACGCCAGGGGGCGGTAAAAAATTCTATCCAGCCATCGATGCGGGTATGCGGATAAATGATAGTATGTAAGATATTGATGGCCAGCGGCTACGATTGGGAGAAACCGCCAGTGGGGAAAGGGCGTCGCGAGAGACGTGGGAAAGAACCGCCGGGAAGCCTGATGAGGCTGGCGAAGTGGGCAGTAACTGTGAACCCAAAAATCATTTCAAGGCGAACTTTCTGACAAGTTGTTCACAGCCGACCTGAGCATAACTTTTCCCATTTTTTGTTTGCGTCCGCCGGTCCAGTTTAGGCGCGGCCGGACGCGTGGGTGTAGTTCTCGGAACGATACGAATCGGGCGGAGATTTTACAGAGGTAACGGCCGGGTGACGGACGTGTGACGGCGTGGCGACGTGGATACAGGCCCCGGCGCCGCTCAGGTCGGATCGGACCACTTGCCGTGCTCCTTGATCAGCGCGATCAGGCGGGCGTCGGCCTCGGCCTGGGGAATATTGTACTGCACGCAGGTCTTGCCGACGTAGAGGTTGATCTTGCCGGGGGCGCCGCCGACGTAGCCGAAGTCGGCGTCGGCCATCTCGCCCGGGCCGTTCACGATGCAGCCCATGATGGCGAGCTTCACGCCCTTCAGGTGCCCGGTCTGGGCGCGGATGCGCTGCGTCGTGCTCTGCAGGTCGAAGAGGGTGCGACCGCAGGAGGGGCAGGCGACGAATTCGGTCTTCGAGATGCGCGCGCCGGCGCCCTGGAGAACGTTGTAGGCCAGCCGGGTCGCGCGGGCGGGGTCGGACTCGGTCTCGATGCTCACGAGGTCGCCGAGACCGTCGCAGAGCAGGCCGCCGGTCAGGAACGAGGCCTCGAGGAGGCGGGAAAGGAAGCTGGGGTCGCCCTTGAGCGCGGTGGCGGCGGAGTTGCGGATCCAGATCGGGGCCCGGGAGCCGATGCCACGCAACGATTCGGCGAGGAGGCGGTAGGCGCCGAGGGCGTGGGCGAGATCGGATTGGGGGAACCGGAGGCCGGAAAGAGTGCAGAGGAGGCGGGCGTCGCCGAGTTGCCGAAGGGTGGGGGCGAGAGGGGCGAGCGCATCCGGCGTGAGGGCGGCGGCGAGGACGAGCGACCGGGCGCGGACGAAGGCGGCGAAGGCCGCGAGCGGGGCCGCGTCGGTCGGGCCGAAATCGCGGACCAAAATCGTGCCGGCGGGCAGGGTCAGCGGCTCAAGGTCCGCGGTCGTCAGCGCGGGCGCCAATTCCAACGCATAGGTGATCGCCGGGTTTGCCGGCAGCTTTCCCGTGTCGGCGGCCGCGGCGACAGGCACCAGCAGGATCTCCGGCGGCGTGTCCTGCAGCCGGGCCTGGCCCAGCTGGTTCAGGGTGGCGGCGACGTCCGCTCCGGATCGCACCACGACCCGCGGTGGCTGTTCCGGCCCGATGCTCAACCCGGGCCGCAATTCCAAAGCCACGGTTTCCCGTTTCGTGAAATGGTAAGGATCCACCCCATCCGCCGGCCGGCTCTCCGGTTTCCGGTCTCCGCCTGCCGGTTTCCACAACGCCATCGCCTTGTCGGCGATCGCCCGGGCCACCGGGATCTCGTACACGGAGTCCTCGGTCAGCGAGACGCGGATCGTGTCGCCGAGACCGTCGAGCAACAGGCTGCCGATGCCGATGGCGCTCTTGATGCGGCCGTCCTCGCCGTCACCGGCTTCGGTGACCCCGAGGTGCAGCGGATACTGCATGCCGG
>CAZGJB010000411.1:0-2539 GCA_964526145.1 uncultured Opitutaceae bacterium
ACTGACCTTGCTGTGAATAATGGTGGTACTGGTGTATCATCATTGACTGGTATGGTTAAAGGGAACGGTGCTTCAGCGTTCAGTGTAGCTACAGAAGGCACTGATTATTATGCACCTTCTGGGACGGATGTTAGTGTTGCTGATGGTGGTTCTGGTAGGTCATCTGCGACAGCTTATGCAATTATTTGTGGTGGTACAACTGGTACTGGTGCACATCAATCGGTTGCTTCCGTTGGGACGGCTGGTCAACTTTTGACATCGAATGGTGCTAGTGCACTACCGACATTTCAGACTGTTGGTTTAAATAGTTATAACAATAACGGATATGCATTAAATAGATATAATTACGGATTAGCTATTGCCGCAACTTCTGGTGCTGCTGTAGTTGCTAATAGGTTGTATGCGATACCTCACATCGTAGGTTCAACAACGACTTTCACAAGAATAGGTATGCGGGTAACTTCTGCGATAGCTGGTAATGCTCGGTTAGGTATTTACAACTGGGCTGATGGTGTTCCTACATCTTTAATTCTTGATTGCGGAACTGTGTCGACATCATCAACTGGTGAAAAAGAGTTAATAATTTCTCAGATTTTAGCAGCTGGAATTTATGGTCTTGGTATTGTTTTTGACGCGGCTCCTAGTGTTGCTGTTGCTTCAGAAAGAAACCTGATAAATTACTTGGTTGGTGACGTGTCTTCCACAGGAAATGACGTTTTTCAATATGTGGCACATACTTATGGGGCATTACCGTCGTCGTTTGGAACGCCAACATACACAGGTACAGCGTCACCAAGCTTATGGTTAAGGAAGGTTTAAATGTTAGTTACGAGAGAAGTTTATTATAATGGTGGTGTCAACACGGAAACCTACGATGATGGTGTTTCTGGTCTGACATGTGTTACATTGTATCGTGACGAGAAGGCTGGGGTCTTTGTGTACAAAGGTGTGCCTATGAAGTTGACCGATGGTGCACGGGCTGACCTTACAGCTTTATATTTCAGTGTGGTGTTGAACCAAGCGATTCCAGATGAAACGGTTATGGCCCAGTGGCAAGAGCGTGGGTATCCGGTATTACCAATCACAGCAGGTGATCTCCGCGCTGACGGACATAAGTTCAGTGAGCACAGGCAGAAATGCTTTACTGCAGCTGGGACGGTAAAAGCTAACCTTCAAAATTATACAACCGCCGAACAAATTAAAGCGGCATTTGACACAGCTTATAATGCGTAGGGTGAAATGAAACTTAAAGTTGAATGGGTTAAGTCCTCACAGCCACATATTGTTAAAACCCAAGTGGAAACCACTTTCAGGGATTCGCTTCTTGACAAGTTTAATGGGGTTGAGAACGCAAAGAAAGCGTATGACTATTATAAGAAATTCCCGAACGATTTATTCCAAGAGTGGACTTGGTCTTATTACGAAGCACATACAAAGGTTAAGGGGATGATGTCGGCTAATGACTATGCGAGAACTGGTTTTAGAGTAACGTTTGAGGGCTGTGAAAATGTCTAGATGCACGATGTTGTACATGCCTTGGTTCCGCAAATGGTTCAACGATAAGTTTGGCGATTTGTGCGACATACATGATTTTAATTACGAGTCACGTTATCCACGTAAACTAGCAGACATAGAGTTTGCGGCATCTATTATGTTGCGTGGTTATCCGTTTATGGCATTTTTTGTTTATATTTTTGTGCGTTCTATAGGTTGGAGTAAATATAAAAAATGACTGAACAATTAACACGATTTCCAACTCACGAATGTCCATGTGAAGCTGGTGGGAAGTTTGCTTCTCAACTTGAAAATTCAATACACGAACTATCTGGGGATGTAAAAATGCTATCTGATACTGTTACAAAAGCGTTCCCAGCTGGGGATATTGAAGGTCATCGTCGGTATCACGAAGTGATGATCGCTGACATAGAATCACGGAAGAAATTGACACAAGCTATTATTGAGAAGACAGTATCAGGTTTGATTTGGTCGGCTGTGGTTGGGATAGGTATTGCTGTTTGGTACGAGTTAGGAAATCTTTTAAGAAAATGACACCGAAATACACCACACGTTTTTCATCCGTCAGAATATTTTCTGATTTTCCAATTTATTTGTTTCGTAATCCTTATATGAACTTACCATTGGTGAAGGGGTCAACATGATATTATTCCCGAAACAGGATGCTCAATCAATGACTAATTTTTACGGTCAACCTTGGAAAGTAGTGTCTACCGGGATAGTTCTTGACCCACATTTTGAAACCATAAACATCCGAAGGATAGACGCACCATATGAGATGTGGATGGGTGAGACTAAAATCACAAAGATTGCAATCAATAAAAAATGTGCAGATAGTTTAATAAGAATTCTGACAAAGATACAAAAATCAATCTCAAAATCGGAACGTAAAACTTTCGGTCTTGACCAATATGGTGGTGGGTTCAATTTTAGGCCGATTCGTGGGGTTGACGGTAAGTTTACAGTGGGTAAATTGAGTACGCATGCGTATGGTGCAGCGATTGATCTAGCACCACATCTGAAC
>CAZGJB010000412.1:0-2514 GCA_964526145.1 uncultured Opitutaceae bacterium
CACGGCGCTCGCCGCGTTGCTGCTCTGCTGGCAGATGCCGCACTTCTTCGCGATCGGCTGGCGCCACCGCGCCGACTACCGCGCCGCGGGCTTCCGTCTGTTGCCCGCGGTGGACCTCGACGGAACGCGCACCGCCGCGTGGTCGCTGGGCTACGCCGTCGCGCTCCTGCCGGTGTCGCTCGCCCCTTGGGCGCTGGGTCACCTCGGAGCGATCTACGGCGTGACCGCGGCGGTCGCCGGCGCGGCTTTTCTCAGTTGCGCATGGCGTTTCCTGCGCGACGCCGGCCAGCGCGACCTCGCCGCCCGCCGCCTGTTCTTCGCCTCGATCATCTATCTACCCGTGGTGATCGTGGCGCTGGCGGTGGATCGGCTGGCGGCGTAGCGCGCGGCGGTCAGTTGTTCCCTGACTGCGCCAGCGCGCGCGGGAACAGGATGTTGTTCTCCTTGTGCACGTGGCGGTGCAGGTCGGACTCGAACTCCGCCAGGCCGGCCAGCAGCGCGCGGTGCGTGTTGCAGCTCTCGGCGTCGGGGGCGAAGCCGTCGGTGAGCTCGCGCAGGCGCGCAACCGCATTGCCGGCCGACTCGTGCTCCGCCTCCATGACGCTGATGGGATTGGCGATGGACCCGCAGTGGAAAGTGCCGGCGGCGGCGCCGGCCTCGATCTGGCGCACGATGGGGAAGAGGATGAGCTCCTCCTTGCGCATGTGGCTGAACATCTCCTCGGCGAGGGCGATGACGGTCTGGTGCACCTCGGCGAGGCGGGCATCGCGCCAGCCGTGCTTGCCGGCGACGCGACCGGCCATCTCGACGAGGCGGGGAAGCTCGCCCTTCACGTAAACGTGGTGCGTCTGCTCGATGTGGTCGGCGAGCTGGGTCAGCGTCATGCCGGCCGCATCCACCTCGGTGGGCGCGCCGATTTCCGTGATGGTGGCCGCGAGCATCAGGCCGACCGTGTGGGGGTCGAGGTGCTTGCGGCTGCAGGCCGCGGCGAGCGTTTGCTTGCCGCCGCAGCAATAATCGATGCCCAGGCGTTCGAAGACGCGGGCGAGCGCGGGCCGTTCGGCGACGATCGCGCCGACGGTGGTTTCAGGAGTGAAGACAGGGGTCGTGGCAGTGTTCATGGTGTGGATGAATGGATTCGCCCGCACCGTCGCACACCGCTGCCCGCCGCGCCTTGACGCGGATCAAGCAAATCGCGTCCTGAGGGGAAAACCTCGGGTTCCGACGCATTTTTTACGGGACTCCGCCTGATTCGCGCGGCAAGGTCTCCGCCGATGCCGACGTCGCCCCGACCCGCCGACTTCAAGCTTACCGGTCTCATCGGTACGCTGCGCTGCTGCCAGCTGTTCTCCGGCCTGTCCGGGGAGGATCTGATGGTGATCGCGGGTTTTGTGATCACGCAGAAGCTGGCGAAGGACGATTATCTCTTCCACGAGGGCGAGGCCGCGCGCGGCTGCTACCTGGTGCAGAGCGGGGCGATCAACGTCCACCGCGTGAGCGCGATCGGCAAGGAGCAGGTGATCCACGTCTTCCGCTCCGGCGAATCCTTCGCCGAGGCCGCCCTCGCCTCCCCCACCGGCTACCCGGCCAATGCGCGCGCGGTGGAGCCGAGCACGGTGCTGATCATCCCCAAGGGCCCGATCCTCGAGCTCATCGGCCGCCGGCCCGACCTCGCCCTGCGCATGCTCGGCTCGATGAGCAGCCACCTGCGCGTGCTGGTGGGCATGCTCGACGACCTGACGCTCAAGGACGTGGAGACGCGCCTCCTCAACTGGCTCGTGAAGCACAGCCCGTCCGCCACCGGCGGCACCATCCGCCTCCCTGGCACGAAGCGCGTGCTCGCGGCCGAGCTCGGCACGAGCAGCGAAACCCTCTCCCGCACCCTCGGCCGCCTGCGCGACCAGAAGTTCATCGCGGTCACGGGCAAGGAAATCGCCGTCCGCAACCTCCCCGCCCTGCAGGGCATGCTGCGCCGCAACCTCGGCGAGCACTGAGGGAACCGAGCCAAATCCCGCTCGCACCGGCCCTGACGCCTGACAGGCTGGCGGTTTCCATGTCCGCCACCGCCCCTGTCTCCCCGTCGCTCCGCGCCTCCTGGCAGGCCGGGCTGCACGGGGCCCGCGCCAATGTCCTGCCGGGACTCGCCCTGCAGGCCGGAGCCCTGGCGCTCGTGCTGGCTTACTACTGGCACCCGCCCACCCGCGAGCTCCTCGGACGCATCGAGGCGTGGCGCATCGCAGCCGGCTTCGCATCAAGCTTCCTGACCACGGCGATCTTCGGCGGCCTGCTGCCCCTCGTCCTGCTCTGGTCGCAGCCGGCCACCCGCGACCGCTACGACCGGCGCCAGGGCGCGGCGCTCATCGCCTTCTGGGGCTACAAGGGGATCGAGGTCGACCTGTGGTACCGCCTGATGGCCCTGATGTTCGGCGAAGGACTCGACTGGCAGACGATCACGCTCAAGTCCCTGTGCGACCAGTTCATCTACTGCCCGTTCTTCGCCATCCCGGTCACCGT